>CASFAA010000001.1 GCA_949292505.1 uncultured Oscillospiraceae bacterium
GCCTACCTGCGCTCGATGTCGCCCCAGCACGGCGGAGCGCAGACGCCGGTCGGCAGCCAGGCCGTCCTCATCGGGCGCGACGCGTCCTCGTGCGCCCTCATCTTCCGCAATGACACGCCCGGCGTGAGCGCGCGCCACTGCTCCGTCTCGTTCAACGCGGCCTCAGGAGAATTCCTCGTGACCGACCTGCGCTCGACGTACGGCACCTATCTCGCGAACGGCCAGCGCCTCGACCCCGGCGTCCCCTTCCGCCTGAGACCCGGCGACTCGTTCTATCTCGGCGAGCGCGCCAACTCCGTCCGCGTGGAATTGGGGTGAGCCGATGCGTCTCGACGCCTTTCTCTACACCAACGCCGGCGGACGGGAGCAAAATGAGGACTCCGCCCGCTGGAACGTGAAGGAGGACGCCGGCTTCTTCCTCGTGGCCGACGGCCTGGGCGGCCACCGCGGCGGGGAAATTGCCTCCGCTCTCGCCGCGGACAGTCTGTACCGCGCCTGGCTCGACGAGTCCGAGCCGCCCGAGGATCGCGCCGCATGGCTGCGGGAGGAAATCCTGCGCGCGAACGGCGCGCTCCTCGCGGAACAGGAGGCGCGTCACGCCTCAATGAAGACGACCGTCGCCGCTCTCGCGGCGGACGGCGATCGCATCGCCTGGGCGCATGTGGGGGATTCCCGCATCTACGCCCTCTCCGACGGGCGCATCCGCCGCCTCACGCAGGATCATTCCGTCAGCTTCAAAAAATACCTCGCGGGGGAAATCACCCGCAACGCCGTCAATTTTGATGAGGATCGCCCGAGCCTGCTGCGCGTGGTGGGCGAAGAAAACCGCTGCGTCCCCGATACCGGCAGCGGCGCGCTTTTTCCGGGAGACGGGTTTCTCCTGTGCTCCGACGGGTTCTGGGAGTACGTCTATGACGAGGAGATCCTCATCGATTTTCTCAAGGCCGGGACGCCGCGCGAATGGGCGGAGCTTCTGCTGCTGCGCGTTCTCCCGCGGCTGCGGCCGGGGAACGATAACCTGACGCTGCTGGCGGTACGCGCCGGATAACGCAAAGGAGATGTGTCTCATGAGAAGACTGCGGCGCGCCGTCTGCGCGCTTTTATCCCTTCCCCTGATTGTGCTCTCCGCCGCCCAGGCGTGGGGAGAGAGCACGCTCTCCATCACCCAGGCCTTTGTGCAGGGGGAAACCCTTTACGTCTACCTCCCTGTGGAGGAGGGGCTCACCGCAGAGCTCTACGGCGCGGAGGGCTCCATCCCCGCCGCGAACGGCGTGCAGGCCGTCGGGGAGGCGGGCGTACCCGTCTCATACTACCTGTTTGTCGACGATTCACAGTCGATGCGATCGTTGAAAAGGAAAATTGAGAGCTTTGCCTCGTCGCTCGCGCAGTCATCCGGCGCAGGCACGCGCTTTGCCGTGCTGACCTTCGGGGAAAGCCTCGAGGTGGTACAGGAGAAAACGCAGGACACAGCCAGCGCGCTCGCCGCGCTGCGCAGCCTCTCGTACGACGGGCAGATGACTGATCTGCCGCAGGGCGTTCTCGACGCCCTCGCCTATCTGGAGTCGGAGCAGCGCGAGGAAGGCGAGCTCGTCGAGGCCGTTCTGATTTCCGACGGCGTCACGGAGGAGGCGGAGAACAGTCCCGGCCTCGAGGCGGCGCAGGAACGCGCCGCCGGGGCAAGCGCGGTGCTGCACACGCTCGGCCTCGCCACCGCACGGGACGTATCGGCGCAGGGGCTTTCTGAGCTCTCCTCGCTCGGGGAGGGCGTCCACGCCGAGATTCCCACCGGCGTCTTCGACGGAGCGGCGTGCGCCGCGGAGGTCGCGTCGTACACGGACGCGCTCTCCGTCCTCTCGTTCCCGCTCGGCCGCGAGCCCGCCTCGCCGTATGAGGGAAGCGTCTTCTTCCTTGCGGACGACGGCGCGCTCACCTACCGCGCGAACCTTGAAAACGTCCCGGTGATCGGCGCGGCGTCGGAGCCGGTTGAGGAGGAACCGCCGGTTTCCGAGGCGGCGTCCGAGACGCCCGTCTCCGAAGCGCCCGCGGAGGAGCCCGTTTCCGAGCCGCCCGTCTCCGAGGCGCCTGCCGAGCCCTCCGAACCCTCCGGTTCCGACGCCGTGGCTTCCGAGCCTGCCGCGGAAAGCGAGGCCGTGTCCGGACTGCCGGCGGAGGACGCCGCTGCTGCGGAGAGCTGCGGGACCCTTGTCTGGATTCTGATTGCGGCAGCCGCCGTCCTCGCGGCAGCGTGCGCCGTAATTCTCGTCATCCTCCTGCGCCGCAGAAAGAAAAGCGCGCCAAAGCCCGCGCCGGAACAGCCGTCGGGCGGCATCTATATGCGGCTTGAAATGATTTCGGGGCGGCACGCCGGCGGAAACGAGTTCTCCCTCGCGGAGGAGCTGACCATCGGCAGCGCGAAGACGTGCTCGCTCATCGTCGAAGCGCCCGGCGTCGAGCCGCTCCACGCGCGCGTCTTCCTGCGCGACGGGCTGATCTATCTCGAGGATCTCGGCTCCGCGGAGGGAACGCTGCTCGGCGGAATGCGGCTGCAGGGCCCGAACCGCCTGCGCAGCGGCGACGAAATCACCGTCGGCGGCGCGCGGTTCTGTCTGAAATTCTGATCGGTACCGTATCATCGGTTATTTTGAGGAGGCTTAGACCATGTATCAGCAAAAGGGATCCATGGGCGCGCGCATCGGCGCTCTGTTTCTGGACGGACTGTTCCTCTCGATCATTCTGTCCGTTATCCTGTTTCTTTCGTTCAATCTCTTTTACGTCATTTCTCCCTTTGCGACCTTCCTCTACTACGGCATCTGTGAGGGAAGCTCGCTGCACGCGACGCTCGGCAAGCGGATCTGCGGCCTGATTGTCGTCGACGAGCAGGGAATTCCGATCGGCCCCGGAAAAGCATTTCTGCGCTCCCTGTGCCGTCTGCTCTCCGGTCTCATCCTCTGCATCGGCTACATCATCGGCCTGGCCGACCCCGAAGGCAAGGCGCTGCACGACAAGCTCGCCGGCACCTTTGTGGCAAACCGCGTGCAGGCCATGCCGCCCATGCCGCAGCCCATTCCACAGCCTGAAAGGAGACCTCCTGTCATGCAAATCAACCCGCAGCTCATCGGCGTCGCCGGTCTGTTCGCCGGAAAATCCTTTCCCATCCGCCCGCAGGGCATCATGATGGGACGCGACTCCGCCGCGTGCGACTTCGTCTTCCCCGACCATGCGCAGGGAATCAGCCGCAATCACTGCAAAATTCAGTTCAATCCGCAGACGCAGATGTTTGTCCTCTACGATCTCGGCTCGAGCTACGGCACCTTCCTCGGCAACGGCGTCCGCGTCCCGCAGGGCCAGCCAATGGCGATGCGCCCGGGCGACGAGTTCTATCTCGCGAGCCGCGCGAACCTTTTCCGCGTCAGCCTGTAACCGCCTGCAGGGAGAACGTTCTCTCTCCGCCCCCATTTTGATTGTCAGGAGGCGTCCCGATGACCTGGTGTTACAACTGCTTCTGTGAAAAGACGGTTCCGGGCCCGTGCCTGCGCTGCGGGTACGATCCGGCGTTCGACGAGGGGAAATATCCCCTCGCGCTGCCGCACGGGAGCATCCTGGCCGGACAGTACGTCACCGGCCGCGTCCTCGGCCAGGGCGGCTTCGGCGTGACGTATCTCGCCTGGGACAGGACGCTCGCCCTCAAGGTTGCCATCAAGGAATATCTGCCCGACACGATGGCCGGAAGGACGTCGGCCTCCCCGCAGGTGACGGCCTTCACCGGCGAGCGCGGCGAGCAGTTCCGCTACGGCCTCGAGCGCTTCCTCGACGAGGCCAGAACGCTCGCGAAATTCCTCGGCAACCCGAACATTGTCGGCGTGCGCAGCTACTTTGAGGAGAACGGCACGGCGTATTTTGTGATGGAGTACGTCGAGGGCGTAAGCCTCAAGACGCATCTGAAGAACCACGGCGGGAAAATCCCGTGGCAGGAGGCCGTGCGGATCTTCCTGCCCGTGATGGACGCCCTCTCCGCCGTGCACCGCGAGGGGATCATCCACCGCGACATTGCGCCGGACAACATCTACCTCACGGGCAGCGGGCAGGTGAAGCTCCTCGACTTCGGCGCGGCGCGCTACTCGCTCGGCGACAAAAGCCAGAGCCTCGACGTCGTCCTCAAGCACGGGTACGCGCCGAAGGAGCAGTACACGCGGCGCGGCCGTCAGGGGCCGTACACGGACGTGTACGCGCTTGCCGCGGCGTTCTACGCCTCAGTGACAGGCTACGTCCCGCCGGACGCGCTCGATCGTCTCGAGGAGGACGATCTCGTCCCACCCTCGGCGCGCGGCGTGCATATACCCCCGGCGCTTGAGGACGCCATCCTGCGCGGCCTCGAGGTCAACGCGCAGGACAGATTCCAGTCAATGGAGGAGTTCGCCGCGGCGGTGCGGGCAGGAGCCGCCGGGGAACAGCCGGCGGCGCAGACGCCGTATCAGCCGCCCGTCCAGCAGCAGGCGGCGCCGCAGGTATCGTATCAGCCTCCGGTACAGCAGAACGCGCCGCAGGTATCGTATCAGCCTCCGGTACAGCAGCAGGCGGCGCAGACGTCCTATCAGCAGTACGCCGCACAGCAGACGGCACAGCAGGCAAGCCAGCCGCCCATACGGCAGCCTGTTACGCAGCAGAGCACGGCGCAGGCGTCATATGCGCCGCCGGCGCGGCAGCCTGGCAGGCGCTCCCATAAGGGGCTGATTGCAGGCGTCTGCACGGGCGCGGCGCTGCTGCTGATTCTCGCCGTGGTTCTTTGGCCGAAGGGCTCGGTTCCCGTCGACGGCGGGAACGCCTCCCTGTCAAGCCATGCCGCGGCGGCTTCCCGCCCCGCCTCGTCCCAGGATTCCGCCGTCGTGCCGGAAGAGGCAGAGTCCTCTGCTCCGGCGCTTGATCCGGCTGAACCCGTCTCGATCGAGAACGAGATTTTGGACCTCATCCTGCGGGAGGCCCTGGAAAAAAACAACGGCGAGGACTTTCTCGCCGGGGAGCTTGCTTCCATCCGCAATATTTCCATTTGTACCTATGACGCACTGGAAAAAACAACCTTCTTTATCTCGACAACAGAGAAGACGACCGATTTGGAATGGGGCGAGATACTCTATCTCTCTGACATTTCCGATTTCCAGTATTTTACCGGATGCGAGAAGGTGCAGCTCTATTATCAGGACGTTTCCGATCTGTCTCCCCTGCGCAATATGAAGACTCTCGCCTCGCTCGACGTCACAGGGAATCCCGTGACGGACTTCTCCCCGCTTCTTGAGCTTGATGCTCTGCACACCCTCATTGTGAACGAAACCGGGCTTTCCGATCTCTCGGGCCTTTCCGGTCTGACACAGCTCACAGAGCTCCGCGCCTCCATCAACAGCATCACCGACCTGGGCCCTCTCTCAGAGATGACAAATCTGCGGACACTCTGGATCAGCGCGAACAGCATCTCCGATCTCACCCCGCTTGCCGGCCTTGAGCATCTGATGAACCTCTACATCGGCGGCAACGAGCTCTCCGACCTCACCCCGCTGTCCGAACTGGAGAATCTTTCCACGCTCTCGATCTGGAGCAACAATATAACCGATCTCTCCCCGCTCTCCGGGCTGACGCAGCTCGAGGAACTCGATCTGAGCAACAACGCGGTCACCGATCTCTCTCCACTCTCGAATCTCACCAATCTCTCCGAGCTCTCATTCAACTTCAATGAGGTTTCCGACCTCTCTCCCCTCTCCGGCCTGACCAGTCTGCGCGAGCTCTCCCTGCAGGAAAACCGTGTTTCCGATCTTTCCCCGCTCTCAGGGCTTCCCTTTCTCTCGAAGCTTAATCTCACCGACAATCCCATCTCCGACTGGTCGCCCGTCGCCTCTGTGGAGGACGTTAATGGCCGTCCGGAATAAGTCCCGCTCGTCCTTCGGAAAGAAAAATAGCCCGCTTCGGTTCAATTTGAAAACCGAAGCGGGCTTTTTGTATCATATGGATTGTTACAGAATATCGATATGCTCGCCGTTGAGCGCCTTATTCATGCTGCGGACGGCGCAGAACTTGCCGCACATGGAGCAGGTGTCGTCATGCTCAGGAGAGCGGTCGGCGCGGATGGCCTTCGCCGTCTCCGGGTCGATCGCGCACGCCCACTGGGCTTCCCAGTCAAGAGCGCGGCGGGCGTCGCCCATCCTGTCGTCGATGTCGCGCGCGCCGCGGACGCCCTTCGCGATATCGGCGGCATGGGCGGCGATACGGCTCGCGATGATGCCCTGCTTGACGTCGTCGAGGTTCGGCAGCGCGAGGTGCTCCGCCGGGGTGACGTAGCACAGGAACGCAGCGCCGTTCATGGCGGCGATAGCGCCGCCGATGGCGGCGGTGATGTGGTCGTACCCGGGCGCGATATCGGTCACGAGAGGCCCGAGGACATAGAACGGCGCGCCCATGCAGATCGTCTGCTGCACCTTCATGTTGGCGGCAATCTGGTCCATCGGGACGTGACCGGGACCCTCGACCATGACCTGCACGTCCTTCTCCCAGGCGCGCTTCGTCAGCTCGCCGAGGCGGACAAGCTCCTCAATCTGGCAGACGTCCGTCGCGTCGGCGAGGCAGCCGGGGCGGCACGCGTCGCCGAGGGAGATCGTCACGTCGTACTCGCGGCAGATGTCGAGGATCTCGTCGTAATATTCGTAGAAGGGGTTCTCCTCGCCCGTCATGCACATCCACGCAAAGACGAGAGAGCCGCCGCGCGAGACGATGTTCATCTTGCGCTTGTGCTTCCGGATCTGGTCGATCGTCTTGCGGGTGATGCCGCAGTGCAGCGTCACAAAGTCGACGCCGTCCTGCGCGTGCAGGCGCACGACGTCGATGAAGTCCTTCGCGGAAAGCGTATCGAGGTCGCGCTGGTAGTGGATGACGCTGTCGTAGACCGGAACGGTGCCGATCATGGCAGGACACTCGGCGGTCAGCTTGCGGCGGAAGGGCTGCGTATTGCCGTGGCTCGAAAGGTCCATGATGGCCTCCGCGCCCATCTCGACGGCGGAGAGCACCTTTTTCATCTCGACATCGTAGTCCTTGCAGTCGCGGGAGACGCCGAGGTTGACATTGATCTTGGTGCGCAGCATCGAGCCGACGCCCTCGGGCGAAATGCAGGTGTGCAGCTTATTGGCCGGAATGACGACCTTGCCGGAGGCGACGAGCGGCAGAAGCTCGTCGACGCGCAGCTGCTCCTTTTTGGCGACGGCCTCGAGCTCCGGGGTAACAATGCCGCGGCGGGCGGCGTCCATCTGCGTGGTATAGTTGCGATCCATAGCTGATATTCTCCCTTTCTTATTTCGATTCCGTTTCGCCGAGCGCAAACATATGGTTCATCGGCCCGGAGCCGTGCCCGAGGTCGAGCATGGCGGCCAGCGCGCCGGAGAGGTACGCCTTCGCGCGCTCGATGGCCGTTTTGAGGCCGCAGCCCTTCGCGAGGTTCGCCGCGATGGCGCTCGAGAGCGTGCAGCCCGTGCCGTGCGTGTTCGGGTTGTCGATGCGGCGTCCCTCAAACCAGGTGAGGACGCCGTTTTCCCAGAGGACGTCGCTCGCGTCGCTGACGCTGTGGCCGCCCTTGCACAGGACGGCGCAGCCGCACGCGGAGCCGATGGCCGCAGCGGCGCGCTCCATATCGGCGCGCGAACGGATCGTCATGCCGGAGAACGCTTCCGCCTCCGGGATATTCGGGGTGACAACCTGCGCCAGGGGAAACAGAAGCTCCCGCAGAAGGGCCGGCGCGCCGTCCGCCGCGAGGGCGGAGCCGCTGGTGGCGACGAGGACCGGGTCGACGACGACGTGCTCCGCGCGGTACTGCGCGAGCTTTTCCGCGATGACCCTGACGAGAGCCGGGGAGGAGACCATGCCGATTTTGACGGCGTCCGGGCGGATGTCCTCGAACACCGCGTCGAGCTG
>CASFAA010000002.1 GCA_949292505.1 uncultured Oscillospiraceae bacterium
GGAGGAGGCCGTCGCGCGCTACCGGCGGCATTACCGCGACGGCGGCTTTCTGGAGTGCGCCGTCTATCCCGGGATGCTGCCGCTGCTCGACGACCTGCGCGCCGCGGGCGTGAAGCTCGCCGTCGCGACGGCCAAGCCCGCAAAAATGGCGCGCGCCGTCTGCGAACACTTCGGCATCCTCGAGCGCGTCGATTTTCTTTCCGGCAACCGCGAGGACGAGAAGGGCATGGGCAAGCGCGGCCTGATTGAGGCGGCCTGCGCGGGACTCGGCGTCCCGCCGGCTTTGGCCGTCATGGTGGGCGACACGCAGTACGACCTCGAGGGCGCGCGCGAGGCGGGGACGGCCTTCCTCGGCGCGGCGTACGGCTACGGCGCGCCCGGCGAGCTCTCCGGCGAAGGCTCCCTCGGCGAAGCGTCGTCCCCCGACGGCCTGCGGTCATACCTCTTTTTGTGAAGTCATACCTCTTTTTGTGAAACCCTCTTGACATTTCCCGCCGGAAGCGGTAGAATAATGGGAAATCAGACAAAGGCTTTGACAGGGATGAGTAAGCGCGCGCCGAGGCAAAGAGAAGAGCTGGCCGGTGAAAAGCTCCGTGACGCGCCCGCCGAACGTGGCCCTTGAGCTCCGGATCGAACGGCTATCGGCCCAGTAGGCTCCGGCGGCGTCCCGCCGTTACCGGGCGCCCGGCGCATTGTGCCGGCAAAGTGCGGGGATGTTCCCCGAATTTAGGTGGTACCGCGGATGCTTCGTCCGCCCTAAGCGATGCTTGGGGCGGATTTTTTCATTCCTCCCCGTCCTTCGGGCGGCGAAACCGCCCAAAAAAGGGAATTTGCAGATTCAACTTATTAGCACGATAAAGCCTTGACGGAGGCCGCAAAGTTCTCTATAATGAGTGGTGTCCGGCTCGGCTTTTCCGTCCCGCGGCCCCCGGCCGCGAGCCGAATTTTACGGAAAGGATGGTGCCTCATGATCAGCGGCGCGGAAATCATGGTGAAATGTCTGGAGCTCGAGGGCGTACAGATCGCGTTCGGCTATCCGGGCGCGGCGATCTGCCCGTTCTACGACTTTCTCTACCAATCGAACATCCGCCACGTCCTCGTGCGCGAGGAGCAGAACGCAGCCCACGCGGCGAGCGGCTACGCGCGATCGGCGGGCAAGCCCGGCGTGTGCATTGCCACCTCCGGCCCCGGCGCGACGAACCTCATCACCGGCATCGCCACGGCGTACATGGACAGCGTCCCGCTCGTGGCCATCACAGGGCAGGTCAATTCGGAGCTGCTCGGCCGCGACGTCTTCCAGGAGGCCGATATCACCGGCGCCTGCGAGCCGTTCACGAAGCATTCGTATCTCGTCAAGCGCGCGGAGGAGCTCCCGCGCATTTTCAAGGAGGCGTTCCACATTGCCTCCACGGGGCGTCCCGGCCCCGTTTTGATCGACGTCCCCGTCGACGTGCAGCAGGCGGAGATTCCGGAGTTCCATTACCCGGAGAAGGCCGCCATCATCGGCTACAAGCCGCGCACGCAGGGCCACGCCCTGCAGATCCGCAAGGCGCTCGAGGCGATTGAGAAGGCGAAGCGCCCGATCATCTGCTGCGGCGGCGGCGTGGTGCTCGCCGGGGCGCGCGAGGAGCTCATCGCGTTCGCGAAGAACAGCGGCATCCCCGTCTGCGCGACGATGATGGGCATCGGCGTTATCCCGATGGACAACCCGCACTACCTCGGCATGATCGGGATGCACGGCCGCACCAGCGCGAACCGCGCGATGCAGGAGGCCGACCTCGTCATCCTCTGCGGCGCGCGCGTCGGCGACCGCGCGGTGTCCGCGCCCCAGCAGATCGCGGAAAAGGCCGTGATCGTCCACATTGACATCGACCCGGCCGAGATCGGCAAGAATATGCCGGTCGACGTGCCGATTGTCGGCGACATCCGCATTGTGATGCGCGCTCTCGCCGATCAGGTGAAAAATACCGTCCCGCAGGAGTGGCTTGACCAGACGCTCGGCTACAAGAAGACGTACCCGAGCCGCGGGGAGCCGCGCACCGACAGCGTCGAGCCGCGCGTCTTCATCCGCGACCTCTCCCCCATGATGCAGGAAAACGCGATTCTCGTCGCGGACGTCGGCCAGAACCAGATCTGGGCGGCGCGCAATTTCAACGTCAAGGAGGGCCGCTTCCTCACGAGCGGCGGCCTTGGCACGATGGGCTATTCCGTCCCCGCCGCCATCGGCGCGAAGCTTGCCAAGCCCCACCGTCAGGTGGTGGCCGTGTGCGGCGACGGCTCGTTCCAGATGAGTATGTGCGAGCTCGGCACCCTCTGTCAGGAGGGCGTCGCGGTGAAGATCATCGTCATGGAAAACGGCCGTCTCGGCATGGTCAAGGAGTTCCAGGACCGGCTGTACGGCAAGCGGTACATGGCGACCGTCCTTCGCGGCGACCCCGACTTCGTCAAGCTCGCCGAAGCGTACGGCATTCCCGCCGCACGCGCGACGTCGAACGAGGAGGCCAAACAGCTCGCCGCGAGGATGCTCGAGACGGACGGTCCCTTCATTCTCGTCTGCGCCGTCGATCCCGACGTGCCGAGCATTTGAGGAAGGAGGCTTCGGCGATGAAATATACCCTTTCCGTTCTTGTGGAAAACCAGCCGGGCGTCCTGTCGAAGGTGGCCGGACTCTTTGCCCGGCGCGGCTTCAACATTGACAGCCTCGCCGTCGGCGTGACGGAGCACCCCGAAATCTCCCGCATGACGATCGTCGTCAACGGCGACGAGTACATCGTCGAGCAGGTGGAGAAGCAGCTCAACAAGGTGATTCCCGTCATCAAGGTGAAGGTACTCCAGCCCGAGGCGTTCATCAGCCGCGAGCT
>CASFAA010000003.1 GCA_949292505.1 uncultured Oscillospiraceae bacterium
CCGAGGGAAAGCCCCTCGTCGCCCGGCGAGACGCGGCGGTGTGTGAGGACGGCATACCCGGCCTGCTGGAGCCGTTCGGAAACGCCGTCAAGCAAAGTGCGGTTCAAAAAGACGCCGCCGCTCAGCGCGGCGGGCAGATGAGCCGGATTCAGGGCGCGGCACTGGTCAAGCGCCATCGCGCATAACGCGTCGTGAAAGCCGCGCGCAATCGCGGGGAGGGGGACGCCTGTCTCCCGATCCCGGACAATTTCGCGCACCAGCGGGCGGATGTCGAAGCGCCGCACGCCGTCCTCCTCGTAAAAGACGGCGGGATATTCCCGCCCCGAGACGCCGGGGCGCAGCATGGCCTCGAGCCGGACGGCGCCCTCACCCTCGTACGAGACGGAGGACACACCCGTCAGCATGGCGTAGACGCCGTCGAACAGGCGGCCGACGCTGCTCGCCCTCGGGCAGGCGACGTCCTTCTCCAGCATGGCCGCGAGCGCCGCGCGCCGGGCGGCGGGAAGCGGCGCGCCGTCCGTCGGAAGACCGGCGTCCCACAGCAGCGAAAGCGCGATTCTTCCGATCTCCTGCACCGCCCTGTCGCCGCCGGGCAGGCGGATGGGCCGGATGCTGCCGGCGCGGACAAAGCCGGAAAAGCCGCCGGTTAGGAATTCCCCGCCCCAGATTGTCCCGTCGTCCCCGAGTCCCGTCCCGTCCCAGACAATGCCGAAGGCGGGGCCGGGCGCGTTGTTGTCGGCGAGGCACGCGCACAGATGGGCGTGATGGTGCTGGACGCGGACGAGCGGCACGCTGAGACGCCGCGACGTTTCCTCCGCCTCGCGGGTCGACCAGTAGTCCGGATGCCTGTCGCACGCGAGGACGGCGGGCTTCACGCCGAACAGCCGCAGATACGCCGCGAAGGACGAGCGGTAATGGTCGAGGACGGCAGCGTTTTTCAGATCGCCGACGTGCGGACTCGGAAACGCATGGCGCTCCCGCCCGACGCAGAACGACGCCTTCTGCTCCGCGCCGAACGCAAGAATCCCGGAGGCGTCGAAGGGCAGCAAGAGAGGCTGCGGCGCATAGCCGCGGCTTCTGCGGAAGAAGACCGTCCGCCCGCCCCAGAGGGCGGCGAGCGAGTCGTCGCAGCGGTTCACGATGGGGCGGTCGTGCAGCAGAAACGCATCGGCGATTCCCTGGAGCGCTTCTACGGCCTCGCCGTTCTCCGTGAGGACGGGCTCGCCGGGGCGGTTGGCGCTCGTCATGACAAACGCGTCGCCCTCGCCCGGCGCGCCGTTGAGCAGCAGGACGTGCAGCGGCGTGTACGGCAGGAGAACGCCGATCCTCGTGTTTGCGCTCAGCTCCGGGGCTGCGTCCGGCTCGCGCTTGTCGAGCAGGACGATGGGGCGGCGCGGGCTCTCGAGCAGCGCGGCCTCCTCGGGAGAGACGCGGCAGAACGCCCGCGCCGACGCCGTGTCCCGGCACATGACGGCGAGCGGCTTCGCTTTTCGCCCCTTGCGCTCCCGCAGGCGAAGGACGGCTTCGCGGTTTTTCGCGTCGCACGCAAGATGAATACCGCCGCTTCCCTTGACGGCCACAATCCCGCCCGCGAGCAGGAGCTCCCGCGCCCGGGAGATCGGGTCGCCGGGGAGTTCCGCCCCGTCCGCGTTCAGCAGAAAGGCGCGCGGCCCGCAGTCGGGGCAGCAGTCGGGCTGCGCGTGGTAGCGCCTCGAGCGAAGGTCGGCGTACTCCGCCGCGCAGTCCGGGCACATCGGGAACGA
Source organism: uncultured Oscillospiraceae bacterium (assembly GCA_949292505.1). Classification (GTDB taxonomy): domain Bacteria; phylum Bacillota; class Clostridia; order Oscillospirales; family Acutalibacteraceae; genus Caccousia. The sequence goes on from CASFAA010000003.1 coordinate 1,764, forward strand.
CGCCATCGACGTGTTCCTTCTGTCGTACGGGACGGCGCGCAGGATGGAATAGCGCGGCCCGCAGTCCGTGCAGTTGAGGAACGGATAGCGGTACCGCCGGTCCTTTGGGTCAAACAGCTCGCGCAGGCAGGTCTCGCACGGCGCAAGATCGGGGGAGACGAGCGTCGCCGCCTCCCCCGATGCGCTCGGCAGAATGGAAAAGCCCCGATAGCCCGCGGGCTCCTCGATCGGTTCCGCCGAGATGCTCTCGATGACCGCGAGCGGCGGCGGAGACGCGCGCAGCGCCGCCCGGAACGCCTCGATCGCAGCCTCCCCGCCCTCGAGCTCCAGCTCGACGCCGAAGCCTGTGTTGCGCGCCCAGCCCGAAAGGGAGAGGCGGTTCGCCAGCCGGTGGAGGAACGGGCGGAAGCCCACGCCCTGCACGATGCCGGCGATCGTCAGGCGGACGCGCCGCGTCATGCGAGCTCGTCCCGGATGCGCGTGCGCAGGTGCTCCGCGAGATCGGGAATGCCCCACCCCGTCCGGTTCGAGACGAGAAACAGCGGCCCCTCCGGGTTGACGCCGCGGTAGTCGTCCTGCACCGTCTTGAGGTGAAAATCAAAGTAGGGCAGCATATCGCATTTGTTCACGACGAGGCAGTCGGTGTCGGTGAACATGAGCGGGTACTTTTTGACCTTGTCGTCGCCCTCCGGGACGCTCAGAATGGTGATACGGAAGTTTTCGCCAATGTCAAACTCGGCGGGGCAGACGAGATTGCCGATGTTTTCGACAAAGAGCACGTCAAGCTTCTCA
>CASFAA010000004.1 GCA_949292505.1 uncultured Oscillospiraceae bacterium
CCGCCGCCTCCGTTTTCGCCGTGGAGCGCTTCCCGGCGGCTTTTTCGTATCTGACGGAAAATATCCGGCGGACCGGCCGCCCCGTCGCGCCGCTCGCCCTCGATGTCCTGCGCCCGGAGAGCGCCGGGGAGCTTCCCGCCCTCGAGCTGCTCGCCGCGAATCCGCCCTATGTGGCCTGCGGGGAGATCGACGGCCTCCAGCGGGAGCTGCGCTACGAGCCGCGCTCCGCCCTCGACGGCGGCGGCGACGGCCTCGTCTTTTACCGCGCGATCGCCGCCTTCTGGACGCCGCGCCTCGTCCCCGGCGGCGTCTGCGCCGTCGAGATCGGCGAGGAGCAGGCGGCGCCCGTCGCCGCCCTGTTCGAGGCCGCGGGCCTCTCCCGCGTCGAGGTGACGCGCGACTTCAACGGCTTCGACCGCGTCGTCACGGCGGTCAAGTCCTGATTATCGGACAGCGCCCCGCGTACGCTGTGGGACAGAACGGGGGAAAGGACAGGAACGCACGTTCGAGAAAATGCGGCTTTCCTGTTGCTTTTGCGCGGCTGTTTCGCTATAATGAATAGAAAGAGTACGCCGCGCCCCGCGCGGAACACGAAGCCGGAGAGACGGCGGAAAAGGAGAGACGACAATGGCAGAGAAATCCGGAGCGGCGAAGGAAAAGGATAAGGAAAAGGACAAGGCCGCCGATAAGGCCGCGGCGCTCGAAACGGCGCTCGCGCAGATTGAAAAGCAGTTCGGAAAGGGCGCGGTCATGCGCCTGGGGCAGAATCAGGCGATGCAGGTTGAGGCGATCTCGACCGGCTCGCTGTCGCTCGACCTCGCGCTCGGGATCGGCGGCCTGCCGCGCGGCAGAATCATCGAGATCTACGGGCCGGAGAGCTCCGGCAAGACGACCCTCGCCCTGCACTGCATCGCGGAGGGCCAGAAGAACGGCGGCAACGCGGCGTTCATCGACGTCGAGCACGCCCTCGATCCCGTCTACGCGCGGGCGCTCGGCGTGGACGTCGATTCGCTGCTCGTCTCGCAGCCCGACACCGGCGAGCAGGCGCTCGAGATCGCCGAGGCGCTGATCCGCTCGGGCGCGATCGACGTCATCGTCGTCGACTCGGTCGCGGCGCTCGTCCCGCGCGCGGAGATCGAGGGCGAGATGGGCGACAGCCACGTCGGCCTGCAGGCGCGCCTGATGAGCCAGGCGCTCAGAAAGCTCGCGGGCGCGATCTCGAAGTCGAGCTGCGTCGCCATCTTCATCAACCAGCTGCGCGAGAAGGTCGGCGTCATGTACGGCAGCCCGGAGGTCACGCCGGGCGGCCGCGCGCTGAAATTTTACTCGTCCGTGCGCATCGACATCCGCAGGACGGAGGTGCTCAAGTCCGGCTCGGAGCAGATCGGCGCCCGCACGCGCGCGCGCGTCGTGAAGAACAAGATCGCCCCGCCGTTCCGCGAGGCGGAATTTGACGTCATGTACGGCAAGGGCATTTCCCGCACGGGCGAGCTCGTCGACCTCGCCGCGAAGCTCGACGTCATCCAGAAGAGCGGCGCGTGGTTCTCGTACAACCAGACGCGCCTCGGCCAGGGCCGCGAAAACGTCAAGCTTTTCCTCGAGAACCCCGAGAACGCCGCCATCGCGGCGGAGATCGAGGCCGGCGTCGTCGCGAACGCCGCGCGCCTCTACAACAAGAACGCCCCGTCGCAGGCCGCGCCCGCGCGCCCGATGGAGGTGCTCCCGGTGCAGACGCCGCCCTCGCTGACGCAGAAGAACAAGGGCAAGCCGTCGCCCGCTCCGGCGATTGATATCGAGGCCGACGACTGATGGAGCTGACCGCCCTCGAGCCGCGCCGCCACCGCCTCGTGCAGCTCTTTCTCGACGGCGAGCCCGCGGTGAAGCTCGACGCCGAAACCGCCGCCCGCGCCGGGCTGCGCCCCGGCATGGAGCTTGACGACGAGACGCTGCACGAGCTCCTTCTCGAGAGCGACCGCGCCCGCGCGAAGGAGAAGGCGCTCTGGCTCCTCGAGAGCCGCCCGCACGCGAAGCGCGAGCTCGAGCGCAAGCTCTCCCGCAGCGTGGGGGAGGAGGCCGCCCGCGGAGCTGCCGATAAGATGGAGGAGCTCGGCCTCCTCGACGACGGGGACTATGCCCGCCGCCTCGCGGCGGAGCTGTTCCGCAAGGGCTGGGCGGAGCGCCGCGTCGCGCAGGAGCTGACGCTGCGCGGCGTCGACCGCGAGCTCGCCCGCGAGGCCGCCGAAGCGGCCCCGGATCCTGAGGAGGCTCTCCGCGCCCTGCTCGAGCGCAAATACGCGCGCCGCCTCGGCGACGAGAAGGGCGTGCGGCAGACAGCCGCCGCGCTTCAGCGCCTCGGCTACGGCTGGGAGGATATCCGGGCGGCGCTGCGAAGCGTCCTGCCCGATCCCGGCGAAGGATGAATGTTCGCGTTTCCCATACATATATATAAGGAAGAAGACAGGAGATTGCTATGGCGTATTCGGTTGGAATGGTCAGCCTCGGCTGCGAGAAAAACCGCGTGGACGCGGAAATCATGATGGCCACCCTCGAGAAAGCGGGCTTCGTCCTCAAGGACGACGCCGCCCTCGCGGACGTCGCCATCGTGAACACCTGCGGCTTCATCGAGGCCGCGAAGCAGGAGTCGATCGAGGAGATCCTCGAGCTTGCCCGCCTCAAGGAGGAGGGGAAGATCCGCGCGCTTGTCGTGACGGGCTGCATGGCGGAGCGCTACCGCGAGGAGATCCGCCGCGAGCTGCCGGAGGCCGACGCCGTCGTCGGCATCGGCGCGAACGGGGAGATCGCGGAGATCGTCCGCCAGACGCTCGAGGGCGAGAAGCCCGAGATCTTCCTCGAGAAGGAGCGCCTCCCGCTCGAGGGCGACCGCGTGTGCAGCACGCCGAGCTACTTTGCCTACCTCAAGATCGCCGAGGGCTGCGACAACCGCTGCTCGTACTGCGCCATCCCGCTGATCCGGGGCCGCTACCGCAGCCGCACGATGGAGAGCATCGTCGCGGAGGCCGAAAAGCTCGCCGCCGCCGGCGCGAAGGAGCTGATCCTCATCGCGCAGGACACGACGCGCTACGGCAAGGACCTCTACGGCCGCTACGCCCTGCCCGAGCTCCTCGAAAAGCTCTGCGCGATCGAGGGGCCGCGCTGGATTCGCCTGCTCTACAGCTATCCCGACGCCATCACCGACGAGCTGCTCGACGTCATCGCGCGCGAGAAGAAGATCGTCAAGTACATCGACCTGCCGCTGCAGCACTGCTCGCAGCGCGTCCTGCGCGCCATGCGCCGCGCCGGAAGCCGCGAGGAGCTGACCGCCCTCATCCGCAAAATGCGCGAGCGCATCCCCGGCCTCATCCTGCGCACCACGATGATCGCGGGCTTCCCCGGCGAGACGCAGGAGGATTTCGACGAGCTCTGCGCGTTCGCGGACGAGATCGGCTTCGAGCGCCTCGGGTGCTTCGCCTACTCGCAGGAGGAGGGCACCCCCGCCGCCGAGCTGCCGGATCAGCTCCCGAAGGAGGAGAAGGAGCGCCGCCGCGACATCCTCATGGAGCAGCAGTCGCTCGCGATGCAGCGCTGGGGGGAGAGCCGCGTCGGGATGACCGTCGACGTGCTCGTCGAGGGCTTCGACCGCTACGCCGAGTGCTGGTTCGGCCGCAGCGCCGCCGACGCGCCGGACGTGGACGGCAAAATCTTCTTCCCCGCCTCGGGCCGCAGGCCGCGCTTCGGGGAGTTCCGCAAGGTGAAGATCACCGACTGCATGGACTGCGACCTCATCGGTGAGATTGTCGGCTGAAAAGGAGGCCAAACCGTGAACCTTCCCAACAAACTCACGATCCTGCGCATCATCCTCGTCCCGTTTTTCGTCGCCGCGATTCTGGCGGGGGACGCGCTGCCCCATCACTATCTGATTGCCCTCGCGATCTTCGCCGCCGCGTCGTACACCGACCACCTCGACGGCAAGCTCGCCCGCAGCCGGAACCTTATCACGACCTTCGGGAAGTTCATGGACCCGCTCGCCGATAAAATCATGGTGATTTCGGCCTTCGTCTGCTTCGTCTCGCTCGGCGTCGCGGACGTGTGGCTCGTGCTGCTCATCATTTTCCGCGAATTCATGGTGACGTCCGTCCGGCTCGTCGCGGCGGACGCGGGCGTCGTCGTCGCCGCGAACAACTGGGGCAAGGCGAAGACGGTCAGCCAGATCGTCGCGATTCTGGCCGTGCTGTTCTTCCAGTACGTCCTTGAGCTCGTCCGCCTCGGGCTTCTCCCGGCCTTCACGATTTTCGGCGCGGATCCGGCGGCGGTCTTCGTGTCCGTCGGGAACGTGTTCCTGCTCGTCGCCACGGCCCTCGCCGTGATTTCGGGCGTCATCTATCTCAGACAGAACTGGAAAATCGTCGCGCGCGAGATGTAAATCGCCGTTTTTCCCCTTTACAACGGCGCGCGCGTGCGCTATACTATCTATAATATGTGGGCAGACGAGCAGGTCCCCGTCCGGGAGGCCCCTCCCGTCTCCCCGAGAAACGCGAAGGCGGAAGAAGTACCCCGCGGAACGCGCACCAGAGAGGGAGCGCCCGGAATTTCGGGCTGTGAGCGCTCCCGGCGCGGCTCCGGGCGAAATGCAGCCGCCTGCCCCGAGGGGGCCGCGGGCGGCAGGAAATGGCCGCACGGCACGGCGCCGTTACCCGCCGGAAGGCTCCGCGTCCTTTTGGCGCGCGGCCGGAGTGATAAAACGGAGTGGAACCGCGGAATTGCCGCCTCCGTCCTTAGGAATAAGGACGGAGGCGTTTTTTTCGCCCGCCGCTCCGCGCGAAGGAGGCATCCCCATGTTCAAGCGTCTCAAGGAGGAGCTCGATTCCATCATGGAGCGCGACCCCGCCGCCCGCTCGCGGCTCGAGGTCTACTTCCTGTACTCGGGCTTCAAGGCCGTCCGCGCGTACCGCCGCGCGAACTGGTTCTACCGGCACAATCATAAGTTTATCGCGCGCTGGATCAGCCAGAGCGCCCGCCGCCGCACCGGCATCGAGATTCATCCCGGCGCGACCATCGGCAAGGGATTGTTCATCGACCACGGGATGGGCGTCGTCATCGGCGAGACCACCGAGATCGGCGACAACTGCACCCTCTACCAGTGCGTGACCCTCGGCGGCACCGGCAAGGAGCACGGCAAGCGCCACCCGACGCTCGGCAATAACGTCATGGTCGGCTCCGGCGCGAAGATCCTCGGCCCCTTCACCGTCGGCGACAACGCCCGCGTCGCCGCCGGCGCCGTCGTCCTCGACGAAGTCCCCCCCAACTCCACCGCCGTCGGCGTCCCCGCCCGGATTGTCCGCGTGAATGGACAAAAGCCCGCTGCCCTCGACCAGATCCATGTCACGGATCCTGTCGCGCAGGAGCTGGCGAGACTGAACTCCGAATACGAAAAGCTTTTCGAGCGTATGTGCAGGCTTCATCCGGAACTGAATGAATGCAGGGCGGCATCGGAGGAGCAGCATGATTCCGTATAAAGGAGAAAATGTTCCTTTAGCCAGAGAGATGCGCAGAAAAATGACAGAGGAGGAGAGAGATCTCTGGTATCATTTTCTGCAGAGATACCCATATCGGTTTCAGCGGCAGAAAATGCTTGGCCCCTTTATTGCAGACTTCTATTGCCACGCTGCGAGACTGGTAGTGGAGGTTGACGGCTTACAGCATTACACGGAAGAAGGATTGGCCTACGATAAGGAGCGCACTCTCTATCTGGAACAATTTAATGTGCGCGTCATTCGGTTTACCAACCGTGAAGTGAAAGAACGGTTTCCTCAGGTGTGTGAGACGATCGATTCCGTCGTCAAACGCAGAATTACAACAATTTCTCAATACGGCAAACCCGAACCCAAACCGCGAAAAAACGCAGGAATTGAGGGAGAGGGGGAGAAGAAATAACCAGCTCGCCTCTCACATGAAGCTCGACGTAAATCGTCAGCTTGACTCCCTCAGTCGCCGGTCGTCGGGAGACGACGCCCGGCGCCAGCTCCCTCACGGAGGGCGCTACGGCGGCTGCGGCCGCCTTGACAGTCAGCCTTCGGCTGACACACTTCGTGTGTTGTAATCTAAAGCGCGCAGGGTATTTTGAAGCACTCAATGAAAGGCGAGCTCGCTCTGCCGAAGGGGCTGCGAGCTGCCGTGCAATCAAAACTTATTTGTAAAGCAGCTTCTTGAGTTATGTGCGTGTAACGCGTCAACCGAAGGTTGACTGTCAAGGGCGCCGCAGCGCCCGTATCGCCCTCCGTGAGGGAGATGTCGAAGGGGCGTCGTCTCCCGACGGGCCTTCGACAGAGGGAGTCAAGCTACCGACCCGCTCGCATCCTCCAAATCCCACCCCCACCCCCAAAATAACTTCACTATATATTCAAATTATCACCCCCGAAAGGAGCCACCCTCATGCACCTCTACAACACCCTCACCCGCCAAAAGGAACCCTTCACCCCCATCACCCCCAACGAAGCGAAAATCTACGCCTGCGGCCCGACGGTTTACAACTTCATCCACATCGGGAACGCGCGGCCCATCTGCGTCTTTGACGTCCTGCGCCGGTACCACGAGTACCGCGGGATGAAGGTGACGTTCGTGCAGAATTTCACGGACGTCGACGACAAGATCATTCGCCGCGCGAACGAGGAGGGCACGGACTACATGACCGTGTCCGAGAAGTACATCGCCGAGTACAAGACGGACGCCGCCGGGCTCAACGTCCGGCCCGCGACGATTCATCCGCGCGCGACGCAGAACATCCCGGAAATTCTGTCCATCGTCGAGACGCTCGTCGAGAAGGGCTGCGCCTACCCGGCGGGGAAC
>CASFAA010000005.1 GCA_949292505.1 uncultured Oscillospiraceae bacterium
GCAGAAGGAGCTTCTGCGCATCCTGTCCGCGCGCTCGCCCGGCTGATCGGGGGAAACGAATCCAAAGGAAGCAAAAAAGCGATCGAAACGCACGCCCGTGCGTTTCGATCGCTTTTTCGTGTGTTTTCCGTGCGTTTTTCGCTTTACAGCTTGAGGTTCTGCAGCTTGTCACAGTAATACTGCACGTTCTCAAACTTCGCGTCGGGGGCGATGCGGTGGTCGGGGCACGGGATGAAGCCGCCGAGCTCGATGAGCGGGCGCAGGCGCTCGACCTCCTCGTCGACGGCCTTGTAATCGCGCGCGAAGACGGTCTTGTTCATGCCGCCAACGCCGCGCAGAGCCCTGCCGTACTGCTCGCGCCACGGCGCGATGCTCGCCTTCCAGGTGCCGACCTCGATCGGGAACATGGTGTTGACGCCGTTTTCGAGCCAAATGGGGACGAGGCGGTCGATCCAGCCGTCGCAGTCGACGGAGACGATGTCCACGCCGTAGGAGAGGAGCAGGTCGGTGATGCGCTTATAGTGCGGGCCGACGGTCTCCTCAAAGAACGACGGCACAACGAGCGGGCCGTTCTTGAAGCAGATGTCCTCCCAGAAGTGGGCGTAGTCGAATTTCGCGCCCGTCTCGAGCATGGCCTTCACGCAGTCATAGCACAGCGTGTCCATCGTGTCGACGATCTCCTCGAGCAGGTCGGGGTCGTCGACCGTCAGGTAGCTCATCTGCTCGACACCGAGCAGGTCGCGCACGCGCCCCATGAGCGAGCCGCAATGCAGGCCGATGGGCAGCTCCCTGCCCTCGTCCGAGCGGAGCTTTTCCGCCATGTCGAGCGGGATGCGCTCCATCGAGAATTTCAGACGCGGCAGATAGTCGCGCTCCCAGACCTCGCGGTCCGTCAGGGTGGTGCCGATCTCCGCCGGGATGGAGACGACGCCGGGCTTCACGAGCGTGATGAGGCCGTTCTCGTCGCGGATGACGCGGCTGCCGTCCGGGCGCTCCTCGAGCGTCTTGAGCTCGAAGTGCGGGAACAGATCGGTCTGCATCGCGACGCAGGAGTTCCAGTTGAAATCAAAGCCGAGCCTTCGCATGATTGCGTTGTCGCCCGCGCCGTTGTCGCCGTACCGGCAGTAATCGTCGGCCTCCTCCCGGGTGATGTGGCCCTCCTCGGCCCATTTCTGCACCGTCTCGCCCCAGTAGCCGAAGGAGACGACCGGAAGCTTCTCAAAGGGCTCGTAGTGGAGTACCGCCATCGCGTTTTCACGGAAATTCATTTTCGACCCGCCTTTCTGAATCATACGGTTGATATTGCGTGTTTCTGCCGCCTGTGCTACAATCATCATAGCAGGCTTTTTCGGACGTTTCCAGCGGGATTCCTGCCCAAAAATACAGGAATCCTGCGATTTCCAGGGGAGGGACGCGCGATGCTTCTGCGGTTTCGGATGGACGAGCAAAAGGGCGGCCGGGCAGGCTTCTTCCCCTCGATGGGCGAGGGCGAGCTGCTGCCCTTCTGCCCGCTGGGCTTCGGCGAGTATGTGAGCGGCAGCGGGTATTTCACCGAGCGGGACGGCCTCACAAACTGGCTGTTCTTCGCGACAATCTCCGGCTGCGGGACGCTGCGGTACGCCGGAGTCGAGGAGCAGCTCTCGGCGGGGAAGGCGGCTGTCATCGACTGCTCGCAGTACCAGTATTATGCGACGTCCGGGCCGGAGCCGTGGCGCTTCTTCTGGATGCACTTTTCCGGCTCCGCGGCGGACGGCATGGTGCGCCTCATCAACGGCGACTCCCTGCGCGCCGCGTCATGGGAGCCCTCCCGCGCCCTCGAGCTCTTCGGCCAGCTCGAGGAGCTTTCCCGCACGCCGGGCAGGCAGGCGGACTTCATGGCCTCACTCTGGGTGCATCAGCTCCTCGCAGAGCTTGCGCAGTCGGTACAGTGCGGAACCTCCGCCCGGTACCGCGACGCGATGCGCGAAGCGGCGGAGTACCTGCGCCTGCACCTTGCCGAGCCGCTGCGCGTCGGCGAGCTCGCGAAAAAAAGCGGACTGAGCGAGTTTTATTTCCAGCGCCTGTTTCACGACGCCCTCGGCCAGCCGCCGTACGAGTACCTCACGCGGCTGCGCGTCGAGCGGGCGCGATCGCTGCTCGTCTCGACGGACAAGAGCGTCGCGGAGATTGCCTCCCTCACCGGCTACTCCGACGCCCGCGGCCTCATCGACCAATTTAAAAAGCGCGTCGGCCAGACGCCCGCGGCCTACCGCCGCGCGCGCCGCGAGGGAAAGCCGCCGCTGTGACGGAAAGGAGCTTCTTTCATGAAAACCTTCAGTGTCGCCCTGCTGCAGCTGCTTCCCACGGAAAGCACACAGGGGAATCTTGAAAAAGGACTCGAGGCGTGCCGCCGCGCCGCGGCGATGGGCGCCGACCTCGCCCTCTTTCCCGAAATGTGGAGCTGCGGCTACCGGATCGAAAGCCCGGCGCAGCTCGCCGCCGACGCCGTCGCGGCGGACGGGCCGTTCGTCTCCGCCTTCGCGCGGGAGGCGCGCGCCCTCTCGATGGCGATTGGCGTCACCTTCCTCGAGCAGTACGCCCCCGCCCCGCGCAACGCGTTTTGCCTCTTCGACCGCACGGGCGCGCCCGTCCTCTCCTATGCGAAGTGCCACACCTGCGACTTCGGCGAGGAGCGCTTCCTCACGCCGGGGAACGCGTTCCCGACCGCGCGCCTTGCCGCGAAGGAGGGCGAGCTCACCGTGGGCGCGATGATATGCTACGACCGCGAGTTTCCCGAGAGCGCCCGCCTGCTGATGCTCGGCGGGGCGGAGCTCATCCTCGTGCCGAACGCCTGCCCGATGGAAATCAACCGCCTCTCGCAGCTGCGCGCCCGCTCGTTTGAGAACATGGCGTGCATCGCGACGTGCAATTATCCCCTCGGACAGCCGGACTGCAACGGCCACTCCTCCGCGTTCGACGGCATCGCCTACCGCGAGGACGACTCCGGCAGCCGCGACACGCTCGTCCTCGAGGCCGGGGAGGAGGAAGGGATCTACCTCGCGCACTTCCCCATCGAGGCGCTGCGCCGCTACCGCGCGCACGAGGTGCACGGCGACGCCTTCCGCCGCCCGTCGCTGTACGCGCCGCTCGTCCGCACGGAAAAGCTGCCCGTCTTCGAGCGGAAGGACTGCCGCTGCCGCTGAGCGCACAGGCAGCTGCTTCACAATCTTAATTTCCTGCGAAAGATCATTTGTTTCAAGCTGAAATTGTGATATAATATCCACGAACGCACTCGGGAGGGAGGAACTTCCTTCCCTGATTCCATACACTAAGGGGCTGTGGCCGATGTTCCATTCCAGAAATCCACAATACCGCGACCCGGTCGGGGCCGTCGCTTCGGGGACGCGCGTCCATTTCCGCATCACCGTGCCGCGCGACCAGCGCTGCTCAGGCGCGAGGCTCGTCGTCTCCCGCGATTCCGGCGGGAACGACACCTGCAATATGTTCTGGTGCGGCATGAACGGGGAGGCGTACGAGTGGTGGGAATGCCACTACACGCCCGACAGGGCCGGCCTGTATTTCTATGAGTTTTACATCGACACCTGGCACGGCTGCCTGCGCCTCGGCCGCGGCTTCGGCGGCGAGGATCTCGTCGACCCGAAAGCGCCGCGCTGGCAGATGACCGTCTATGAGGCAGGCTTCACGACGCCCGACTGGCTCGCCGGCGGCATGATGTATCAAATCTTCCCCGACCGCTTCCGCGCCTCGGGCACGCCGAAGGAGAACGTCCCCGCCGACCGCACGCTCCGCGAGGACTGGCGCGGCGATCCCTACTGGAGGCCGAACGAGAAGGGCGAGGTCACGAACTCCGACTACTTCGGCGGCGACCTGCGCGGCATCGAGGAGAAGCTTCCCTATCTCAAAAGCCTCGGCGTGACGTGCCTGTACCTCAACCCGATTTTTGAGGCGCACTCGAACCACCGCTACAACACGGCGGACTATTCGAACATCGACCCGCTCCTCGGCACGCGGGAGGACTTCGTCTCCCTGTGCGCGACGGCGAAAAAGCTCGGCATCCATGTCCTGCTTGACGGCGTCTTCAGCCATACGGGCAGCGACAGCGTCTATTTCAACCGCGAGGGGCGCTATCCCGGGAAGGGCGCATACCAGTCGAAGGAGTCGCCCTACTACCCATGGTACTCGTTCCAGCGCTGGCCGCAGCAGTATGAGAGCTGGTGGGGCTTCGTGACGCTCCCGAACGTGAAGGAGAACAATCCCGAGTATACGCGCTATATTACCGGAGAGGACGGAATCGCCCGCTCCTGGCTCAAGAACGGCGCGTCCGGCTGGCGTCTCGACGTCGCCGACGAGCTGCCGGACGAGTTTCTCGACCATCTGCGCGAGGCCGTCAAGGCGCAGGACCCGGACGCCGTCGTCCTCGGCGAGGTCTGGGAGGACGCGTCCACGAAATCGGCCTACGGCCAGCGGCGGCGCTACCTCCTCGGCAAACAGCTCGACAGCGTGATGAACTACCCGTTTCGCGACGCGATCCTCGGCTTCCTGACGGGCGCGGATCCCGCCGCGATGATGGACAGGGTGCTCTCGATCGTCGAGAACTATCCGCCGCAGGTGCTGCGCCTGCTGATGAACCACATCGGCACGCACGACACCGAGCGCGCCCTGACGGTGCTCGGCGGCGAGCCGACGGGCAACCGCGGCCGTGAGTGGCAGAGCCGGGCGTCTCTCTCGCCCGAGCAGCGGCAGCGCGGGCTGCGGCTGCTGCGCCTCGCGGCGGCGCTGCAATTCACCCTCCCCGGCGTGCCGTGCGTTTACTACGGCGACGAGGCCGGGATGGAGGGCTACAAGGATCCGTTCAACCGGCGCTGCTATCCGTGGGACGGCGAAAATCACGAGCTGATCGAGTGGTACCGCCGCCTCGGCGCGATGCGCGCGTCGTGCGCCTGCCTGCGCGAGGGGTCGCTCGAGCCGTTCAGCGTCGGCAACCAGGTGCTGTCGTATTTCCGCCACGGGCCGGACGGCGACTCGCTGTTTGTTGCCGTCAACCGCGGCTCCTCGCCCCGGATGCTGTATCTTCCCCACGAGTGGCGCAGGGCGCGCGTCCTGTTCGGCACCGGCGCGGGGGAGGACGGCGGCGTCTTTCTCCTGCCGTGCGGCTGCGCCATCCTGCACCTCGTCCCCGCCGTGCGCAGGCCGGAGCCGGAGAAGTCCCAGCCCATTCCCGTCCGTCCGCAGCGCCTGCCCCCCGCCCGCACCGCTTCAGAGCTTGCTTCCCGCGGCCCCGTGAAAAAGCATCCCGGCTGATTTTGCTGTTCTTTTGCGGAAAATTGAAAAAACCTCTTGCATTTTCCTCTGAAACGTGGTATTATACTCTAGCAGCTTAAAAGAGCCTGCAAAATGCGCTCGTAGCTCAGCTGGATAGAGTGTCTGACTACGAATCAGAAGGTCAGGGGTTCGAGTCCCTTCGGGCGCGCCAAAACCGGAAGTCCATTTGGACTTCCGGTTTTTTATGCTTATTTGGCGGACGCCCCCATGCACACTCCCGGCGGCGGCGGAATACGATAGGGTATCTGACCGAGAAGGAGCGATGTTGTGATGGCGCGCGACCCGTATCCCGACTGCTGGTACCCGCTGTACTGTCCCTTATCAAAAAATATAATTACCAAGTATCTCGGAAAAAGGTAAAAGGATATTCCAAAACATATCCCAAATTAGTAACGGGGGTTATAATCAATAGTGAGGGCAAGGCTACAATCAAAAATGCGCTCCGAAAAAAGATTATGGTAGAATACGAGCACCTTCGCAATAATCCGGATGACATTAAGAGTCGCCAGCGGTTGCGAGGTTTGGTAACTGCTGCCCGTCAGGTTGATAAATCAGCTTATCCTAATATCCGAAAATTTGCCTTTGACAATCCTGCCAAAAGCTAAAGCCACCGCATTGAATTAAACGGGGGCTTTAGTTTTTATGATTATTTTTAAGATGAAAGCCTTGCTGGCTACTTGCAAACCATTGATACTACTGGATTTCCATAGATCCTTTAATGACACTCCGACCAGTAAAAAGATCTGCTTCGGCAGATCTTTTTTTGTATTCCGAAGAGGGAACCTGCGGCCTCTTCATAAAATTG
>CASFAA010000006.1 GCA_949292505.1 uncultured Oscillospiraceae bacterium
ATGAGGAAGGTCTCCGCGAGCAGAATCCGCGAGACGCCGGTGCGCCGCATCCCGAGGAGGAGATAGAGCCCGAGCTCCTGCTTGCGGCGCTTCATCAGAAAGCGGTTGGCGTAGACGACAAGAAGGCCGAGCACAACAGCCACAAACACAGAGACATAGCCCATGATAACAATCATCTGGTCAACATAAAATTTCTGCGACTCGCTCAGCGCGATCATCGCCTGCTGGGCGTCAATCGAGTTGAAGACGTAAAAGAGGCAGACGCCGAACGCGAGCGTCAGGAAATAGACGGCGAAATCGCGGAAGCTGCGGGAGACGTTCCGGAACGCGAGCTTACAGAGCATGGGCGCCTTCACCTCCCAGCAGGGACACGACCTCGAGAATGTGCTCAAAGAATTCCCGGCGGCTCGCTTCTCCCCTTCTCAGCTCGCTGAACAGCTTCCCGTCCTTGATGAACAGGATGCGGCCGCAGTAGCTCGCGGTGAAGGCGTCGTGCGTCACCATGAGGATCGTCGCGTGCAGGGCGGCGTTGAGCGTGGAGAGGCTCTCGAGCAGGATGCGGGCGCTGCGAGAGTCGAGCGAGCCGGTCGGCTCGTCCGCCAGAATCAGCGAGGGACTCCCGACAATCGCGCGGGCGGCGGCGACGCGCTGCCTTTCCCCGCCGGAAAGCTGGTACGGATATTTGGGCAGGGCGGCGGCGACGCCGAGGCGCTGCGCCACCTCCTCGACGCGCACACGGATTTCCTCCGGCGGCGTGCGGCGGACGGTCAGGGCGAGGGCGATATTTTCGAAGGCCGTCAGCGTGTCGAGCAGGTTGAAGTCCTGAAAGATAAAGCCGAGCTCCTCGCGGCGGAAGGCGCTGAGCCGCCGCTCGCCGAGCGCCGTCACATCGCGTCCCCCGATGAAGATGTGGCCGGAGGTGACGCGGTCGATCGTCGCGATGCAGTTGAGCAGCGTCGTCTTACCGCTGCCCGACGCGCCCATAACGCCGACGAACTCGCCCTTCTCGACCGTGAAGCTGACGTCGTCGACAGCCTTCGTCACCGTCCCGCGGCTGCCGTAATATTTTTCCACGTTGCGGACTCTCAAAACAGGTTCCATCTGTACTCCACTCCTTACCGGGCCGAAGCAGAGCGGCCCTGATGGTATTGTAGCAGACTTTCCCTGCGACTTTCCATCGATCTGCCTTACGGTTTTCTTACAGTTTCGTAACATACGCCCTCGATCAGGCTGCTGCGCGGAAAGCGGAGCTGCACGCTCGTGCCGCCCTCCGGCGGGCAGGAGACGGAAAAGCCGACGCCCATCTTGCCGCAGAGCTCGCGGCACAGATAGAGTCCCATCCCGCTCGAACGCGAGCCGGAGCGGCCGTTTTGGCCGGTAAAGCCCTTCTCGCAGACGCGCGGCAGATCCTCCGGCGGGATGCCCGGCCCGTTGTCGCTCACGGTCAGGACGACGCACTCCGGTTCCTCCGAGCCCGCAAAGCGCACCCGCAGGCTTCCCTGCGCGTACTTAACGGAGTTCGTGAGCAGCTGGGTGAGGATGAAGTCAATCCACTTCTGATCCGCCGCGGCGGGAAGCGCGAGGTTCTCGCGCTCGACGGCGGCGCGGCTCTCGATGAGGAGTCTGGCCGACCGGCGCAGCGCGGACGAGACGAGCTCGGAGAGCGTCACGCGGCGCAGAAGATAGTCCTTCTCGACATGGCGGCTTCTCGCGTAAAACATCGACTGTTCGACGAGCTCGTCAATCCGGTGCAGCTCGCCCGCCATCAGGTCCGACACCTCGCCGGGATGATTTTCCGCGAGGAGCAGCGCCGAGGCGATCGGCGTCTTGACTTCGTGCACCCACGTCTCCACATAGTCGCGGTACTCCTCCTGCGCGCGGCGGCAGGCGGCGACCTCGTCGCTCATGCTCTTGCCCGCCTCGCTCAGCGCGCGCCAGCACAGCCGTCCCTCCGGGAAATCTGGTTCGTCGATGAGATCGGGAAGCAGATATTTCTTGTCGAGCTCGTCGAGCGTTTTTTCCAGCTCCTGATAAAACCGCCGCTTCTGGAGATACTCGAGAAGAAGACCGGCGAGAAGTCCCAGGACGAAGACGCCGCTGACGAAAAAGGCGGCGTACAGGTCAGCGCCGAGAGCCGTCAGCAGCAAGCCGCAGAACAGGGCGGTGAACAGCGAGGCGAGCAGAAACAGCCATTTTCCCCGCAGAAAGGCAAACAGCTTCATATCTCATACCCCTTGCCGCGCCGCGTGACGAGAAAGTCGACGACGCCGATCTCCTCGAGGCGGCGGCGCAGGCGGTTCATGTTGACGGTGAGCGTATTGTCGTCGACAAATTCGTCGGACTGCCACAGCTCGTTCATCAGTTCCTCGCGTGAGACCGTCCTCCCGGCGCTGCGGAACAGGAGGGCGAGGATCTTGCCCTCGTTTTTCGTCAGCTCAATCTCGCGGCCCTCGTACGAGACGGAGGCGCGCTCCGGGTCGAAGGAGACGCCCTTGCGCGTCATCACGCGCGCCTGCAGGCCGCTGCGCCGGAGAATCACAGCGATATGCGCGAGCAGGATCTGACGGTTGAAGGGCTTCGCGATGAAATCATCGGCGCCGAAGTTCATGCTCAAAAGCTCGTCCGCCTCCGTGTCCCGGCTCGTCAGAACGATCACGGGGACGGAGGACTTGAGCCGCAGCTCGCGGCAGATGCTGTAGCCGTCCTTGCCGGGCAGCGTCAGGTCGAGCAGGACAAGATCGGGGCTCTCGCGCAGGATCGCCTCGGGCATTTCGGTAAAACAGGTGGGCGCGGCGCACGCATAGCCGTACGTCTCGAGCAGGAGCTTGAGCTCGCGGCGCAGGACGGCGTCGTCCTCCACCAAAACCAGCTTCGCCATAGTGCAGACCTCCTTTGGGTTTCCTGTGCCCTATCATAGCAAATGACGCGCCGCGTGGCAAGAGGGCTTTTTCGGCAGGAAGCTTGCCGAATCGGGTCAGGATTGTAAATTTGCCGTGAATTTCTTTGAATAGCTGTTGACATTCCGGAAATAATAATATATAGTATTTAATACTAGATGAAATCAAGAGTATTACCCCGTCACCGGGGAGAAGGAGGCCCATATGAGCTGTTCTGTCTGTCTGTTTGGAGATTCCGTGGCGAAGGGCGTCGTGTTCGACAGCATCCGGAAGAAGTACCGCGTCATTAAGGACTGTTTCGCGGCCTCGATCGAATCCGAAGAGCATCTCGCCGTGACGAATTATTCCAAGTTCGGCTGCACCATCACGAAGGGGCGCGAGCTGCTCGAGCGTCACGCGAACGAGCTCTCCTCGTTTGACTTTGTCGTGTTTGAGTTCGGCGGAAACGACTGCGACTTCGACTGGCACGCCATCGCGGAAAACCCGGAGGGCGAGCATCTGGCGAAGACGCCGCTCGACGTGTTCGAGCGCGAATACCGCGAGGCCATCCGCTTCACGCGCGCGCACGGCGGCGAGCCTGTCCTGCTGACGCTGCCCCCGATCGACGCGCACCGCTATTTCAGCTGGTTCACGCAGGGCGAAAACGCCGACAACATCCTGCGCTGGCTCGGCGACATCGATCGCATCTATCGCTGGCACGAGATGTACAACCTCGCCGTCTGCCGGGTCGCGATGCTTGAGCACGCGCTCCTGCTGGACGTAAGCAGCCGTTTTCTCGAGAGAAGCCACTACGAGGAGCTTCTGTGCGACGACGGCATCCATCCGAATGAAAAAGGGCACGAGCTGATTCTCGATTCCCTGCGCGAGGCCGCCCGCAGAGCGCCGGAACGCGCAGGGCGCTCCCGATTAAAGCTGGCGCTTGCGTAAACAGAAACAGAAAAAGGCCGGGCAGTCCGTTCTGGATTGCCCGGCCTTAATTTTGCTGAAAAAAGAGACTGGAGGAAGCTTCCCTTTCACAATCGGGAGGGTTCCCCCTCTTATCCCTCGTTGTAGCGCGCGAGGAAGGTTTTGAGACGCTCGTTCTGCGTGTTGCCGAAGACGGCCTCGGACTCGCCCTCCTCGACGATCACGCCGCCGTCCATGAAGATGACGCGGTCGGCGACGTCGCGGGCGAATTTCATCTCGTGGGTGACGACGACCATCGTCATATGCTCCGCGGCGAGCTCGCGGATGACGCGCAGAATCTCGCCCGTCAGCTCCGGGTCGAGGGCGCTCGTCGGCTCGTCGAAGAAGAGAATGTCGGGGTTCATCGCCAGAGCCCGTGCGATCGAGACGCGCTGCTGCTGCCCGCCCGAAAGCTGGCAGGGGTAGGCGTCCGCCTTGTCGGAGAGGCCCATCTTCTGGAGAAGGGCGCGGGCCGTCTGCTCCGCCTCCGCGCGGCTCTTTTTCAGCACACGGACGGGGGCCTCCGTGATATTCCGCAGCACGCTGAAATGCGGGAACAGGTTGAAGTTCTGGAACACGAGGCCGAGGTGCAGGCCGATTTTCACGCACGCTTTACGGTCGGCGTACTGCGCCTTCCCGTTCTCGTCGTGCGCAAGCTCCTCGCCGCAGATGACAATATGGCCGGAGTCTATTTGCTCGAGCTGCGTGATACACCGCAGCAGCGTGCTCTTGCCGGAGCCTGACGGGCCGATGATGGCAAGGACTTCGCCTTGCCGGACGCGGCAGGAGATTCCCTTGAGCACCTCCTGTCCGTCAAAGCTTTTGCGGATGTTTTCCGCCAAAACCATTTCCTTTTCCATTTCCCGTGCCCCCCTCAGCGATAGTAGGAGAATTTCTTCTCCGCCAGCGTAAAGCAGCGCGTGACGACGCCGTTCATCACGAGGTAGAACACGGCGGCCACGAAGAACGGGACGGTGGAGACGGCGGAGCTTGCGAACTTCTCCGTGACGTGCATGAGCTCCTGCACCGCGATCACCTGCGCGAGGGAGGTGTCCTTCACGAGGGTAATAAACTCGTTGCTCATCGGCGGCAGAATCCGCTTAATCACCTGCGGGAGGACAATATGGAAAAAGGTCTGGGCTCGTGTAAAGCCAAGCACCTTTCCAGCCTCGTACTGTCCCTCCGGGATCGACTCGATGCCGCCGCGGTAAATCTCCGCGAAATAGGCGGCATAGTTGAGGACAAACGCGATGATTGCCGCCTGCATCCGCTGCGGCTGGATGCCGAACAGCGGCTTGAGGCCGTAGAAGATGAAGAACAGCTGAAGCATGAGCGGCGTGCCGCGCATGATCAGGATGTAAAACCGCACCGGGACGCTGATGATTTTATGCCTGCTTCTGCGTCCGAAGGAAACGAGAAGGCCGAGCGGAAGCGAGAACAGCAGCGTCAGGAAAAAAATCAGCAGCGTGCTCAGGCTCGCCTCGCCCATCTCCTTCAGGAGCGTCGTCAGGCTCGACAGGAACTCGGGATCCAAAATTATCCACTCCTCTGATGATCGCGCCGTTCAGCGAACGGGGCGTTTAGTCTGCGCCTTCCGGCGCGCAGTCGCTTTTCTTATTATACAGAAAACGGCGCGGCTTTACAATAGTAATCTTTTTTCGATTCATTTTGATAAACGGGAAAAGAAAAAAGAAACCTGCCCCGGCAGCGCCGCAGGCAGGTTTCCAAAGTTATTTGTTTTTACGCCTCGATCGTCGTGACGTCCTCGCCGAACCACTTCTCGGAGATCGCGCCGAGCGTGCCGTCCGCCTTCATCTCCTTGAGCGTCTCGTTGACCTTGTCGCACAGCGCCTGATCGCCCTTGCGGAAGCCGATGACGTAATCCTCGACCGCGAGGGACTCGACGGTGCCGTCCTCCTTCTCGATGATGCGGTACGCGCCGGGATCGTTCGTCAGGTAGAAGCGCGCGACGACCTCGTCGATCGCGATGGCCTCGATCAGGCCGTTCTCAATCTCCAGAATCGCCTTGCTGTAATCGTCGATCGGGACGATCTCGCCGAGGGACTCGCGGAACTCCTTGGCCTCGTCGCTCTCGAGCGCGTCCTCCGCGGAGGAGTCGGACTGCACGCCGAGGCTCTTTCCCGCCAGGTCGGCGAAGCTCTGGTAGGAGGAATCCGCCTTGACGAGGATGACCTGGTTATTCTTCATGTACGCGTCGCTGAGCGTCTGCTTCTCGGCGCGGTCTTCCGTGTAGCTGTAGCCGTTCCAGAGCATATCGACGTTGCCGCCGTCGAGCTCCATCTCCTTGCTGTTCCACTCAATCGGCTGAAGCTTGAGCTCCACGCCGAGGCGGCTGAAGACCTCCTTCGCGACGTCGACGTCGAAGCCGATGATCTCGCCGGTCGTCGTGTCGGTGTAGCCCATCGGCGGGAACGCGTCGTCCATGCCGAGGACAATCTCGCCCTTCTCCTGAATCTTCTCCCAGGAATCATCCGTCCCGGTGTCCGCGCTCTGATTGCACGAAACCGCCGAGAACGCCATCAGGGCTGCAAGCAGAAGTGCTGCCATCTTTTTCATCTTACTCTTCCTTCCTCCCGCGCTGCGCGCGATCTTTCTGAAGTTCTGCGCCATGTGGTCCTTCACGGGGCGCGAGTGTTATTGTAGCACATTATCACGATAAAGTAAAGAGGGAAGTTTTTTGACAGGATAAACGCGAAAGCGGCGCATATTTATATGGAGAAACCATCTCAGAGGAGGGATTGTGATGCTCCAGCGCGGCGTGCTGCGGCGGCTCTGGCCGCACGCCGTTTTCTGGGCGGGGTACACCGCCGCCTTTCTGCTGTTCCGGGCGGCGCTGCCGTTCCTGCTCCCATTTCTCGCGGGATTTCTCCTCGCACTGCTGCTCCGGCCGCTCCGGCGCGCGCTGGAAACGCGCCTGCGCCTTCGCCCCGGTGCGGCGGCGGCGTGCGCGACGGCGGCGGGGTACCTTTCCCTCCTTTCGCTGCTCTCGCTTTTCGTATTCTGGCTCGCGTCGGAGCTCAGCGCCCTGCTCTCGCGGCTGCCGTCCATCGACTTCGGCTCGCTCTCCGCGCCGCTGCACGCATGGCTCGAACGGCTCGGCGGCTTCCCGCCGGACGCGTCGCTGCTCGCGCAGAACGAGCGGCAGCTCCTCTCCCTGCTGCAGTCGGGCGCGGGCGTGCTCAGCGCGGTGGTCGGCGGGGCGCTCTCGTTTCTGACCTCTCTGCCCGCCGTGCTGACGATGCTCGTCGTCCTTGTGACGGCGACGTACTTCTTTTCCCGCGACATGGACGCTCTGCGGAACAGGGGGCTCTCGCTGCTGAGCGAGAGCGGCGCGTCGCGGCTGCGCGAGGCGTACCGGCACGGCGCGTCCCTCGCGGGGCGGTACGCGCTCTCCTACCTTCTGCTGTGCGCCCTGACCTTCGCCGAGACGCTTGCGCTGCTGCTCCTCCTCGGTCATCCCTATCCCCTGTTGCTCAGCCTCCTCGCCGGCCTCGCGGACGTGCTGCCCATCCTGGGGCCGGGGCTCGTATATCTGCCCGCCGCGCTCGTCTCCCTGTTCTCCGGGAACTGGCCGGCCGCGGCGGCGCTCGCGGCAGGCTGGCTGCTCATCTGCGCCGTGCGGCAGATTGCGGAGCCGAAGCTCATGTCCTCGCTGGTAAGAGTGCATCCTCTGCTCATGCTCGCGGCGCTCTACGCATCGATCGCCGCGCAGAGCCTGTGGCTGCTCGTCTATTTTCTTCTCTTTTTCCTGCTGCACCAGATTTCCGTCAAGAGCGAGCTGCTTCCGCCCCTCTGTTCACAATAAATTCATCCCTCCCCTCTTGACAAGAGGCACGGGGGATGGTATGCTCTAGCTGTACTAATTAAAATAGTACAGACGAGTACACGCAGTACAGTAAAGCAAGGCGGAAAGGAGGCAGGGCTGTGATTCTTCTCGACATGAAGAGCAGAGTCCCCATCTACGAACAGCTCTACCAGAGCATCCTGCGTCTTTCCGCGCTCGGCGCGATGCTTCCCGGCGAGCAGCTCCCCTCGGTGCGGGCGCTCGCGCAGGAGCTTGGCGTCAACCCGAACACGGTGCAGAAGGCATACCAGCTGCTCGAGCATGACGGATATATCTGCTCCGTCCCGGGCAAGGGCTCGTTCCTCTGCGACCTTGGCGGGGAGGCGGCCAAAAAAAAGCGCGAGGCGGAGCAGGCGCTCCGGCAGGCGGTGCGCGGCGCGCTCGACAGCGCCGTCAGCCCGGAGGAAATCCGTTCCCTCGTGGAACAAACCCTGACAGGAGGCGAAGCGAAATGATTGACGTCAAGGGACTGACCAAACGTTTCGGAGCCGTCACTGCGCTCGACAACATCAGCTTTCAGGTGGAGAGCGGCTCCATTTTCGGTCTCGTCGGCAGCAACGGCGCGGGAAAATCAACCTTTCTGCGCACAGCCTCGGGCGTCTATCGCCCCGACGCGGGTCAAATCCTCATCGACGGCGGCGAGCCGTTTGAAAATCTCGCGGTGAAGGAAAACGTCTGCTTCATCTCGGACTATCCGTTCTTCCCGCGCACGGCCACGCTTCTCGACATGGCCGATCTGTTTTCCCACACCTATCCCCACTGGGACAAGGAGCGCTTCTCGTATCTGTGCTCCTGTTTCCCGCTGGATACGAAGCAGCGAATCCTCAATATGTCGAAGGGGATGCAGCGGCAGGCGGCCATTCTCTGCGCGCTCGGCGCGAGACCGACGCATCTGCTGCTCGACGAGATCTTTGACGGTCTCGACCCGGTGATGCGCCAGCTGCTCAAGCGCATCCTCTCCGGCGAAGTCGCGGACCGCGGCATGACGGTCGTCATCGCCTCGCACAACCTGCGCGAGCTCGAGGACATCTGCGACCATGTCGGCCTGTTCCACAAGGGCGGCGTCATCTTCGATCGCGAGCTCGACGCGCTCAAGCTCGGGATCAGCCGCGTGCAGGCCGTATTCCGCCCGATGCCGGAGCGCGCGGCCTTCGACCGTTTCGATCTCGTCACAATGCGCACGCAGGGTTCTCTCGTCGACTTCGTCGCCCGCGGCACGCAGGAGGAGATCCTCGCGAAGCTGCGCGAGCTCAACCCTGCCTTCTCTGAGCTGCTCCCGCTGACGCTCGAGGAGGTATTTATCAGTGAAATGGAGGCTGCCGGATATGACATCGACAACATTCTCTCCTAAGCCGGGTGGATTCCTGCAGTCGTACCGGACGGCGCTGCGGCAGATCCGCGGTGTGACAATCCTGTATACGGCGATTCTGGCCGTCGCCCTTCCGCTGCTTCTGATCTTCACCCTGGCGCAGGCAAGATCGCAGTATCTCTTTTACGGCGTCGGCGTGGAGCTCAGCTATCACCTCTCGAGCCAGGCCGACTCCTTCATGATGGCAAGCATGATCTTCTTCGTGCTGCCGCTTTTGTGGCTGTTCGCCCTGATTTTTACCGTCACGCTGTTCCGCTATCTGCACGATAAACGGAGCGTGGATCTCTACCACTCCCTGCCCGTGCGCCGGGAAAATCTCCTGCTTGGACGGCTTGCCGCGGAGATCACGTCGCTGGCCGCGCCGTTTCTGGCGGCGCTGCTCGTCTGCTTTCTTGTGCTTCTGATTTTCGGCGTATCGGTGGACGCGGCCACCATCTGGGCGCGGGCGCTCTTTTTCCTGCTTGATACGCTCGCCCTCATCGCACTGATGATCTTCTTCCTCGTCTGCTGCGGAACCGTCTTCGACGCCGCCGTGAGCACCATCGCCTTCTGCGGCGGCCTGCCGCTGCTCGTCCTGCTCTCCACGGAGTACGTCGGGAAGGCGCTGCCCGGTTATGCGGGAGACAGCGTCCCCTATGCTCTCTACCGGGGGATGAATCCATTTCTCGGCGCGATGGCCCTGCGCAACGAGCTGACGGCTCCTGTGCAGCTGTGGTGGCTGTTCTACGCCGCCGCGCTCCTCATCGCTGCCGTATTTCTCTACCGGAAGCGTCCGAGCGAAGCGGCGGAAAACGCGTTCGCGTTCCCGATCCCGCGCGTCCTGATTCGTTTCCTCATCTCTGCCAGCTTCGGGATGCTGCTCGGCCTGCTCGTCTACAGCATCTATCCGTCCTTCCCCTTCCTCATCAGCGCGCTGCTCGGCGCTCTGCTTGCGCACCTCGCAATCGAGACGGTTTACCGCCGCGGCGTGAAGGGGATCTGGAAGACGATGCGCGCGTACGCCGTGGTCGTCGCTCTGTTCATCGTCTTCACACTCGTCTGCTCGACGGGCTGCTTCGGCTACACGACCCGGATTCCGGCGGTGGACGACGTGAAATATGTCACCTTCACGACGAGCTACGGCACGGATCACACGGCCGCGCTGTTTACCGAGGATGAGAACGGTCTTCGCTTCTATATCGCCTCTTTGGAGTCCATGGCCGCGGAGTCGGAGAACATCGAGCAGGTGATCGCGCTGCACCAGGACATCATCGACCGGTATCTCGCGATGGGCCCGTTCTATCCGATGTCGGAGGGAAGCCGCTTTGAGGTGCGCTATACACTCAAGGACGGCACCGTCCTCCAGCGCCGCTTCTGCAGCAGCGGTTTCCCCGCCGGATTCAGCGAGAAGCTGGAGGAACTCTCCTGCCAGCAGGAGATTCTCGAGAACAAAATTGACTGCTTCCTCCTCTCACAGGACAGCTTCGACTCCATTTCCCTGTACAACATGACGGAAGAAGGCAAGAATTACGAGTCTCTCCCCCTCGACGCCGCGCAGCGCGCGGAGCTTCTGGAAGCGCTTCAAAACGACTACCTCTCCGGGAACGCGCTCAATCCCTCCTGGGGAGACTACGCCGCGGAGCTGAGCCTCACGCACGAGGGCTCCAATTCCCTGCCCGTCTCCATCGAGGAGGGCAGCGCCCTCGCGGAAACGCTCTCCCTACCGGATAGCCCCGTGTATCTGACCGGAACCTCCTATCCGATTTCCAAGGACTCGTTCCCGAACACATTCCAATTCCTGCAGGAGCTTGGTGTCATATCCTGACGGGCGGACGGGCGAATTCCCCATCGGAGAAGCCTGATACGCGGCGCGGGAAACCACGTCAATTACTGTAAAGTCCAGTGCCATTACAAGAGGAAGAAAATACGAATAAAGCGCGTTCTCATGGGAAAAACGCGGGAAGGGAAAACGAGAAAAACGCTGAAAATGTAAATTGGTGAATAGAGATTTCCCTTTACAGGCATGAAAAGGACCTCCGGAGCTGGCGCTCCGGAGGTCCTTTTGCGGTGGGGATTTGAGTGGATACATGGCGGGGCAATGCTGTTTCATCAGAGGGACGTGCAACAAACAAGCCGGGTTCCGCATAGGATAGCCGTATCACCGGGCTGCGCCCGAATATCTGCCGGAGGTACTGTCTATGCTGACCGCTCTTCTCTCCTGCGCGCTCTCGGGCTTTTTCTTTCTGATCCTGCACGTCGCGGGCGCAGGCTCCTTCCCTCGCCCTCTCACCCCCGCCGAGGAGCGGGACTGCCTCGACCGTCTGCGCCGCGGCGATCCATCCGCGCGATCGGAGCTCGTCGAGCACAACCTGCGGCTTGTGGCGCATATCATCAAGAAGGAGTAAAGCAAAATGATCCTTTTTCCCGCTCGAGGATTCCGCTGTAGGGGGAGCCAAACTTCAGGTGAATTTCAAGATGCAGCGTTTCCTTTCTGCTGTTCTTCTTCACAACGATGTGGTCCAGAA
>CASFAA010000007.1 GCA_949292505.1 uncultured Oscillospiraceae bacterium
ATAACCATCACCTCCGCTGCTACCACCTGCCATTGGAACGGCAATCGTATAAATATAATCGATACCCCCGGTCACGTTGACTTTACCGTTGAAGTCGAGCGCTCGCTGCGAGTACTCGACGGTTCGGTAACTGTTTTCTGCGCAAAGGGCGGCGTCGAGCCCCAGTCCGAAACCGTTTGGCGTCAGGCCGACAAGTATAAGGTTCCGCGCATGGCATATGTCAACAAGATGGATATCATGGGCGCGAACTTCTACAGAGTCGTCAGCATGATCCACGAGCGCCTCAAAGCAAACGCCGTGCCGATTCAGCTGCCTATCGGAGCCGAGGATACCTTCCGCGGCATCATCGACTTAATGGAGATGAAGGCTGACGTATACTACGATGAGCTCGGCAAGGATATGCGCGTCGAGGACATCCCCGAGGATATGCGCGAAAAGGCGGAGGAGTACCGCACCAAGATGGTCGAAGCTATCTGTGAGACCGACGAGGAGCTCTTCTTACGCTACTGCGACGGTGAGGAAATCACTGTTCCCGAGCTGAAAGCCGCGCTCCGCAAGGCTTGTATCGACAACAAGATCGTTCCGGTCGTCTGCGGAACATCCTACAGAAACAAGGGCGTGCAGAAGCTGCTCGACGCTATCGTCGACTATATGCCCGCTCCTACCGATATTCCCCCGATCAAGGGTATCAATCCCGAGACCGGCGAGGAGGACGAGCGTCCGTCCAGCGACAGCGAGCCTTTCTCCGCTCTCGCGTTCAAGATCATGACCGACCCGTTCGTCGGAAAGCTCTGCTACTTCCGCGTATATTCGGGCACAGTCACCGCGGGCTCCACCGTATACAATTCCACCAAGAACGCCAAGGAGCGCTTCGGACGCATACTCCAGATGCACTCCAACGACCGTAAAGACATCGACTGCTGCTATTCGGGCGATATCGCCGCGGTCATCGGCATCAAGAACACCACGACCGGCGACACTTTCTGCGACGAGGAGCATCCTATCATCCTCGAATCGATGGAATTCCCGGAGCCGGTTATCCGTGTAGCTATCGAACCCAAGACCAAGGCAGGTCAGGAAAAGATGGGCATTGCGCTCGCAAAGCTTGCCGAGGAAGACCCGACGTTCAGAACCTACACCGACGACGAAACCGGTCAGACCATCATCGCCGGAATGGGTGAATTGCACCTCGAGATCATCGTAGACCGTCTGCTACGTGAATTCAAGGTCGAGGCTAACGTCGGCAAGCCGCAGGTCGCTTACAAAGAGACCATTCGCAAAAAGGTCGACCACGAGCACAAATACGCTCGTCAGTCGGGTGGTAAAGGTCAGTACGGTCACGTCAAGGCTATCTTTGAACCCAATGAACCCGGCAAGGGCTATGAGTTCATCAACAAGGTCGTCGGTGGCGCGATCCCGAAGGAATATATCGAGCCTTGTAATCAGGGCTTCCAGTCGGCTATGCAGTCGGGTGTGCTCGCGGGTTACAACGTGGTGGACGTCAAGGTTACGCTTTACGACGGTTCGTATCACGAGGTTGACTCCTCGGAAATGGCCTTTAAGATCGCCGGCTCGATGGCCTTCAAGGAGGCCGCCCGCAAGGCCGATCCTGTCATTCTCGAGCCTATCATGAAGGTCGTTGTTACCGTTCCTGAGGAGTATATGGGCGACGTTATCGGCGACCTGAACTCCCGCCGCGGCCTGATCTCCGGCATGGAAGCTGTTTCCGGCGCCCAGCAGATCAACGCCATGGTTCCGCTGTCCGAGATGTTCGGCTACGCGACCGATATGCGTTCCAAGACGCAGGGCCGCGGTCAGTATACCATGGAGCCCGATCACTATGCTGAGGTTCCGAAGTTCGTCTCTGACAACATCATTTCCGAGCGCGGAAAGAAGAGCGAATAACTTCCAAAATAATGCTGGATTATGCTTGATTTTTACGCATCTTTTTGCTAGAATGAAAAGTACAGTTCAGGTTGCAGTTTATTATTTCGTTGGATAAAAAGGAGGAAATTCCAATGGCCAAGGAAAAGTTTGACAGATCCCTTCCCCATGTAAACATTGGCACCATTGGTCACGTTGACCATGGCAAGACCACGCTGACCGCTGCTATCACGAAGGTGCTGGCTCTCGAGGGCGAGGCTGAGTTCACGGACTACGCCAACATCGATAAGGCTCCTGAGGAGAGAGAGCGCGGCATCACCATCAACACCGCTCACGTTGAGTATCACACCAAGACCCGCCACTATGCCCATGTTGACTGCCCCGGCCATGCTGACTATGTCAAGAACATGATCACCGGTGCTGCTCAGATGGACGGCGCTATCCTGGTTGTTTCCGCGGCTGACGGCCCGATGCCCCAGACCCGTGAGCACATCCTGCTCGCCCGTCAGGTCGGCGTGCCGTACATTGTCGTGTTCATGAACAAGGTTGACCAGGTTGACGACGAAGAGCTCCTCGACCTCGTCGAGATGGAGATTCGTGACCTCCTGAGCGAGTACGAGTTCCCGGGCGACGACACCCCGATCATTCGTGGTTCCGGCCTGAAGGTTCTCGAGTCCACCTCCACCGATCCGAATGCTCCTGAGTATGCCTGCATCCATGAGCTGATGGACGCTGTTGACAGCTATATCCCGACCCCGGAGCGCAAGTCTGACCTGCCCTTCCTGATGCCTGTTGAGGACGTCTTCACGATTACCGGCCGCGGCACCGTTGCCACCGGTCGTGTGGAGCGCGGCATGGCGAAGGTCGGCGAGGAAGTCGAGATCATCGGCCTCACCGAGGAGCGCAGAAAGTCCGTCATCACCGGCCTTGAGATGTTCCGCAAGACGCTGGACTTCGCTGAGGCTGGCGACAACGTCGGTGTTCTGCTCCGCGGCGTTCAGAGAAACGAGATCGAGCGCGGCCAGGTTCTCTGCAAGCCCGGCACCATTCATCCGCACACCAAGTTCCGCGGCCAGGTTTACGTCCTGACCAAGGACGAGGGCGGCCGTCATACCCCGTTCTTTAACAACTATCGTCCTCAGTTCTATTTCAGAACGACCGACGTTACCGGCGTCATCTCCCTGCCCGAGGGCACCGAGATGTGCATGCCTGGCGATAACGTCGAGATGGACGTCGAGCTGATCACCCCCATCGCTATCGAGGAGGGCCTCCGCTTCGCTATCCGCGAGGGCGGCCGTACCGTCGGTTCCGGTGTTGTTATCGGCATCAACGAGTAATTTCGTCTTTTAAGAAGGCCCCGTCCGAAAGGACGGGGCCTTTTTCTGTTCTGTTACTGCGTGGGACGAGCGTCACGGCTGTCTTACGATCAGGAGCCTCAAGGAACGGCGATGACACAGCTTAACCCGTGTCATCGGCAGGACTTTTCAGCTCATTCGTCCGCGGAAGAAAGAGGGGAGATGACGGCAGTTTCCTCCACGAGGCGCAGGCTCCCGTCCTGCAGCTCCATATCAAACCGGTGTGTTTCCTCATATCTTCCGGGAGAGGGCTGCGTGATTCCCTGCACCTGGAGGACTCCGTCCTCCGTTCGGAAAAAGCTCAGATAGAAAAAATCTGTCATATAAGTCCAGCTCGCCTCAGGAATGTCGCAGCCTTCCTCGTAAATGGAAACTGTGAATGTAAATACGCCCGAAGTGCTTCCCCGGCCAAGGCAGCATTTTTCTTCGATTCCATCTGCGTCAATATCTGTAAAGGCCACGTCATAGAATGCTTTTGCGGTATAGTCCATATTGACGGCTCGGGTGAGAAAGAAATGCAGCTCCCCTGAATCGAAATCCTGCTGCGGCGGGGAGGAGAGGCAGGAATAGGCTTCGACATCCGGCTCGCAGGCCAAAATGTAGTATTCGCGGGGAATGTCGTCAACCGTATAGAAGCTTCGAGTGCAATAGGGATAGTCTCTTTGCGTCAGAGTATGATCTCCCGCGCTGTTCCTGTCATAGTATCGAAGCGTGTAGACGGCTCCGTCAAAGCGCAGCTCTTTGACGGTATCGGCGTTTTCCTCCTCCGGGAAGGACTGATAGACGAGGATGGCGGCGTTTTCCCCCTGCTTTGACTTTTGGAAGAAGTCCGTCCACGCCTTTTCTCCGGAGAGCAGGACGTCATCCTCCACCACAACGAGACCGTCTTGTATTGCCTGCTCCTGAGAGTAGTTTTCCCGGCATCGTTCGAGCGACGGGACCGTTTGCGTCCAGGGACGCGTGAGAATCAGGCAGATTGCCGCTGCCAGACAGAGAACGAGAGCGGCAATCACGATTCGGTGCGGTGAAAAAGCCGTGCGGTGAATGCGCGGAAGGTGCTTCTTCATGCGGGAACCCCTTTCTTGAATCTGTCTCATTCTTCGTTTTGGAGCTTGAAAGACTTCGCCCTGTGATGCTTGATGAGTATGGATAAGTATGCAAAAGTATTGTTTGGGCTGGTTAATTTATGCCTGGCAAGAAATAATTTTTTGTGCAGATTAAACGTGATTCTGATTTCAGTATACCAATAGGGGAGAGCAGTGTCAAGCAGAGGCGGATGAGCGGCGCGGAACGAAAAATGGCATGACCGGCTGGACGTTTTGCGGAAGCCGCGCCTCCTCGAGGTTGGGTCTTTCCTTTTTTCGGAGAGTGTGCTACCATAAGAAAAAGTGTTCCTCGCGCCGCGCCTGTGAGCAGACGGCGGCAGCGCTTATTCTTCTTGGATCAGGGGATGAAAGTAATGCGTGACTGCTCAGCAATGATGAAAAAAGGGCTTGCCGCCGCCGCGGTGGGAGCCGCGCTGTTTTGGCCCGGCCTGCGGGTGCGGCGGTACCGCGTCCTGACGAGGAAAACGGCTGCACCCTTCCGCCTTGCGCTGCTGGCGGACCTGCACAGCGCCCGGTACGGCGCAGGACAGACGGAGCTGCTGCGCGTCCTGCTGCGCCAGAAGCCCGACGCTGTCCTCCTCGCGGGCGACATGGCCCCCGATACCGGCAGCCTCCAAAATCTTGACGAGCTGCTGCGCGCGCTGGAGGGCCGCTTTCCCGTCTTCTACGTCAGCGGAAACCATGAAGTGACGCGCGGACGCGAGAAGGCGGTCAAAAGGCTGGTTGCCGCGAGAGGAGGAATCGTGCTCTCGGGAGACACCGCCGTTCTCCGCCACGGAGAGGAGGCTATCTCCGTCTGCGGCGTCGACGATCCCGAGGCGGAGCTCCTGACAGACGGCGTGCCGTGGCTCTGCCAGCTCTTCCGCTGCGCGGAGGAGAGAAAGGCGTCGGGCCGCTTTACGGTTTTGCTGACGCATCGCCCGGAGCGGATGCAGCTCTACGCCTCGTGCGGCTTTGACCTTGTTCTCGCCGGCCATGTGCACGGCGGGCAGGTGCGGATTCCGCCCTTCGTCAACGGCCTTCTCGCGCCGAGCCAGGGCATTTTCCCGCAGTACGCGGGAGGCTTTTATCTCCGGGAGGGGACGGCCATGGTGGTGAGCCGCGGTCTCGCGCGGAAGCTGCCGCGCTTCTGCAATCCTCCGGAGGTTGTCATTGTCGATATTCTCCCTGCGCCGTGAACGTCCAACTTGAGGAAAACCTGCAGGGACAGTTGACAAATCCTGCGTCAGGTGCTATGATGATACCGTCATTTGAATAGCTGTCTTCGGGGCGGGGTGCAATTCCCCACTGGCGGTGATGCGGCGAAAGCCGATAAGCCCGCGAGCGTAAGCCGATTCTGGTGCGAATCCAGAGCCAACGGTACAGTCCGGATGAAAGAAGCGGATATCAGAAGGTCATTTCGCGCGCCCCTTTGCCGTTTTCTGGCAAAGGGGCGCTTTTTTCTCCTCCTGAGCCGCCGCGGTGTAAGACTGCAAATTACGATTAGGAGGAATGACACATGACAAACAACTCTGCTGTAAAATCTCCCGCAGCCGAGCGCTCCGTGAGCGTTCGCAAGATCGCTGTCTGCGCCCTGATGAGCGCGATGGCAACTGTCCTGATGTTCATCAGCTTCGGTCTGCCGATCCTGCCGTCCTACCTTAAGGTTGACTTTTCCGAGCTTCCGGCGCTGCTGGCGTCCTTCGCGCTCGGGCCGGCGTACGGCGTCGCCGTCTGCCTCATCAAGAATCTGTTCAACCTTCCCGCTACCACGACGGGCGGCGTCGGCGAGCTGTGCAACTTCCTGCTCGGCGCTCTGTATGTCCTTCCCGCAGGCATCCTGTACCGCAGAAAGCAGACAAGAAAGACGGCGCTCATCGGCATGGCGGCAGGCGTGGTTGTGATGACGGTCTGCAGCTTCTTCGTGAACCTGTTCGTCGTCTATCCGGCGTACCTGCTGATTATGCCCGAGCAGGCGATCGTCGATATGTATTCTGTCCTCGTGCCGTGGGCGAATGAGATCTGGAAGGGCATTCTTGTCTTCAATGTGCCGCTGACGTTCTGCAAGGGTCTGCTTGACGCCGTGCTTGCCTTTCTGCTTTATAAGCGCCTGTCTCCGCTGCTTAAGGGCAAGCACTGAAAATTTACAAATTGTTCATATCATTTCCGCTGAGCCTATGCTATAATATAGCGCGTTGAAAATTGAATAGCCCCTTATCAAGAGTGACGGAGGGAACAGGCCCTATGATGTCCGGCAACCTGCATTATGCAAGGTGCTAATTCCTGCGGGTAACCGAAAGATGAGGTTTCAGAAAGCCGTTCGGAACACCCGGGCGGCTTTTTCTATTTCTGATGTTTCCGCATGGCTGCGAAAGCGGCAAAGGGGCTGAGCCTGACGGGGTCACCCGTCGAAACGAAGAAAGGCAGGGTCATTCATGGAAAAATTCTTATTCACCTCGGAGTCTGTCACCGAGGGACATCCCGACAAAATCTGCGACCAGATCTCGGACGCGGTGCTCGACGCGATTCTGGAAAAGGATCCGCAGGCGCATGTTGCGTGTGAGGTGACGGCCACTACCGGCATCGTCCATGTGATGGGAGAGATCTCCACCGAGTGTTATGTGGATATTCCGGCGATTGTCCGCGACGTAGTCTGCGGGATCGGCTACGACAATCCGGCGTTCGGCTTCAACGGCGAGACGTGCGGCGTGCTGACCTCGATCGATATGCAGTCCCCTGACATCGCGATGGGCGTCAACGAGTCCTACGAGGCGCAGAACGGCGCGGCGGACGAGGACGACCGCACGGGCGCCGGCGACCAGGGCATGATGTTCGGCTTCGCCTGCGACGAGACGCCGGAGCTTATGCCGCTCGCGATTTCTCTGTCGCACAAGCTGGCGAAGAAGCTTGCCGACGTGCGTAAGAGCGGCGAGCTCTACTATCTGCGTCCTGATGGGAAAACGCAGGTGACGGTCGAGTACGTCGACGGCAAGCCCGCTCGCGTCGACACTGTCGTCGTCTCCACGCAGCACAATCCGGAGGTCTCGCTCGAGCAGATCCGCCGCGACATTGTAGAGCATATTGTACGCCCGGTGATTCCGGCAAATCTCCTCGACAGCGAGACGAAGTTCTTTGTTAACCCGACGGGCCGGTTCGTCATCGGCGGGCCTGTCGGCGACAGCGGCCTGACGGGCCGCAAGATCATCGTCGACACCTACGGCGGTTACGGCCGTCACGGCGGCGGCGCGTTCTCCGGCAAGGATCCGACGAAGGTCGACCGCTCCGCCGCTTACGCCGCCCGCTATGTCGCGAAGAACATTGTCGCGGCGGGCCTCGCGAAAAAGTGCGAGGTGCAGCTCGCGTACGCGATCGGCATGGCGCATCCCGTTTCCGTCATGGTGGACGCGTTCGGTACGTCCGACTACACGAACGAGCAGCTCGCGGAGGCGGTGAAGAAGGTCTTCGACCTGCGTCCCGCCGCCATCATCAGGACGCTCGACCTGCGCCGCCCGATCTACCGCCGTCTCGCTGCATACGGCCACATGGGCCGCGAGGATCTCGGCGTCGCGTGGGAGCGCACGGATCGCACCGACGCGCTCAAAGCGGCGCTCGCCTGACGAACCAGACAGCCTGAACAGAAATCGCCTCGCCGTCATACTCTGACAGCGAGGTGATTTTTTATGCTGGTCGTACTTGGAAAGCTCGTCCTTGCGTTTCTGCTGATTCTCGGCACGGTGGAAATGATCCGCATTCTCCTGCGCGCTCTCCTGCGGACGAAAAAGACCGGAAAGCTTTGCTTCCTCTTCGTCTTCCGCGGTCACGAGGAGGAAGCGGAGCTCGTCCTTCGCTCCGCTGTGCAGAAGCTCAAGTGGATGGGCGGACGGGACGAGAAGCAGATTCTCTGCCTGGATTGCGGGATGGACGAGGAGACGCGGGAGATCTGCGAGCGGATGGCGGAGCAGTACGGCATCATCGAGATCTGCGCCGCCCGGAAAAAAGAGGACGCTTCGTTTGCAAATCCCTAAGGAATGTATTATACTGGATAGTGGAATGCCGCGGGCTTGAACGGATAGGCAGCGGCAGGAAGGGCCTGCTAGGAGGATATCATATCCGAACAGGCCCCAGCCGGGGCAGCCCGGACAAACGCGGATGCGGTGGGGGAAGCATGAACGAGGACCAGCTGTTGGAAATGTCGGGAAGCGTGGAGGATGTCGTTTTCCGAAACGAAAAAAACGGATATTCCATTCTGGAGATAAACAACGGGCAGGAGCTCGTGACGGTCGTCGGGACTCTGCCGTGGGTAAACGTCGGGGAAATCCTCCATGTAATGGGGAAGTGGACGAAGCACCCCACCTTCGGCGTGCAGTTTAAGGCGGAGGCGTTCGAGCGGTATCGTCCGGAGACGGCCTCTGCGATGCTCAAATATCTGTCCTCCGGCGCCGTCCGGGGTATCGGCCCCGCCACTGCGGTGAAGATCGTGGAGACGTTCGGCGACAACACGCTCAAGGTGCTCGAGGAGGAGCCGGAACGGCTGAGCGCCATCAAGGGCATCACGAAGGCGAAGGCGCTGAAAATCGGGGAGGAGTTCCGCCAGGCGCACGGCGTCCGGGACGCGATGGAGCTCCTGTGCGGATACGGCCTGTCGCCGGAGGAAGCGCTGCGCGTCTGGAAGGTGATGGGGCCGTCGTGTACCGACCTCGTCCGGGAAAACCCGTATTCCATCTGTGAGGAGGAGATCGGCGTCCCGTTCGAGAGGGCCGACGAGATTGCGGCCGCGCTCGAGAGGCCGCAGGACGACGCCTGGCGCGTCCGCGCAGGCGTGGAGTATGTGCTCCGCCACAACCTGAACAACGGACATACCTGCATTCCCGCCGACAAGGTCACGGCTGCGGCGGCGGGAATGCTCGGCGTCCCCGTATCGTGTACCGAGGAAGCGCTTGCAGAGCTCATTGCAGACGACACGCTCGTCTGCAGGGAACTTGAGGACAGGCCGTTCGTCTTCCTGCCGCGCTTGTTCCGCGCGGAGGTGTACGCGGCCAGCCGCATTCTCACGATGCTGCGCTTTCCGGCGCAGCCCATCGCGGGGGCGGACGCCTACATCGAGTCGATCGAGGAGGAGACGGGGATGCAGTACGCGGAGCGGCAGCGCGAGGCCATCCGCGAGGCGCTCAACAAGGGCCTGCTGATTCTCACCGGCGGCCCCGGCACAGGCAAGACGACGACGCTCAACGCCATCATCCGGATTCTCAAGGCGCAGGGGGAGAAGGTTCTCCTCGGCGCGCCGACGGGCCGCGCCGCCAAGCGCATGAGCGAGCTCACCGGCGAGGAGGCGAAGACGATTCACCGCCTCCTGCAGGTGGAGTGGGATGAAAACGACCGCCAGACCTTCGCGAAGAACGAGAAAAACCTCCTCGACTGCGACGCGCTCATTCTGGACGAGCTCTCCATGGTGGACGTGCCGCTGTTCGACGCCGTCCTCCGCGCGCTGCCGCTCGGCTGCCGCCTTATCATGGTCGGCGACTGCGACCAGCTGCCGAGCGTGGGGCCCGGCAACGTCCTCGGCGACCTCATCGCCAGCGGGAAGGTGCCTGTCGTCCAGCTGACGGAGATTTTCCGCCAGTCGATGCAGAGCCTCATCGTCACGAGCGCTCACCGCATCGTGGCGGGCGAGATGCCGGAGCTGTCGAACCATACGAGCGACTTTTTCTTTCTCCCGTGCTCCGACGCGGGGGAGCTCTCCGCCCTCATTGCGGATCTGTGCCGCCGCCGTCTCCCGAACAGCTACGGCTATTCCCCGATGACGGATATTCAGGTGCTGACCCCCGGCAGAAAGGGCGAGCTCGGCATTGCGGAGCTCAACCGCAAGCTCCAGGAGGCGCTGAATCCGCCGGAAAAGGGGAAAAAGGAGATTACGATACGCGGCGTTCTCTTCCGCGAGGGCGACAAGGTCATGCAGGTGAAGAATGATTACCACATCGGCTGGACGAAATTTGACGGTACGACGGGTGAGGGCGTTTTCAACGGCGATCTCGGGATCCTCTGCGGCATTGACCGCAAGGCGTCGACGCTCACCGTGCAGATGGACGACCGTCTTGTGCTCTATGAGCTCGACATGGCGTCCGAGCTGGAGCTGGCGTACGCGATGACGGTGCATAAGAGTCAGGGCAACGAGTTTCCCGCCGTTGTGATGCCCGTGTTTCCCGGTCCGTCGCAGCTGAGCTACCGCAACCTGCTCTATACGGCGGTTACGCGCGCGAAGGAGCTGCTCATTCTTGCCGGAACGCGGCAGGCGCTCGCGGCGATGGTCGAGAACAACCGCCGCACGCGCCGGTATTCCGGCCTGCTCCGCTTCCTGCGCGGGGAGGGGATGAACGAATGAGCGCCGGGGACCTCCTTCGCGGGCTGCTTTCGCTCTTTTTCCCGGAGCGCTGCCCCTTCTGCGACGGGATCTCCGTCGGCGGGGAGCCGTGCGAGTCCTGTGAGAAGTCCGGTCTTCCGCCGGGAGAGGTCAGGCCGCTGCCGGTGCCGCTGCGCTTTGGGAGCTGCCAGTGCGTGACGTCCTTCCTTTACGAGGGCAAGGTGCGCGAGGCGATTCTGCGATTTAAATTTCGCGGCAGGCGCGACTACGCGCCCGCTCTCGGCCGCGTGCTTGCAGGGACGCTTCGCCAAAACGCCGACCTGCGCGGCGCCTGTCTTGTCCCGGTGCCGGTGTCGAAGCGCCGCCTGCGCGAGCGCGGCTATAATCAGGCGCTGCTCCTTGCGAGAGAGGCGGCGAGGGAGCTCGGGATTCCGTGCCGGGAGCTCCTGGAAAAGACGGTCGACAACCGCGCCCAGCACGAACTGCAAAGAGCTGACCGCCAGGTCAACGCGAGGAATGTGTATCGCGTGAAAAAGGGGAATGCTATTCCCGGAGCGGTGATCTTGATCGATGACGTCGTCACCACCGGAAATACGCTTGCCGAGTGCGTTAAAACAGCAAGGGAAGCGGGCCTCGAGGTGCGCTGCTGTGCCGCCCTTGCGTCGAAGAGGCTGCGGCGTTCGTCCGGCGTCGAAAAAACGGGAAAACCGTAACATTTTCTTCATGAAGAAACAGGGAAAGTCCTGTATAATGATCGATATGAGCAAGGAAGATAGGATGTGGAAAAGTGCTGGGAACCGATATAGCAATCGATCTGGGAACCTCCTCCATTAAAATATATTTGGACGGGAAGGGGATTGTGCTCCGAGAGCCCTCCGTCGTCGCCGTCGAGCAGGATACGGAGAACGTCGTCGCCGTCGGACGGGAAGCGTACGCGATGATTGGGAGAACGTCGGAGCGCATTTCGGTGGTCACGCCGCTGTCGAACGGTGTGATCTCCGACTTCGATCTTGCCCGTCACATGGTGACGCATTATCTGAAATCCATCAGCGGGAGCAAGGTCTTCATGCCGCGCGTTGTTGTCAGCGTCCCGTGCGAGATTACCGAGGTGGAGAAGCGCGCCGTCGTCGACTCCATCAGCTCGTCGAGCGTGCGCAAGATCTGCCTGATTGAAGAGCCCGTCGCCGCGGCTCTTGGCGCGGGGATTGATATCTCCGCCCCGCACGGATCGCTCGTCATCGACATCGGCGGCGGCACGACGGATATGGCGGTGCTCTCCCTGAGCGGCATCTCCATCGCTACCTCCATCAAGACGGCGGGCGACGTATTTGACGACTGCATCGTCAAATACGTTCGCCGCAAATACAACCTTATCATCGGCAAGCGGATGGCGGAGGAGGCCAAACTTGCCATCGGCTGCGTCTATCCGCGCCGCGAGCTGCTGACGCACCGCGTCAAGGGCCGCAACGCGATGACGGGCCTGCCGCAGTGGACGGACATCACGAGCGACGAGATGCTCGAGGCGATGATCGATCCTGCCATGCAGATCGTCCGCGCGCTGCAGGATCTGCTCGAGCGCACGCCTCCCGAGCTTGTGGGCGACGTGTACGAAGACGGCGGCGTCCTGACGGGCGGCTCGTCAAGGATCTTCGGCTTTCCGCAGTTGCTCAGCCGGAAGGCAAAAATGCCGATCCGCCTCGCAGAAGCGCCGGAGGACTGTGTCGCTTTAGGCGCCGGCAAGGCGATCCGGTATATTGACGACGCCGACAAAAAGGAATACGGCGTGCTCAACCCCCTCAGCGCCGCATATTAACAAAGCGGCGGAGAGGAAAGCTGTCATTCAGGGAGGCCGTTCATGATTCTGTCTGTATCCCGCCGCACCGATATTCCCAGCCGCTATCCCGCATGGTTCATGGAACGTGTGCGCGCCGGTTATGTTCTGTGCAGGAGTCCGTATCATCCCTCCCGCGTGAGCAGGATTCCTGTCACCCCCGATGTAGTCGACGCGATTGTGTTCTGGACCAAGGATCCCGGGCCGATGCTTGCGCATCTGGACGAGCTCGATGGCCGCGGCTTTGCATATTATTTTCAGCTTACGCTGACCGGCTACGGCAGGGACATTGAGCCCGGCCTGCGCGATAAAAAGGAAATTCTTCGAGACGCCGCGCGAATCGCCTCCCGCCTCGGGAGGCGGGGGCTCGTGTGGAGATATGACCCGGTCTTTTTTACCCGCAATTATACGATGGATTGGCACAAAAAAACCTTCTCCGCGCTCTGCGCGGAGCTGGCCGATGTTACAGATCAGGTTACAATAAGCTTTCTCGACTGCTATAAGGGAACGCGCGGCGGCGACTTGTCCGCCCCAAAACTGGAGGAACAGCTCGAGTTTGCCTCGTTTGCGTCGCAGGAGGCCGGGAAAAACGGGCTGCGCATCTGTGCGTGCTGCGAGTCGCCGGAGCTTATGCGCGTCGGCGTTCAGAAAGCCGCGTGCATTGATCCGGAAAGGGTGCGCGATATCATCGGCGCGCCGCTGCGGTGGAAGCCCGACAGAGGCCAGCGGGAGGGCTGCGGCTGCTGCGCGAGCGTGGATGTCGGTATGTACGATACCTGCATCAACGGCTGCCG
>CASFAA010000008.1 GCA_949292505.1 uncultured Oscillospiraceae bacterium
TCCGCGGCAAAGCCCGAGAGCATCGCGGAGGCCGCCATCGCGAACAGCCCGCCCGCAAAGCCGACAAGGCTGCGGACGACGCCGCTCCTGACGCCGAGCAGAAGCGAAATGACCACGGTGGCCAGAAGGGCAAGATCCAGCAAAATTCCCATAAAACTCTCCTTGTTTGCTGCCGCTCAGACGGCAAATATCGTGGAAGGGCGCCCGTCACCCGTTGAGGGAGACCATGCGCACCTCGGACACGCCGAGAATGTAGGCGGAGCTCTCGTTTGCAAGCGTCAGCGCCACGGCGTCCGCTCCGGCGTCGGCGGAAGCAAAGGCCGCGCCGTCCGCGATGGAGTAAGCCGTCACCGTCCCGCCCGCGAGAACGGCCGCCGTGTTGCCGTAGACGGAGACGTCGTCCGGCGCGGCGGCGAGCTGCGCCGTGAAAACGGCATGGCCGGAGGAGTCGAGCAGAATGAGCTTCCCGCTCTCCGAGCCGGCATAAGACGACAGCGCAATGGCCGTCACGCCGTTTTCGCCGCCGTAGGCGCACAGCCGCCAGCCGTCATAGCTGTATTTGGTAACTGTCCCATCCGGGGAAACAAGAGCCGCCGTGTCGTCGCCGATGGCGGCGGCGCTGCCGTCGGCGTACCAGAGGGCATCGAGGAGCGTCGTCTCGGGGAACGTCGCGGCGGGCGCGCCGCCGGCGTCGCTGTTGAGATCGATGAGGTAGAGGGATGAGGCAAAGGCTCCGCCCTCGGCGTAGACGCCGCAGACGAGCGCCTGCGAGGCGTCGGGGCTCAGCGCCGCGGCGGTCGGGTAGCACGAGGAGAAGCGGTAGGTAAACTGCTCCTTCCCGTCGTGCGTGTAGACCCGCAGCTCGCCGAAATAGTCGGAGCTCTCCGTCAGCAGGGCGTACGCCCCGTTCTGCGCGACGGCGCCGCCGAGAATATTCTGCTCCATATCGCCGCGCAGAATGGTCTCGGCGCGCGTGTCGAGCTGGTAGCCTTTGCCCCCGAGGTTATAGAGGAGCGCCCGGTCCCCTCCCAGGCGAAGGACGGGAAAGCTCAGGCTGTGCTGGCGGCTGACCACCTCGCCCGCCGTTGAGTTGAGCACCGTCAGATGGGTGTCGCTGACCATGACAAGATCGCCGCCCGCACTCTGAAAGTTGCCCTCGTGCACCTCGCTGCCCTCGATGGACGAGGGATAGCCGTCTCCCTCGCCGGCGCCGACGACGCGCTCCTGCACCCAGGCGCTGATGCGCTCCGGCGTCAGCGAATCGCGGTTGACATAAATCACGAGGCCGAGCGCGGCGACAAGCAGGATGAGCGCAATCCGGTACACCCACGAGGGGATCCGCTTTTCGCTTCTTCTTCTGCGGCGCTTGCGTCGGCGCGCCGGCGCGCCGGTGTCCTCTGCGTAATATTTGGCCTTTTTTCTACTCATCGGATTCCTCCTGAAAGCCCTCCGCGGAGCAGGAGAGCCCGCGGTAAAAGACCCGGTTGAGATAGAGCCCCTGCGGCGGGGCGGTGGGGCCTGCGCGGGAGCGATCCCGCGCGAGAAGGATGTCCGGCAGCTCCGCAGGCGAGAGCTTCCCCTGCGCCGCGTAGAGCTGCGTCCCGACGAGAATCCGCACCATATTGTACAGGAAGCCGTCGGCGGCGACGGTATAGATCACGCAGCCGCCCTCGCGCCGCCACGACGAGCGCGTCACGGTGCGCGAGAGATCGCCCTTGTCGCGCCCGTCGAGCGTGCAGAACGACGAGAAATCGTGCGTGCCGAGGAACTGCGCCGCGGCCTCGTTGAGCAGGCCGAGGTCGAGCGAATAATAGTAATGGAGCGCGCGGGACGCAAGAAACGGATTGCGCGCCCGCTCGTTCCAGATGACGTATTCGTATTCCTTGCCGAGGCAGTCGTACCGCGCGTGAAAGCCCTCCGGCGCCTCGCGGACGCCGAGCACGGACACGCTCTCCGGCAGAAAATGGTTCAGCGCCGCCTGGAGCCGCTCGCACGGAATCCTGTGCTCCGTGCGCAGGCTGACGCAGAAGCAGCGGGCGTGGACGCCCGAGTCGGTGCGGCTGCAGCCCTTGCAGTCGGGGCGCTCGCCGAGCACGCGCTTGACGGCGTCCTGGAAGGTCTGCTGAACGCTCACGGCGTTCCTCTGCACCTGCCAGCCGTGAAAGCACGCGCCGTCGTAGGCGAGGGCGAGCAGCAGCGTTCTCATGGAAGGGCTCCTTTCTCCCGGCGCGCCGCCGGGCAGGCTGCCCCAGTCTCCATTATATCCGGGGAAGCGCCGAAATTTATCAATAAAATACGAAGAAATTCTTAAATTCTTCTGAAAAGCCGCCCCAGGCCGGGCAAGACGCTGCAAGCTCCGTCAGCTGAGCGCGCCGGGGAGGAAAATATTGCTCACAATCACGCCGGCGCAGACGAGGACGACAAGCACCGCCGCGAAGGCGTCGCGCTTTCCGGCACGGAGCACCTTGAGCTTCGTGCGGCCCTCGCCGCCGTGGTAGCAGCGGCACTCCATCGCCATCGCGAGATCGTACGCGCGGCGGAAGGAGGAGACGAAAAGCGGAATCAGGATCGGCAGCAGCGCCTTTGCCCGCTGGACGAGGCCGCCGCTCTCCATATCGGCGCCGCGCGCCTTCTGGGCGCTCATGATCTTGTCCGTCTCCTCGAGGAGCGTCGGGACGAAGCGCAGCGCGATCGTCATCATCATGGCGATCTCGTGCACCTTCACATGGAAGACCTTGAGCGGCTTCATCAAACGCTCGATGGCATCCGTGAGCGACGTCGGGGACGTGGTGAACGTCAGCACGGCGCTCAGAAGAATCAGGCTGACAATGCGCACGGCGATGAAAATCGCGTTGCTCACGCCGCCGGACTTGATTTCCATAAAGCCCGCCTTGAGCAGCGTCTCGCCGCCGCCGTAGAACAGGTTGAGCACGGAGGTAAACAGGACGATGAACAGAATCGCCTTGACGCTCCGGAGATAATGGCGCAGCGAGATCCCGGAAAACAGCATCGTGACGGCCACCGAGACGACGAGCAGCAGGAGCGAGACGAAATTCTGCGCCACAAAGAGGAAGAC
This sequence comes from uncultured Oscillospiraceae bacterium, assembly GCA_949292505.1. GTDB lineage: Bacteria > Bacillota > Clostridia > Oscillospirales > Acutalibacteraceae > Caccousia. Next base: position 3,077 of record CASFAA010000008.1, read on the forward strand.
GATAAAGAGGAAGATGAGCACAATCTTGACGCGCGGGTCCATGCGGTGGACGACGGAATCGCCGGGAATGTACTGGCCAAGCGCAATATCGCGGATCATGCGCGCACGCCCCCTTTCTCAAGCAGCGGGTAGAGCTCCCGCACAGCCTCCTCCAGCGTCAGCGCCGTGCCGACAGGCCAGCCGCGCTCCCGCAGGGACGCCAGAATCTTCGTGATCTGCGGCACGCGCAGCCCCATCCGCTCGAGCTCCTCGCCGCGCGCAAAGACCTCGCGCGTCGGGCCGAACATGGCGGCGTGCGACGAATTCATGACGAGGATGCGGTCGGCGATGCGGGCCACATCCTCCATGCTGTGGGAGACGAGCAGCACCGTGTTGCCGCGCACCTTGTGATAGCTCAGGATCTGCGCGAGGAGGACGTCGCGGCCCCGCGGGTCGAGGCCGGCCGTCGGCTCGTCGAGGACGAGGACGTCCGGATCCATCGCGATGACGCCCGCGATCGCGACGCGGCGCTTCTCGCCGCCGGAGAGCTCGAACGGGCTCTTCTCGTAGAAATCCTCCGAGAGCCCGACGAAGGCGGCGGCCTTTTTGGCGCGCTCCAGCGTCTCCTCAGGCGTGAGTCCCATATTGCCGGGGCCGAAGGCGATGTCCTTAATCACCGTCTCCTCAAAAAGCTGGTATTCCGGGTACTGGAACACCATGCCGACCTGGAACCGCACCTGGCGGATCTTCTTCGGCTCCGCCCAGATGTCCTTCCCGTTGAGGAGCACCTGGCCGGACGTCGGCCGGAGAAGGCCGTTGAGCGTCTGGATGAGCGTCGACTTGCCCGATCCGGTATGGCCGATGACGCCGATCAGCTCTCCCTTCTCGATCGAGAGGGAGACGTTGTCGACCGCCGTCCGGCGAAAGGGAGTTCCCTCCCCGTAGGTATAGGTCAGGTTCTTTAACTCGATAACCGCCATAGCATTTTGCCCTTTCTGCGTCATTCCCGCATAGGATGCCGGCCTGAGACGGTCCGGCTCGTAGGATGGCAACCGTTTCCTCCGCTTATTTGACCGGCGGCAGATACGCCGCGAGCGCCTCGACGCACTCCTCCGCCGTGAGCGTACACGGCATCGGGAAGCCCATGCCGCGCAGGCGGTGCGTCAGCTCCGTGGCCTGCGGCACGTCGAGCTGGTGCTGCTTGAGAAGCTCGACCTGCGAGAAGACCTCGCGCGGGCTGCCCGTCAGCAAAATGCGCCCGCCGTCCATCACAATCACGCGCCCGGCCTGGACGGCCTCGTCCATATAATGCGTAATGAGCACGATGGTGATGCCTTTTTCCCGGTTGAGGCGGTGGATCGTCTCGAGCACCTCGGTGCGGCCCTGCGGATCGAGCATGGCCGTCGGCTCGTCGAGGACGATGCAGTCAGGCTCCATCGCGATGATGCCGGCGATCGCGATGCGCTGCTTCTGTCCGCCGGAGAGCTTATACGGCGCGTTGAGCCGGAAGTCGTACATCCCGACGGCGCGGAGCGCCTCGTCGACGCGGCGGCGGATCTCCTCCGGCGGAACGCCGAGGTTTTCCGGGCCGAAGGCGACGTCCTCCTCGACGACGCTCGCGACGAGCTGGTTGTCCGGGTTCTGGAGCACCAGGCCGACGCGGCGGCGGATCTCGAAGACGATGGACTCGTCGACGGTATCCATCCCCTCGACGAAGACCTTCCCGCCCGTGGGCAGGAGCATCGCGTTGAACATCTTCGCCATGGTCGATTTGCCCGAGCCGTTATGGCCGAGCAGGGCGACAAACTCGCCGCGGCGGATCTCCATGCTCACGCCCTCGAGGACGTTGCGCGGCGCCTGCCCCTCCTCGGGCTCGTACGCGAAGACGACGTCCCTCGCGCTGATAAATCCGTTCTCGCTCATATTTGCGCTTCCCCTTTCCCTCATTCCTGCCAGATGGCGGTGCTGCCGCACGGCAGGACAAGGCCCGTGGCTGTGACGGGCAGGCCAATCTCGTCCGACGAGACGGCGCCGCCGAATTTTTTCCCCAGCAGAACGCCGAGCAGATACTCCATGACCGCCGGGGAAAGCCCCGTCGTGTAGGAGTTGAGCAGGAAGAACAGCGGCCGCTCCGAAAGGATCGGCACGCACTGGCTCACGAGCGAGTAGAGCTGCTCCTCCAGCTTCCAGACCTCGCCGCCCGGCCCTCTGCCGTAGGACGGCGGATCCATGATGATGGCGTCGTATGTATTGCCGCGCCGCTGCTCGCGCTGGACGAATTTCATGCAGTCGTCGACGAGCCAGCGGACGGGCTTGTCCGCGAGGGATGAGGCGGCGGCGTTCTCCCTCGCCCAGGAGACCATCCCGCGGCTCGCGTCAACGTGGCAGACGGACGCGCCCGCCGCGGCGCACGCCAGCGACGCCGCGCCCGTGTAGCCGAACAGGTTCAGCACGCGGATCGGCCTGCCGGCTCCCCGGATCTTGTCCATCGCAAAATCCCAGTTTACGGCCTGCTCCGGGAAGACACCGGTGTGCTTGAAGCCCATCGTCTTGAGCTGCAGCGTCAGCTCGCGGTAGCGGATTTTCCACACCGGCGGGACGCGGCGGTATTCCTCCCACGCGCCGCCGCCCGACGACGAGCGGTGATAGCGCGCGTGCGCCGCCTTCCAGCGCGGATCGCGCCTGGGCGTCTCCCAGATGATCTGCGGGTCGGGGCGGATGAGGACGACGTCTCCCCATCGCTCCAGACGCTCCCCGCCGGAGGTGTCGATCAGCTCATAATCCTTCCATTGTGCGGCTCTCACGGCATTTCCCGCCTTTCCACTGTTTTCCATCGCGCCGGTTCCGCGCAAACGTCCGGGACCTGCGGGCGCTTGCGCGGAACCGGGGCGCGCCCCGGTCCGGGTGTATGCTTACGAGAGGCGGCGGCGTACGACGTCCGCAACCTCGTTGGCCAGCGCGTTGATCTGCTCCTCGTCCTCGCCCTCGACCATCACGCGCAGCAGCGGCTCGGTGCCGGAGGGGCGCACGATGATGCGGCCGGAGTCGCCGAGCGCGGCCTTGACCTTCTCGATGCTCTCCTTGACCTCGTCGTCGGTGTAGAAGCGCGGCTTGCCCTCCGGGCTGGTCGTGACGTTGACCATGACCTGCGGGAAGCGCTGCATGATGGTGGCCAGGCTCGAGAGCTTCGCCTCGCGGCGGCGCATGAGGCTCAGCAGGTGGGCGGCGGTCAGCTGGCCGTCGCCGGTGGTGGCAAAATCGAGGAAGATGACGTGGCCGCTCTGCTCGCCGCCGAAGTTGTACCCCTCGAGCAGCATTTCCTCGAGGACGTAGCGGTCGCCGACCTTCGTCGCGGAGAACTTCATATCGTTCTCGGCGCAGAAGCGGTTGAAGCCCATGTTCGTCATGATGGTGCCGACGACGGTCGACTTCGCGAGCTTACCGCGCGACTTCATATCCGCGGCGCAGATCGCCATGATGAAATCGCCGTCGACGAAGTTGCCGTGCTCGTCGACCGCGAGGCAGCGGTCGGCGTCGCCGTCGAACGCGATGCCCGCGTCGACGTCGTGCGTGCGGACGTACTCCATCAGCGCCTCCATATGGGTGGAGCCGCACTTGTCGTTGACGTTGACGCCGTCTGGCTTGTCAAAGAGCATATCGACCTGCGCGCCGAGCTCGGTGAAAAGCAGCTCGGCGGTGCGGCTCGACGCGCCGTTCGCGCAGTCGATCGCGATGTGCAGGCCGTCGAGCGAGAAGGGGACGGTGCTCTTGACGTGATCGACGTAATCGCGCACGGCGTCCGGCGCGGCGGACACGGTGCCGAGGTCGCCGCCGACCGGCGTGGGAGGCGTGGCGGCGTGGTCGAGGACGATGGCCTCGATCTGCTCCTCGAGGGCGTCGGGAAGCTTGTAGCCGTCTCCGCTGAAGATCTTGATGCCGTTGAACTCGCAGGGGTTGTGCGACGCGGTCAGGACGACGCCGGCGTCGGCCTTATACTTGCCGACGAGGTAGGCGACGGCGGGCGTCGGGACGACGCCGAGCTGAATCACGTTCGCGCCGACGCTGCACAGGCCCGCCGTGATGGCGGCCTCGAGCATATCGGACGATTTTCTCGTATCCTTGCCGATCAGCACGCGCGGATGGCGGCGGTCCTCATTCGTGAGCACCATCGCGGCGGCGCGGCCGATGTTCATGGCCATTTCGCACGTCAATTCACTGTTCGCAACGCCGCGAACGCCGTCGGTTCCAAAAAGTCTTCCCATAGGTTATCACTCCTCAGTTGAATTCTTGCGCCGGCGGGCGGCGCGTCAGTCTCGGAAGAAGCTCTGCTGGGGGTCGTCGGCCGCGCCGGGCGGCGTCAGGCCGAGGTGAAGGTAAGCTGCGCGGGTGACGCAGCGCCCGCGCGGGGTTCGGCTCAGAAAGCCGATCTGCATCAGGTACGGCTCGTAGACGTCCTCGAGCGTGACGGCCTCCTCTCCGATGGCGGCGGCAAGCGTCTCCAGGCCGACGGGGCCGCCGTTGTAGAAGCGGATCATGGTCGAAAGCATCCGGCGGTCGTTCGCGTCGAGGCCGATCTCGTCGATCTCGAGGCGGTCGAGGCCGAGCTTCGCGCTCTCGTAGGTGATGACGCCGCCCGTCATGAGCTGGGCGAAGTCGCGCACGCGCTTGAGCATCCGGTTCGCGATACGCGGCGTACCGCGCGAGCGCGAGGCGATCTCGAGCGCGCCGTCCGCTTCGATCGGGATGCCGAGGATCTGCGCGCTTCGCGTCACGATGCGGGAAAGCTCCTCGGGCGTGTACAGCTCGAGGCGCAGCACGACGCCGAAGCGGTCGCGCAGCGGGGCGGAGATCTGCCCGGCTCTCGTCGTCGCGCCGACGAGGGTGAAGCGCGGCAGCGGCAGATGATACGAGGCGGCCATCTGCCCTTTGCCGGTGATGATATCGATCGCAAAGTCCTCCATCGCGGGGTAGAGGATTTCCTCCACGCTGCGGGAGAGGCGGTGGATCTCGTCGATAAAAAGCACGTCGCCCGGGTTGAGGTTCGTCAGGAGGGCGGCGAGGTCGCCGGGCTTCTCGATCGCGGGGCCGGAGGTCACGCGGAAGCCGACGCCGAGCTCGTTGGCGATGATCCCGGCGAGCGTCGTCTTGCCGAGGCCGGGCGGGCCGTAGAGCAGGACATGGTCGAGGCTTTCCTTCCTCTGGCGGGCGGCCTCGATGAAGACGGCGAGGTTTTCCTTCGCCTTCTCCTGCCCGATATATTCAGAGAGCGTTTTCGGGCGCAGCGGGTTCTCGACCTCGGCGTCCTCCGGGACGTATTCCGGGGCGACCATCCTGTTTTCGAGGTCGTACTCGCTTTCCCCGTACGCGGAAAAATCGCGTTCGTCGTTCACGGATCAGGCTCCCCCTTTCACAGCCTCGAGCCCATCTCGCGCAGGGAGAGGCGGATCAGCTCCTCCGTCGGGAGGGAGCTGTCGAATTTCGCGACAACCGAGGCGGCCTCGCCCGGCGTATAGCCGAGCACCGCGAGCGCGCTGACGGCCTTTCCGGCGTTGTCGGAGGCGCTCGGGACGCCGCCCGCCTGTCCGGGCGCGAAGGACGCGTCCCCCGAGACGCCCATCTTCTTGACCTTGTCCTTGAGCTCGAGGGCGATGCGCTGGGCGAGCTTCACGCCGACGCCGCTCGCGCGGGTGAGGGTCTTCGCGTCGCCGGAGGCCACCGCGAGGGCGACCTGCTCCGGGGCGAGCTCGCTCAGAATCGCCAGCCCGACGCGCGGGCCGACGCCCGAGACGGCGGTCAGCATATTGAAGCAGCCCAGCTCCGCCGTCGTGGCGAAGCCGAACAGCTCCATCGCGTCCTCGCGGACGTTGAGCTTCGTGTAGAGCTTCACCTGCGCGCCGATGGCGGGCAGGCGGCGCTGGGTGCCCATGGAGGTCAGGCATTTGAAGCCGACGCCGCCGCACTCGACGACCGCGACGTTCGGTTCCAGATGCACGAGCGTACCGGACACACTGTATATCACTTCGGATTCCTCCCTGTCGTCATTTGGATGGGGCCGGCAAGCAGGCGGCGGCGCAGCTCGCTGCCGGACGCCTGCGCGTGCGTGATCGCCATGGCGAGGGCGTCGGCGACGTCGTCGGGCTTCGGCGTCTCGCGCAGGCAGAGCAGTCTTCTCGTGACCTCCATGACCTGCGGCTTTTTCGCCTGTCCGTAGCCGGTGACGGCCTGCTTGATCTGCAGCGGGGTATATTCAAAGACGGGCACGCCGCACTGCTGCGCGGTCAGCAGGATGACGCCTCTGGCCTGCGCGACGCCGATGGCCGTCGTCTTATTCGTCTGGAAGTACAGCCGCTCGAGGCTCAGCGCCTGCGGGCGAAGCCGCGTAAAGAGGAGCTTCGTCTCCTCGTAGATTTGCTCGAGCCGCGCGCCGAACTCCATCCCGGCGGGGGTGGTGATCGCGCCGTACTCGAGGGGGACGTATCTCCCGCGCTCCGCCCGGACGGCTCCGTAGCCGACGATCGCGTAGCCGGGGTCGAGACCGATGATGATCATGTGCGCCTCTGCTTTTCTGTCAATCTATCAAAATATATCACGTTTTGGAACGGGAAAGAACCTCCCCGGGGAAAGAAAGGAGTCCGAGGAGCTCGCCGGGGGCGGCGAGGACGGCGTCGGGGGACTGCACCCGCCCGAAGCCGTACGACGCGTAGACGAACGGGATCCCCGCGAAGCGCGCGGCCTCCTCGTCGACGGCGGCGTCCCCGACATAGACGGGCGAGCGCCAGCCGTTCCGCTCCATCACGAGGCGAATGTTCTCCCCCTTCGAGAGGCCGGTGCGTCCGGGATGCTCGTAATCCGCGAAGACGTCCGCGAGGCCGTACGCCTCCAGAAAGGCTTCGATATAGCCCTCCATGCAGTTGCTCACGATGGCGAGCGGCGCCTTGCCGCGCAGCGCGCCGAGCAGCTCCCGCACGCCGGGCAGGAGCACACTGCCGCGCCCCGTGCGCAGCACCTCGCACTCGCAGCGGCGCGCCTCCTCGCCGAAGGCCAGCTGCTCCGCGAGCGAAAGCTCGGGGACAAGGCGCTCGAGCGCTTCGCGCTCCTGCAGGCCCATGATGGCGTGCAGGTCGTCCGTCGTGAAGCGGTGCGGAAGTCCGCAGCGCCGCGCCGCGAGGTTGAAGCCCTCCGCGACGCCGTCGCCGGAATCCCAGAGGGTGCCGTCAAGATCGAACAATAT
>CASFAA010000009.1 GCA_949292505.1 uncultured Oscillospiraceae bacterium
TTCCCGCGGAGACGGTCATCGAGCGTCTGACGGGCGACGGGGCGAAGGACGTCCTGCTCGCGCCCCGCTGGAGCCGCGACAAGCTCGCCGTCCTCGGCGGGATCGACCGCTTCCTCGCCCAAAATGAGATGTGGCAGGGGAGATTGTTTTCCGGCGGCTGACGCCGCCTTGTCTTTTTCACCATGGGAGGAGTATACATGACAACCTATCGCACCGCAAAGCCCGAGGAGTTCCTCGATCTCATCGATCTCGCAAATTTCGTCTTCAGCCACGATATTGTGCCGTTTGACTTCGCAAAGCTTCTGCCGAAGGTATACGGATCGGATAAAAATACGTCGAATATACATAAAGTAGCCGTTTCCGACGACGGAAAGCTCCGCGCCGAGATCGCCTGCCTCCCGCAGACGGTTCACGTCTGCGGCCGGACGCTCCGCGCCGGCTTCATCGGCACGGTGTCCGTCCACCCCCGCGCGCGCGGCGAGGGACACATGAAGGCCCTCATGAACGCCTGGATCGACGAGCTGCGCGGCTCCTGCGACCTCTCCGTCCTCGGCGGACAGCGCCAGCGCTATCAATATTTCGGCTACACGCACGGCGGCGAGCAGGTCGCCTACCATATCACGGAGCCCAACATCCGCCACGCCCTGCGCGGCGCGGACGCCTCTCCGTTCGCCTTCGCCCCGCTCTGCGAGACGCCCGGCGCGGAGGCGCTCGCCCTTTCCCTGCACAACGCCCGTCCCGCCCGCGTGGAGCGCGAGCCCGCCCTCTTCACCGAGGCGCTTTCCTCCTACGGCGCGCGCCCGCTCGCCGTTCTCAAAAACGGGAAGCCCGCCGGCTACCTCGCCGTCACGGACGACGGCAAAACCGTGCAGGAGGCCGCCTTCTCCGACTGGGACGATTTCGCCCCCGCCCTCAAGGCGTACGCCGCCTTCTCCGGCACAGACGATTTCACGGTGTTCGCCCCGTCCTACGAAACGGAGCTCAACCGCCGCCTGCTCGCCTTCGCGGAGGGCTACCGCGTCGGGCCGAACCTCTCCATCCGCATTTTCGATTTCGCCAACGTGCTCGCCGCTTATCTGACGCTCAAATTCGAGACGGAGGGACTCGTCCCCGGCGTCTTCTCCGCCGTCCTCGACGGCCAGCCCGTCACGGCGCGCGCGGACGCGAACGGCGTCACGGTGGAGCGCGCAGCCCTTCCCGGCGCGCCGGAGCTCTCCCTCCTCGAGGCGCAGGAGCTTCTGCTCACGATCGAGGGCCGGTATTCGCCCGTCAAAACGCCCGCGGGCTGGTTCCCGCTGCCGCTGTTCTGGTACAACGCAGACAACTTCTGAGCGTCCCGACTCTAATTTCCAATTTAGAATTAAAACGCCGCCGATCCGGCGTATCATACGAGTACAATCCTTTGAATGCAACGGGGGTGCCGCCCATGATAACGAAACGCATCTGGCGTATTTTTCTGATTACCCTGATCATCGCCCTGCCCGTGCGCCTGTACCAGACGCTGTTCCTGCTCGAGCCCGAGACGGGCTTTTACAGCGACGGCTTTGTGTCGACGGGTATCGTCTTCATCGCCCTGATGGCGGGCTGCGTGCTGCTCTACGCCGACGCGGCACGCGGGAAAGCGCCCGTGCCCGTGCTGCCGCTGCGCAGCAAACCCGCCGCCGTCACGGCGGCGATTTCCGGCCTGCTGTTCATCGGGCAGTCGGCGTACAGCCTCATCGCCGCGCCGAGCGTCGAGAACGGCGTGATGAACGGGATCCTCGCCGCGGCGGATCTGCTCGCGGGCGCGGCCCTGCTCTGTCAGGCGTACGGCCACGCCGCCGGGAAGAACCTCTGGGAGCGCCATCCGCTGCCGGCGCTTCTGCCGCCGCTGTGGGGCTGCGTCTGCCTTGTGGCAATGTTCATCACCTACTCCGGGTCGGTCAACATCGCGGAGAACGTCTACGACACCTTCTCGGTCGTCTTTCTGCTGCTCGCGTTTTTCGCGTACGCGAAGCTGCACGCCGGGATGGAGGCTGATCGCAGCGCGCGCGGCATCGTCCGCTTCGGGCTGATGGCCGTCCTGTTCGCGGCTGTGACCGTTATTCCGGAGCTGCTGCTCCTCCTGACGGGCGTCACGCCGGCGACGAGCTACCCCGTCGGGATGTACCTGATGAACGGCGCGGCGGCCCTGTTCCTGCTGTTCTTCCTCCTCGCCCTGCACCGCGCGGAGCCCGCTCCCGCGCCGCGGGAGGAACCGGAGGACGAGCAGGAGCCCGCTTCGGAGGAGCCGTCCGCTTCCCCCGCGGAGCCGGACGAGACGGAGGCCTTCGCCGGCAAGCTGCAGGAGGCCTACGGGGCGGAGGAGACATTCCTTCAGAAGGAAAAAAGTCCCTTCCCGAAAAATAATTCGGAAAATGACGGGTAAATTCCGTCTCACTACTTGTAAAATCGGTCCAAATGCTATAAAATAGAGACAAGCCTAAGAAAAAATTTTCAGGAGGTATTAGTGTTATGTCCATTAAAGTTGGTATCAACGGTTTTGGCCGCATCGGCCGCATGGTTTTCCGTGCCACTGTGAATCATCCGGACATTGAGATCGTCGGCATCAACGATCTGTGCCCCGCCGATTACCTGGCCTACATGCTCAAGTTTGACACCATGCACGGCGCGTTTGAGGGCACCGTCGAGGCGACCGAGAACGCCATCATTGTCAACGGCAAGGAGATCCCGATTTTTGCCGAGCGCAACCCCGCCGATCTGCCCTGGGCTAAGGTTGGCGCTGAGTATGTCGTCGAGTCCACCGGCCTGTTCCTGACTCAGGAGAAGGCGAAGGGCCACATCGAGGCCGGCGCGAAGAAGGTTGTCATGTCTGCTCCCTCCACGGACGGCACCCCGATGTTCGTCTGCGGCGTGAACCTGGACAAGTACACCACCGACATGAACTTTGTCTCCAACGCCTCCTGCACCACGAACTGCCTGGCTCCTATCGCCAAGGTTCTGAACGACAAGTTCGGCATTAAGGACGGCCTGATGACCACGGTTCACTCCACCACCGCTACCCAGAAGACCGTTGACGGCCCGTCCCTGAAGGATTGGCGCGGCGGCCGCGCTGCTGCGGGCAACATCATCCCCTCCTCCACCGGCGCTGCGAAGGCTGTCGGCAAGGTTATCCCCGAGCTCAACGGCAAGCTGACCGGTATGTCCATGCGTGTTCCGACCCTGGACGTCTCCGTCGTCGACCTGACCGTCAACCTCGCCAAGCCCGCCACCTACGAGGAGATCTGCGCCGCCATGAAGGAGGCCTCCGAGGGTGAGCTGAAGGGCGTTCTGGGTTACACGGACGAGGCTGTTGTCTCCTCCGACTTCCTGGGCGACACCCGCACCTCCATCTTCGACGCCACCGCCGGCATCGCT
>CASFAA010000010.1 GCA_949292505.1 uncultured Oscillospiraceae bacterium
GCGCGCGCCTCGATGCCGGGCATGATGGACACCATCCTGAACCTCGGCCTGAATGAAGACGTCGTCGAGGTCATGGCCAAGAAGTCCGGCAACCCGCGCTGGGCATACGACTGCTACAGAAGGTTCATCCAGATGTATTCCGACGTCGTTATGGAAGTCGGCAAGAAATATTTTGAACAGCTCATCGACGCGATGAAAGAAGCGCGCGGCGTCACGCTCGACACCGAACTGACCGCGGAGGATCTGAAGGAGCTGGCAGGCCAATTCAAGGCTGAATACAAGGCGAAACTCGGCGAAGAGTTCCCCTCCGACCCGAAGGCGCAGCTCATGGGCGCGATCAAGGCCGTGTTCCGTTCGTGGAACAACCCGCGCGCCATCGTCTACCGCCGCATGAACGACATTCCCGGCTCGTGGGGCACGGCGGTCAACGTCCAGGCCATGGTCTTCGGCAACCTGGGCGACACGTCCGGCACGGGCGTGGCCTTCACGCGCAACCCGGCCACGGGCGAGAAGAAGCTGTTCGGCGAATTTCTGATGAACGCGCAGGGCGAAGACGTTGTCGCCGGCGTGCGCACGCCGCAGACGATCGACCAGCTCAAGGAAGTCATGCCCGAGTGCTATGAGCAGTTCGTCGGCATCTGCGCGAAGCTGGAGAGCCATTACCGCGACATGCAGGACATGGAGTTCACCATTGAAGATAAGAAGCTGTACATGCTTCAGACCAGGAACGGCAAGCGCACCGCCGCTGCCGCTTTGAAGATCGCGTGCGACCTCGTGGACGAGGGGATGATCTCGGAAAAGGACGCGGTTCTGATGATCGACCCGAAGCAGCTCGACGCGCTGCTGCACCCGCAGTTCGACGCCGCCGCGCTGAAGAAGGCAAAGCCCGTCGCGACGGCGCTGGCCGCTTCGCCGGGCGCTGCGTGCGGCAGGATCGTCTTCACCGCGGAGGACGCGGTGCAGTGGGCTGCACGCGGGGAGAAGGTCGTGCTTGTGCGCCTGGAGACCTCGCCTGAGGACATCGAAGGCATGCATGCGGCAGAGGGTATCCTCACCGTGCGCGGCGGCATGACGAGCCATGCGGCAGTCGTTGCGCGCGGCATGGGCACGTGCTGCGTTTCCGGCTGCGGTGAGATCAAGATGGACGAGGAGAACAAGCGCTTTGAGCTGACTGGGCGCACCTATGTCGAAGGCGACTATATTTCCCTGGACGGCTCGACGGGCAACATCTACGGCGAAGCGATCCCGACGGTGGACGCCTCCATCGGCGGCGAGTTCGGGCGCATCATGGCCTGGGCGGACCAGTACCGCGAGCTGAAGGTGCGCACGAACGCCGACACGCCGGCGGATGCGCGCCAGGCATTCAAGTTCGGCGCCGAGGGCATCGGCCTGTGCCGCACGGAGCACATGTTCTTCGAGCCCGACCGCATCCCGGCCATCCGCGAGATGATCTGCGCGGACACGGTCGAACAGCGTGAAAAAGCGCTCGATAAGCTCCTTCCGATGCAGCAGGGCGACTTTGAGGCGATCTACGAGGCGCTGGAAGGGTACCCGGTGACGATCCGCTTCCTCGACCCGCCGCTGCACGAGTTCGTTCCGACAGAGGAGAAGGACATCGAGCTTCTGGCAAAGACGCAGGGCAAGAGCGTGAGCGACATCAAGGCGAT
>CASFAA010000011.1 GCA_949292505.1 uncultured Oscillospiraceae bacterium
GCGGGCTTGGCCGTCGCGACGGCGAGCTTCACGCCCGCGGCGCGCAGGTCGTCGAGCAGCGGCAGCATCCCGGGATAGACGGCGCACTCCAGAAAGCCGCCGTCGCGGTAATGCCGCCGGTAGCGCGCGACGGCCTCCTCCGCCTGTTCCGGCGTGAGGCCGCAGAATGCGGTGTAGCTGTACCACAGCGGCGGGCCGATGAACCGCCGCAGCGTCGCCTCGTCCGGGATGGGCAGGCCCATCTCGCCGAGGGAAAGCCGCACGCAGTGCAGAATGCCGGGGTGCGACTCGGTGAGCGTGCCGTCGAGGTCAAACAGGACGGCGGCAAAGCGCGGCGTCACGGCTTCGGGAGCCGCGCCTCGGCCTTCGCCGGGAAGGTGGCGGCCTTCACGGAGACGCGCTCGTGCGTCCCGGTCGCAATCACGCCCGCGTCGTCGCGCGCCTCGAGCGTGAAGCGGAAAACGCGTCCCTCAAAGGAGACGAGCGTCGCCGTCGCGGTGACGTGCGCGCCCGGCGCCGTGGGGGCGTCGTGCGAGAGGGAGAGCTTCGTCCCGACGGACGTGATGCCCTCGTCGAGATATTTCTGCGCGAGCAGCGAGGCTGACTGCTCAAACAGCGCCGCGACGGCCGGCGTCGCCAGCACCGGCAGCGACCCGGAGCCAACCACGCACGCCAGCATATCCTGCGTCACGATGGCTTCCGTGGAAAGAGAAGTGGGATTTGACATTTGTAATTCCTCCGATTTATAATGAATGATGCTTTCACGGTTATTTTATCACAACTCATTTACTTTGTCACGGAGGAACTCCCTATGCAGATTGGTTCCATCACCCTCGACGGGTTCGCGCTGCTCGCGCCGATGGCGGGCGTCACGGACGAAGCCTTCCGCGCCCTGTGCGCCCGCTTCGGCGCGGCGGCTACCGTCACCGAAATGATCAGCGCCAAGGCGCTGCACTACAAAGACAAGAAAACGCCGGAGCTGATGCGTCTCTCGCCGGACGAACGCCCCGCCGGGATCCAGCTCTTCGGCTGCGAGCCGGAGATCATGGCGGAAGGCGCGAAAATCTGCATGGAGTACGGCCCTGATTTCATCGACATCAATATGGGCTGTCCCGCGCCGAAGATCGCCAACAACGGCTCCGGCTCCGCCCTTATGAAAAGCCCGCTGCTCTGCCACGCGATTGTCTCCGCCGTCGTGCGCGCCGTGCCTGTGCCCGTCACGGTGAAAATCCGCAAGGGGTGGGACAAAAACTCCGTCAACGCCGTCGAGATCGCGAGGATCTGCGAGGACGCGGGCGCGGCGGCTGTCACCGTGCACGGCCGCACCCGCGACCAGATGTACGCTCCCTCCGCGGACTGGGACATCATCCGTCAGGTGAAGGAGGCCGTGCGCATCCCCGTCATCGGAAACGGCGACGTCGACTCTCCCGCCGCCGCCGCGAAGATGCTCGAGACGACCGGCTGCGACGCCGTCATGGTCGGCCGCGCCGCCCTCGGGAACCCGTGGATCTTCCGGCAGATCAACGCCTGTCTCATTGACCAGACGCAGATCATCCCGCCGCCCGGCCTTTTTGAGCGCCTGACCGTGATGGCGAAGCACATCGAAGCCATGTGCGAATGCAAAGGCGAGGCGCGTGCCATGAACGAGGCCAGAAAGCACGTCGGCTGGTATATGAAGGGCGTGCGCGGCGCGGCCGAATTCCGCCGCCGCGCCGGGGAACTCTCCTCGCGGGAGGATTTGTTCCTCCTCATCCGCGACGTGATCGAGGCGCAGCAGGCCCAGCCGTAATGACAGCGCCCGGCGGGCGCTTTTTTGCGGTGAGCCTTGACAAGAGGATGTATGACAAGTATAATACTTGTATGAGTTGCTTCGGAAAGGACGGCTGAAAGCTATGAAAAGCGAATCCATCATCAACGGGCTGCAGAACGCGCCGCACCGCGCGCTGTTCAACGCCCTCGGGTTTACCAGAGAAGAAATGAAGCGCCCCCTCATCGGTATTGTCAGCTCGCAGAACGAGATCGTGCCGGGCCACATGAACATTGACAAGATTGTCGAGGCGGTCAAGCTCGGCGTCGCGATGGCGGGCGGCACCCCGGCGGTGTTCCCGGCGATCGCGGTCTGCGACGGCATCGCCATGGGCCACGCGGGCATGAAGTATTCCCTCGTCACGCGCGACCTCATTGCCGATTCGACGGAGTGCATGGCGATGGCGCATGGCTTCGACGGCCTCGTCATGGTGCCGAACTGCGACAAGAACGTCCCCGGCCTGCTGATGGCGGCGGCGCGTCTGAACCTGCCGACGATCTTCGTCAGCGGCGGCCCGATGCTGGCGGGCACCGTCAAGGGCTGCAAGGTCAGCTTCTCGGCGGCGAGCGAGGCCGTCGGCGCGTACGCGGCGGGCAAAATTTCGGACGACGAGCTGCTCGAGTACGAGGAGAAGACCTGCCCGACGTGCGGCTCCTGCTCCGGTATGTACACGGCCAACTCGATGAACTGCCTGACCGAGGTGCTCGGCATGGGTCTGCCGGGCAACGGTACGATTCCCGCCGTCTATTCTGAGCGCATCCGCCTCGCGAAGCACGCCGGTATGCAGATCATGGAGCTCGTCCGCAAGAACATCCGCCCGCGCGACATCATGACCGAGGGCGCGTTCCGCAACGCACTGACGATGGACATGGCCATCGGCTGCAGCACGAACAGTATGCTCCACCTCCCCGCCATCGCGCATGAGGCCGGGATTGAGCTCAATATGGACATGGCGAACGACATCAGCGACCGCACGCCGAATATCTGCCACCTCGCCCCGGCCGGCCCGCACCACATCGAGGATCTCTATGAGGCGGGCGGCGTGTACGCCGTGATGCACGAGATCCAGAAGCTCGGCCTGCTGCAGACGGATCTCATCACCTGCACCGGCAGGACCGTCGGCGAGAACATCGCGAACAGCGTCAACAAGAACCCCGAGGTTATCCGTCCCGTCGAGAACCCGTACAGCAGGACGGGCGGCATTGCTGTGCTGCGCGGCAACCTTGCCCCCGACTCCTGCGTCGTCAAGCGCTCCGCCGTCGCGCCCGAGATGCTCCAGCACTCCGGCCCGGCCCGCGTCTTTGACTGCGAGGAGGACGCGATGGAGGCCATCATGGGCGGCAAGATTGTCGACGGCGACGTCGTCGTCATCCGCTACGAGGGCCCGACGGGCGGCCCCGGGATGCGCGAGATGCTCAACCCGACGTCCGCCATCATGGGACGCGGCCTCGGCTCGACGGTCGCCCTCATCACGGACGGCCGCTTCTCCGGCGCGACCCGCGGCGCGGCCATCGGCCACGTCTCCCCGGAGGCGGCTGTCGGCGGCCCGATCGCGCTCGTCGAGGAGGGCGACATCATCGACGTGGACATCACGAACAACAAGCTGAACGTGCGCGTCTCCGACGAGGAAATGGCCGCCCGCCGCGCGAAGTGGCAGCCGCGCGCCCCGCGCATCACGACCGGCTACCTCGCCCGCTACGCGTCCCTCGTCACCTCCGGCAACACCGGCGCGATTCTGAAGGCCGGGAACTGAGCCTCTCAAAAGTCATAAGCCGCCAAAAAACCACAGCCCCGGCGCGGTCCTTACACCGTACCGGGGCTGTGGTTTTTTCTTGGCGCTGCTGCAAATTAACCGCGGTTCCCTCGGAAGGCGAGGGGAAAATGCGGTTTTTCAGGGCCGGGAGCAATCCCCGGCTCTTTTTTCTGTCTCTGCATGAGAGCGGTTCGTTCTCTGTCTCCCGCTGGCCTCTCAACCGGCTCTGAAAAACTTCGCCCTCTCGCTTTCCGGGGGATGATTCCCTGTGAAAGGGGGAGGCTTATGGGAAACGGGCGTTGGGCGCCGGTCTCTCCCGCGGGTAATGACAAATGACAAACCACAGCGGGGAAGCCTTTTGCGCCGGGAGCGCGGCGGGAAGGGGCAGGGGACGGATCGGCGGGCGGATTTGCCGGCGCTGTTTCATGTATTGCTTTTTGCGTTGCTCTGATAAACCTGCCTGCCTCTGACCACAATCTCCGCGCCGCATTCCATCACGGCGCGGTCGAGGTCGTACGCGCCGATCTCGTCGGCGACGATCCGCCCGGAGCGCGGATTGCGCACCGAATCGATCCGCCCGGTGACGGTCGCGTCGACGTCGGAATACTCAAACGCAAAGTCCGCCCCCTCCATCGTGCAGTCGATGAGCTTCAAATTCCTGCAGGAGCACAGCGGCTGCGTGCCGATGATATGGCACCGCACGAGGGTCAGGCCCTCCGAAAACCAGCCGAGGTACTCGCCGCGTACGATGCTGTCCTCGACGGTCACGTTTTTGCTGTGCCAGAACGCGTCCTTCGTGTCAAGGTTGGAATGCGCGATGCGGACGTTCTCCATGTACTGGAACGAGTACTTCCCGTGGAGCTCCAGCCCCTCGCACGAGACGTCCCGCGAGTCGAACAGGAAATACTCCGACGTCACGACCGTGTTTTGCAGCGTCAGCCCGCGGCATTTCCAGCCGAATTCGGGCGACACGACGCGGCCTCCCTTTACGGTGACGCGGTCGCACTCGCGCAGGCACTTGACGCCCGAGACGGCGCAGTCCTCAATTCTGCCGTCCGAGGCGTACCAGATCGGCGCGCGCGTCCCCTCGTCGAGCGTGCAGCGCCGCATCGTGAAGCCCTTCGCGTGCCACAGCGGGTAGCGCAGCGAGAAGCGGCAGTCCTCCGCCTCGACGTTCCGCGATTCCTTGAGCGCCGACTCGCCGTCCGCCGGACCGGCGAAAACACAGCTCCGGACGAGCGCGTCCTCAAGGTGGTACAGCGCGCGCTCCTCGTCGTACGTCCGGTTTTCGATGATCGTCTTGTTGCTCATATGATTCATGCCCTCTCTGTCAATCATTCTGGTATCAGCATACACGCTGGAGCGCGCTCCAAGTCAAGAGGGCTCCGCGAATTTTCCCTCTTTGCGGTACTGCGACGGCGAAAGACCCGTCTTTTGCCGGAACAGCGTCGCGAAATACCGCTCGTCCGAAAAGCAGAGGCGCAGCGCGATCTCGCGTATCGGGAGCGCCGTCGAGCGCAGCAGGAGGCAGGCCGTCTCGAGCCTCCTGCGCAGCAGGTACGCGTACGGCGCTTCGCCGAAGCGCTCGCGGAAGACCCTCGTCAGCTGGGACGCGGAGAGTCCCGCCGCGACGGCCGCGTCTCCCACCGTCACCGGCTCGCAGAGCTTGCGGTCGAGCAGCTCCTTCGCGCGCTGCGCCGGGCCGGGCGCGGACGCCTCCTCCGCGTCCCGCGCCTTTGCCGCCGCCCGCGCGAGAATCTCGTGCAGCAGCAGCGCGCAGCGGCGCGAAAGCTCCCACGCGTCGGCGGGCGGACGCTCGCACAGCGCGACGAAGCGCTCAAACAGCGGACGGACGGCGCAGTCCGGGACGTGGTACGTCTCCGAAAGGCGGTACGCCGAGAGCAGCGCCGGGCAGAGCGAGCCGCGCACGTTCATCCATAGCTTCTCCCACGGCTCGTCCGGGTCGGCGCGGTAGCGGTGGCGCAGGCCAGCGGGCAGGAGATAGACGTCCCCCGCCTTCGGGGAAAACGAGCGTCCCGCTATCTCGACGTGCCCGCGCCCCGAGACGACGTACTCGAGGCACAGCACCGGCGAGCGGTCGCGGTCGATGCGGTAGCGCGGGTCGGGATACGTCACGCCCGTGAGCTCCACAAAGAACGATTCCGGCTCCGGAAACCTGTCCGGCAAAAAGCTGATGAGCTTCTCATTCATGCGCGAAATCCTCACTTTTTTGCTTTCTTTCTCGATTCCTCCGGCGTTTTTTCAGCGGTATACTACAGGTAAACCAAAAAAAAACGGAGGAGAAGCATCATGACCCATACCATTCCGAGACCGGAGCATCCCCAGCCGCAGTTTGAGCGCAAAAGCTGGGAAAACCTGAACGGCGAGTGGCAGTTTGCCTTTGATTTCGGCAAGAGCGGCCTTGACCGCCATTTCGAGGAGCGCGAGGCGCTCGATCGCTCCATCACCGTCCCGTTCTGCCCGGAGAGCGATCTCTCCGGCGTCGGGTACAAGGACTTCATCCCGGCGGTGTGGTACCTGCGCGCGTTCTCCGTCACGAAGGAGCAGCTCGCCGGGCGCGTGCTGCTGCACTTCGGCGCGGTCGACTACGAGGCGCACGTCTTCGTCAACGGGAAGAAGGCCGGCATCCACCGCGGCGGCTACACGTCGTTCTGCTTTGATGTGACGTCCCTGTGCGCCGAGGGCGAGAACCGCCTGACGGTCTATGCCGCCGACGACAACCGCACCGGCAAGCAGCCGCACGGCAAGCAGAGCGAGCTGTTTTACTCCCACGACTGCGACTACACGCGCACAACCGGCATCTGGCAGACGGTCTGGCTCGAGTTTGTGCCCGTTTCCTACATCAAGTCGGTCAGGTATTTCCCGAACATCACCGCCGGCACGCTGACGGTGCAGGCCGAGCTGTGCGGCGCGGGCGAGTTCTCCGTCAAGGCGTCGTTTGACGGGCGCACCTGCGGCGAGGCGAGCACGCCGTCGGAGAACGGCACGGCGGCCGTCACCCTTCCGCTCTCCGAGCTCCATCTCTGGGACGCGGGACAGGGCAACCTCTACGACCTGACGCTCACCTTCGGCGAGGACGAGGTCAAGAGCTACGCCGGTATGCGCGAGGTGCGCATCGACGGGCGGCGCGTCCTCCTGAACGGACGCCCGGTCTTCCAGCGCCTTGTGCTCGACCAGGGCTTCTACCCGGACGGCATCTACACCGCCCCCGACGAGGCGGCGCTGGTCCGCGACATCGAGCTGAGCCTCGCGGCGGGCTTCAACGGCGCGCGCCTGCACGAAAAGGTGTTTGAGCCCCGCTTCCTGTACCACTGCGACCGCCTCGGCTACCTCGCCTGGGGCGAGATGGCCAACTGGGGACTCGACCACGCCGACCCGGCGGCGCTCGAGGCGTTCCAGGGCGAGTGGCTCGACGCGGTCACCCGCGACTTCAACCACCCGGCCATTGTCGGCTGGTGCCCGTTCAACGAGACGTGGGACAGGGACGGACGCCGCCAGCTCAGCACGCTGCTGGCCATGATTTACCGCGTGACAAAGCTCCTCG
>CASFAA010000012.1 GCA_949292505.1 uncultured Oscillospiraceae bacterium
CTCGAGAAGGCGGAGGGGGACGTGATCCTCCTGACCTCGAAGATGTGCGCCTCCCCGCTTTGGACGGACGCGGCGGAGAAGGCATGGAAGGAGCTGCGGCTCTGGGGGAAGTCCTTTCAGGTCCCCGCCGCATGGAACTTCACCCATCTGCCCGACGGCTCCGTCGTCTGGGAGAACACCGGCTTCCGCTGCCCCGCCTCCGGCTTTTATTTCGACGAGTATGCGCGTCCCGCGGACGTCGACGTCGACGACATCGACCCGGACAGCTACCGCCCGCCGAAGGAGCTGCCGGAAGCCTTCCTCCGTCTGCTGGAAAAGCAGGCCGAATGGCTGTATCAGAACACGGATTACGCCATCGCCTGCGGCGAGTCGATTGTCGACCTGCAGGTGCAGGCGGGCAGCTTTGAGACGTGGATGACATACCTCGCGCTCGAACCGGAGGGCGCGAAGGAGTTCCTCGAAAAGGCGTGCGAGGCGGGGGAAGCCCAGCTCCGGCAGCTTGACCAGGCGATCGGCAAATACTGCAGCTTCATGGGGATTGCGCACGATTTCGGCGACGCCTCGGGCGTGATGATCGGCGCGAACCGGTGGCGGGAGATCTACAAGCCGTATTACAAAAAGCTGTTCCAGGCATGGAAATCGTCCACCCGGATGAAAATCTCGCTGCACTCCTGCGGGGCGATCGCCGAGATTCTTCCCGACCTCGTCGAGTGCGGCGTGGATATGCTCAATCCGGTGCAGGTCTCCTGCCCCTCGATGGATCCGGAGACGCTCAAGGCCCGGTTCGGGGACAGCCTCGTCTTCTACGGCGGCAGCTACGACGCCGTGTCCTGCCCCGTTACGCTCGGCTACGAGGAGGTATACGCCCGCGTGCGGCAGAACATCGAGACGTTTTCGCGCGGCGGCGGCTACCTCTTCGCCGCGGTGCACAACCTTCCCGCCGACGTGCCGGAGCACCATCTCCGCGCGCTTCTCGATGCGTACTATGACTGCAGGGACCTCCCGGAGCTGCGGTGAGGGCTTTCCGTTTGGACAGAGAAAACACCGGGGCACAGGCCTTTTTCGCTTGTACCCCGGTGTTTTCTGCATTATTCCCGCATCCAGCCGAGCTGGGGGCTGTCGGTGAAGGAGAGGAGGGGGCGGCGGCCTCCGCGGATGACGGCGAAGACGTACGGGTCGGACGGAGGGGCGGCGGAGGGCAGGCCTGCCAGCTCCCGGAGGCGGCGGACGTCCGCCTCCGCCCGGCGGGCCGCGTCCTCCCGATTTGCCGCTCGGTACAGGCGGCAGAGGTTCCCGAGGACGCAGAGCGCCGCCTGCGCGTCCGCGTCCGGCAGCGGACCGGCGTCGGGGAGTTCCCCGAGCTTCTCGAGGCCGCGGAGCAGCTGCGCCTCGGCCTGCTCCGTTTCGCCGAGACCGGCGAAGATCGCGCCGAGGTTGCTGTACAGGCAGGCGAGCTCAGGGTACGAGACGCCGAAGACGCCGGGCTCCGCCTTCTCGTACGCCTCGATCGCGTCCCGCAGGCAGCGCTGCGCGCCCTCTGTGTCGCCGCGTGCCCGGCACAGCAGTGCCAGGCCGTTCCGGCAGGCGGCGAGCAGTCTGCCGAAGCGCGTGGGCGAACGGAACAGCGCGGCCTCGCAGAGGCGAACGGACTCCTCAAAGGCCTCCGCCGCGCCGCAGAGGTCGCCGCCTTCCCACAGGAACCAGCCCTCCTCCGTGTTCATCGCGATTTCGCGGACGTCTTCCCAGATGTTCATGCCGCGGAAGGAAAGACAGAGGGCCGTCCCGAGGACGGCGAAGAGGAGGGAAATGCGGCCGAGCGTTTCCGCCGCGAGGAAGTATCCGAGGCCGACGCACATCACCATCATAAAGACGGCGCTGATGGCCGCCGCGCCAAGGAGAAGAAGGACGGCTCCGAAAACGCCGGCCGTCGCTCTCAGGGACGGCGTCTCCGCGTCCGCCCGCGCGGTAAGCATTCCGAACCGGCGTTCGGCGAGGACAAAATAGCATATTTCCGCGCTGAACCACAGGCCGCCGAAAAAGTAGAAGGCGAACGACCCTGTCAGCTCGTGGTCCTGCAGATCGAAAAACGTCAGGACGAGGGCAAGGAGCAGCGCGCCGCCTATGCAGGCCCCCGCCCACAGGAGCGCCCGCGCGGGGCGTTTGGGCGGACGGGCGTCCGTCTCCGGCGCGGGGGGAGGCGCGGCGTCCCCCGCCTTGCCCGAGACAGCGCGGACGCGTCCGATGAGGGCCCGGAGCGCGTCCTCCCGGTTTTCGTACGCGCGGTACTGCTGCACGTCCGACAGATAGAAGCTGAAGGCGTTCTGCAGCCGCACCTCCTCGATCAGAAAGGGCAGGACGAGCTTGCCGGCGCTGAGCGCGACCTCAATCTCCTTCTTGATCCACGGCGAACTCTGTGCGCGCTTTGAGAGGATCAGGACGAGCGCCCTGCAGCCGCGGATCGCGCCGTCGATCTCGTCCGCGTAGCTGCTGCCGCCCGGAATGGATTCCGGAGCCATCCAGCAGGCGATTCCGGCGCTCTCGAGCGCGCGCTTCACCGCGAGCGCCTCCTCCTTCTCCTCGAATTTATAGCTGAGAAATACGTCGTGCGCGGCAGTCATCTGCCATCCTCCTTCTTTCGTCAGAATATCGCCTGCGGCGACCACACCTGCGGTGAGCACTTCGCGCGCCTGCGGCGGGCGTGTCGCGCACGCTCCCTCCGGTCGCCGGGCTGTGTGCTTGCGAGAGCGGGGATGCCCGCGAACAGGCTTTCTGCGGCTCGAAGCTTTTCTTGCGCGGCGGGCACTTCGCGCGCCTGCGGCGGGCGTGTCGCGCACGCTCCCTCCGGTCGCCGGGTTGTGTGCTTG
>CASFAA010000013.1 GCA_949292505.1 uncultured Oscillospiraceae bacterium
CTCGTTCCCCGTGTGGTACGATTACGAGTACGACAGCGAGCGGTACAGCGCGGAGCACGGCGTCACGCCGGACAGGGAGCTGCGCACGCAGCTTGCCGTCGCCTTCTGCGCGGAGCTTGAGCGTCTCGGCTGGCGCGCCGGAATCTATACGAACCTCGACTACATCAGAAACCGGCTCGACCTGTCCCGCCTCGCCGCCTGGGAGCTGTGGCTCGCTGACTACACCGGCGGGCCGGACGTCGAGTGCGGAATGCAGCAGACGGGCAGCACCGGCAAAGTAAACGGCATTTCCGGGAACGTCGACATGGACACGTCCTTTGTCGACTATCCGTCCCTCATCAAAAACGACGGATGGAATGGCTGGACAATCGCCGCGAATTGGCTCAGCGACACGACGAACGGAGCGGACAACCCCGTCATCATCTCGCCTGACGCGCATTACACGGTGAAGATCACCGGGCAGGACATCGGCCTCGTGTGCGGAGAGTCCGGCGGAAAGCCCGCCGCGTTTCGCCTCATCCGCTGCCGCCGGGAAGGTGACTCAACGCTCTGGCACGTCGTCCCGGTCGGCGAGCCGGGGCAGGAGGCCGGGATCTATCCCAACGGCGGCGGGGAGCGGATCTTTGTGGCGAGGATTGGAGAGTGATGCGATGGAGACGGGAGAGCTGCTTCCCCTCCTCGCCGCCTTCGCGGCGGCGATGGGGGTGCCGTCCGCGATTACGGGGCTGATTGTGTGGCGGCTGAAAAAGGGCATCGAGGCGCGGGACGCCGCGCAGCAGGAGAAGGCGAAGGCGCAGCAGGAGCTCATCCTCCTGCTCGTCCAGTCGACGCGCGCGTCCATCGCCCTCGGCGAAGCGACCGCCCACGCCCTGCAGCGCGGCCACACGAACGGCGACACGGAGGCGGCTCTGCGCTATGCCGCCGAGGTCAAGCACAGACAAAAGGATTTCCTCGCGCAGCAGGGGATCCAGGCGATGATGGAGGATTGAAAGGAGAGGAAAGCATGGAGTTTTTGAGAAAGATCTCGAGCCGCAAGCTCTGGGCTGCCGCGGCCGGACTCATCGCCGGTCTCGCGATGGTCTTCGGCCTCGACGAGGGCGTCGTGACCAGCGTCGCCGGCGCCGTGGTGTCCCTGGGCTCGGTGGTAGCGTACATCGCCGCCGAGGGCCGCATCGACGCCGCAGGCGTCAAGAAGGCCGCCGAGGATGTGCAGGAAGCGATGGATGAGCTGGGGAAGGAGGAGGGCTGAAAAAGGGAGAGGCGAGAGCAGAATCAGCCCTTCCTTCTGACTACCTTTTGACTACCCGAGAACCCGGAAAACGACCTGAAAGTACAAATTTCCGCAAAACAAAAACCGCATTGCAAAAGCTGAAAAACGGCTTTGCAATGCGGTTTTTTGGCGGAGAAAGAGGGATTTGAACCCTCGCGCCGGTTACCCGACCTACTCCCTTAGCAGGGGAGCCCCTTCACCACTTGGGTATTTCTCCAAACTGGTAAATTTCTCTATCAATATCAAGTTATCTTAACAGAATCATCGATTCAAAACACGCGGGGCGTGTTTTGAAAATGTGGCGGAGAGGAAGAGATTCGAACTCTTGGTCCCTTGCGAGATCACTGGTTTTCAAGACCAGCTCCATAAACCACTCGGACACCTCTCCACAAGTTCCTCAGTGCAACGATAGTTATTATACCGGATTCCTCCCGGATTGTCAACTCTAAATTTAACTTTTTTCCATCTTCCCCGCTTCCCGCGATTTTTTGCTTTCCCGCGGCGGCTTCGTCTGCTATGATGGAGGGGAAAGCCTATGGAGACGGGGAAGG
>CASFAA010000014.1 GCA_949292505.1 uncultured Oscillospiraceae bacterium
GCCTCGCGCTCGTCCTCGCTCATGCTCCTGCCCTGGCTCACGACGGCAAGCGACGGGTACTCCCCGGCAACGAGCGCCGCCGTCTTCTCCATATACTCATACGACGGGAAGAAGGCGATGCAGTTCCCCGCCCGGGCGGAGGCGAACGCGCCGATGAGCCGCGCGACCTCGGGGAGACTGCGCTCACGGTCGGCGTACTTTGTGCTGACGCGGTCCGCCGTCAGGAGGAGAAGGTTCTCGGGCGGAAACGGCGACGGGATGGCGAGCGTCTTCGCGTCCTCCCCGCCGCCGAGGACGGAGACGAAATACGGCAGCGGCGAGAGCGTGGCGGAAAAGAGAACGGCTCCCCGCCCCTTCGCCATGGACTCGTCGAGAAAGCGCGAGGCGTCCCGGCAAAAGAGGCGGACGACGACCTCGCTGCCGCGGTGCGAGAGGAGCGTGACGTACTCCGGCCCGCAGAGCTCCGAGATGCGCAGGAAAAAGCGCACGGAAAACCACAGCGGGAGAAAGAGCTTGCGCAGCGGGGAATCCTGGTGTTCCGCGAGCCATTCCTCGGCGCGCTGCGAGAAGGCGCGCAGCTCCTTCAAAAACGCGTCCGGCGGCTCGGCGAGTTCTGCGCGGCCCTCGTCTCCGCAGAGGGGGCGCAGGTCGAGCATGGCCCTGTTGAGCTTCTGCAGGAGGCGGGAGAGGCTTTTCCCGCGGTCGCCGACCTCCCGCTTGAGGGCAAGGACGTCGGACTTTTTGAGCTCGGCGGTGTACATCTCGCGGCCCCGCTCGGGGAGGTTGTGCGCCTCGTCGATGAGGAAGACGAAGTCCGTCTTCCCCTCGGCGAAATAGCGCTTGAGGCTGACGAGCGGGTCAAAGAGGTAATTGTAATCGCAGATGACGGCGTCGCACCACTCGGAGAGGTCGAGGGCGAGCTCGAACGGGCAGACGCGGTACTGCTCCGCGGCTGCGGCGATGGTCTCGCGGCCGAAGCGGTCGCCCGAGGTGAGGAGGGCAAAGAGCGCGTCGTTGACGCGGTCGAAGTGACCGGCGGCGCGCGGACACGTCTGGGGCGTGCACTCGGGCGACTCGAGGCAGCAGATCTTCTCCGTCGCGGTGAGGACGATGCTCTTGAGGCGCAGCCCGCCGCCGCGCAGGAGGGCGAGGGCGTCGGAGGCGGCCTGCCGGGTGACGGTCTTGGCGGTGAGGTAGAAGATCCGGCTCGTGAGCCCCTCGCCCATCGCCTTGACGGCGGGGAACAGCGTGGAGATCGTCTTCCCCACGCCGGTCGGGGCCTGACAGAACAGGCGCTGCCCGTCGCGCAGGGCGCGGTAGACGGAGGCGGCGAACAGCCTCTGGCCGCGGCGGTACTGCGGGAAGGGGAACGCGGCGTCCCGGATGGAGGCGGTGCGCGTCCTTTGCCAATCCCGCTGAAAGCGCGCCCACGGGGCGTAGAGGGCGAGCAGGCCGGAGAAGAAGGCGGCGAGCTCCTCGGCGGAGAAGACGCGGGAGAGGCGCTTTAAGTCCCAGGACTCGGTCTCGCAGTAGGTGAGGCGGACGGCGACGGCGGGAAGGCCGTCGCGGACGCAGAGGAAATGGGCGTAGCACTTGGCCTGGGCCCAGTGCACCTCGAAGCCGTCCGGCGGAAGGGCGGCAAGCGGGCGGGAGACGGTCTTGATTTCGTCGACGGCGACGGCTCCGTCCTCCTCGAAGACGCCGTCCGCGCGCCCCTCGACGCGAAAGCGCAGCTCCTCGAAGTCCTCCTCATGGGAGAAGAAGACCTCGGCGCGGTAGGATTCTCCGGCCTCCTTCTGGAGCCTGCGGTGAATGCGCGCGCCCTCGGCGGCGCGTTCCGGGGCGTTCCCGCCGGAGCCGCTGTCGAGGTTCCCGCTGCGCAAAAGGAACTCGACGAGTCCGCGCACGGAAAGCCGTATCTCGTCCACAGTGACCCCTCCCCTCTGTTTTTCTTCAGTATAGCACAAAAAACAGTAATTCGGCGAAAGAAAAATTTTTGCGGCGGATGTGTTGTATTCACAGGTCAAATTTACTATAATAGATACGTTCAGAAAATGGAAGAATGGAACAGGAAAAGACAAAAAGACACGGAAAACGGAGTTCCGGACAGACAAAACCAGGCGGAGGACCGGCGGCATCGGGCTTTGCGGCGCATTGCCCGCGGGTTCCGCCGTTTTCTTTTGCGGAACGGCCGGAGGAAGACGGAGGGTCGCATGAAGAAAATCGGCTTTGACAACGACAAATACCTTGAGATTCAA
>CASFAA010000015.1 GCA_949292505.1 uncultured Oscillospiraceae bacterium
CGCCTTCGACATGGCGGAAACCGGGTCAATCGAGAGCGTCACAGAAAGCGGCTCGCCCGCAGAGGACTGCCGCAGCCGGAGGACGGACATCCCGTCCGCGCGGGACGTGAAGGCCGTGCGCTCCCAGCAGCCGCCCTCGTCCGTGAAGCGCACGCCCGTCTCCGCCGTCTCATAGTTCGTCCAGCGGACATAATCGCGCTCGCTGCGGCGCTCCATGGAAAGGCGCAGCTGCATCCCGGGATGGAAGCTGTAATAGAAGGTGCGCACGCGGCGGCGGGTCGAGCCGTCCGGGAGCACCTGGGGGATATCCCATGTGTCGTCGAGGCGCAGCACAGCCTGCCGCGCCTCGTCCAGCTGGCCGGGAAGCTCCGGCGGGATCAAGCGCGGATGCGCCGACGGGAAATTGAACCACATGTTCTGGATGATGAACGTGTCGTCATAC
The DNA here is from genome assembly GCA_949292505.1 of uncultured Oscillospiraceae bacterium. Classification (GTDB taxonomy): domain Bacteria; phylum Bacillota; class Clostridia; order Oscillospirales; family Acutalibacteraceae; genus Caccousia. Next base: position 443 of record CASFAA010000015.1, read on the forward strand.
GGCGCGCCGGAGGTCACGTAGCCCTCCTCGCCGTTGCCGCCCACCATGCCCTCGCGCCACTCGACGCCGGGATTTTCAGAGGGAAGCGCAGTCCACGTGTGCGAAAAATTGCCCTGCGTAAACAGCATCGTCATCAAAGCTCCTTTGTCTCGTTATGGATTGTATGCGGGACGCCCCTCTCCGGGGGCCTGTGCGCCGATGGGCGGGTCTTTGCCCCCGCATGCTCCGGGATCGCCGAAGGATACCCCGGCGCGGCCTTCCGCGGCCGGGGTATCCCTTTCTGCCGTTTGATGATTCTGTTTTGTCCGTGCGGGAAACCGTCTTATTCCGCGCCGGCGACGATCTCATCGTACTGCGCCTTGAGATCGGGGTACAGGCTGTTGCCGTAATCGACAAGGGTCTGCATTCCGATGCTGTTGGCCTTCTCAATCATCGCGTTGTACGCGGCCTCGCAGGCTTCCTCGGACTCAGCCATGTAGACGTTGATCTCCTCGGCCTTGATCATTTCGGAAAGCTTGTTGCTGATGACGGACTCCTCGGAGTCGGTCTCAAAGCGGATGAGGCCGAGGACGGGATTTTTCACCAGGATCGAGCCGGCCGCGACTCTGGCCTTCGCGGTCAGGGTGTCGGAGGTCACGTCGGCAATGCCGGTCACAATCTCATTATGCACGAGCCAGCCCCAGTATTTCAGGCCTCTCGGCTGCAGGACGCTGTTGTCGCCCTGGAAATTGTAATTGAACACGGGATAGTTGTCCTCGTTGAGCGTGTAATCCTCGCCCTCGATGCCCCACATCAGGAGCTTCATGCCTTCGTCGCCGTACATGTAAGCGACGGTCTCATACGCCTTTTCCACGTTCTGGCAGGACTTGGTGATGTAAACGCCGCGTCCTCCGACGTTGCTGCTGTACATGGCGGCGTTTTCGCCAATCGGGTCAATCTGCAGCGAGAAGCTGAAGTCGATGCCGCTGTTCTGCGCTTCCGTGTTGTAGTTGTCGGCGTGGTTGTCGTAGGAGAAGGTGGAGAACGCCTTGCCGGACAGCATGAGCTGCTTGGAATCGTCCTCGCTCTGGTACGCGAAGTTATCCGGCAGAATGTAGCCG
>CASFAA010000016.1 GCA_949292505.1 uncultured Oscillospiraceae bacterium
GATAAACATCATCACCGCGCCGAGAATCAGGATGATGAGCGTCGCGGACATATGCTTTTCGAGAACGACAAGGAGCGCTATCGAGCCGAGGATCAGAACGTACGGCAGCACGCCGTACCGGAAGGTGTCCATCTTGTCAAAATTCAGGGAGACAAGATGGGAAAAAATCAGAATCAGCGAGAACTTTGCCACCTCGGAAGGCTGGAAGTTGATGGGGCCGATGTAGAACCAGCGGTACGCGCCCTTGATGTTCGGCACGAAAACGGAATCTTTAAGCACAAGCATTGCCACCAACAGGAGATAGGTGACAAGCAGAATCGGAATCGCGAGCTTGTGCAGATGGTGATAGTCGAAGTACGAGACGGCAATCATGATGGCGACGCCCAAAACGGCGAACATCACCTGATTGCGGATAAAATAGTAGCTGTCCCCGTTCATGTTATAATAGGCGTAGGGATAGCTGGCGGAAAACAGCATGACAAGACCAATGGTCAGGAGCACGAGAATCAGGAAGAAAAAGGGCAGATCCATGCCGGAACGGATGGAAAAGATCCGGAATTTTTTCCTCACGCGCTTGAGCACCGAGTTCTTTTTTCGCTGGTTTGTCTGGCCGTCGTTTGCGGCGCCGGGCGCGCTTCCCGCCGCGCCGGCGCGTACGTCTGTCGTCATTGCAGGCGTCCCCCTTTCCCCTGTTCTGGAATAGTATGCCATGTCAATCAGAAACCATACAGCAGACTGAGCACGGAAAGCACGCCGAACACGATCGTCACGACGCTGAAGACCGCGCAGATCTTCACCTCGCTCCAGCCGCACATCTCAAAGTGGTGATGGATGGGCGTCATCTTGAAGATTCGCTTGCCGTGAGTCAGCTTGAAATACGATACCTGCAGCACGACGGAGAGAATTTCACACAGATAGATAATGCCAACGGGAAGAATCAGCACCGGCAGGTTTACGCCGAAGCCCAGTGCGCAGACAACGCCGCCGAGGAACAGCGAACCGGTGTCTCCCATGAACACCTTGGCCGGATTGAAGTTCCAGACCAGGAAGCCAAGACAGCCGCCTGCCACGGCAGCAGCCGTGATGCTCATGCCGTAGAGGTACATGATGCCGGCCATGATCATGAAGGTAACCGCGACGAAGAAGGTCACGGAAGCGTTGAGGCCGTCGATGCCGTCGGTAAAGTTCACCGCGTTGACAATGGCGACAATCCCAAGCGCGGAGAGAATCCAGAACGCGAAGCCGAAATCGACGCTTCCGATGAAGGGGAGAAAGGTCGACGTACCGGATCCGGAGAGCCACAGGCTCACCAGATACGCGCCCGCGACGAGGAACTGCAGCACGAGCTTCTGCTTAACGTTCAGGCCGAGATTGCGTTTCTTGACCACCTTGATATAGTCGTCAATAAAGCCGATAAATCCAAATCCGAGCGCCATCAGCAGTCCGCCGACCGCTTTTGTCAGCGATTGGCTGCGCAGGTAAGGATCCTGCCCGCTCTGGCCATAGTACAGCGGCAGGCAGACGGCCACCGCAAGAAAGACTCCGATGATAAACAGGAAGCCGCCCATCGTGGGAGTCCCGTTCTTTTTCTGATGCCACTTCGGACCCTCCTCGCGGATGGTCTGCCCAAAATTGATGCGGTGCAGCAGCGGCACCATCCATTTCCCAAGCAGCGCCGTCACCGCAAAGGAAATCACCGCGGCCAGAAGCACCAGCCAGCTGTTCATCTGATTCATACCTTTCACACCCTCTGTTTCATTTTGCCGCACGAGCCCGTTTGAACATGGAAAAACAGGAATTCAAACGCGCCGCTCAATGGACCGCCTCCAGATCCACAAAATTCACCGTGACGACCGTTCCGGCGGGAACCTCTGTACCCGCCGCGATATCCTGCGTGTCGGAGACGGCGTTGCTCCCTGTCAGAGCCGCGCCGGAGACGCTGATGTTCAGCCCTGCCTGCGAGATGCGCGCGTTGACCTGAGACAGCGTCAGCCCCGTCAGCTCAGGGACCGTCACCGTTCCGGCGGCGCTCTCCGCGTCGAGGTACAGCACGACGGTGCCGCCCTTCGGGATGCTCTCGCCCTGCTCCGGGATCTGCGCGACGACCTTGTCGCCCTCGCCGTACACCTTGTACGTCAGGCCGGCGTTGCTCACCGTCGTCTGGGCCGACTCCAGTGTCTGGCCGACGACGCCGGGGGTGGAGATGTCGAGCTTCGCGAGCTCCTCCTCGGTGTACTTCGGCTCGATGCCGAGATACGGCAGGATTTCCGCCATCGTCTCCGCGAAGGGCGGGCCGGCGATCGCGCTGCCGAAGACCTCGCCGTTCTGCGGGACGGGCTCGTCAAAGAAAACAAGCATGATAATCTCGGGGTCGTCTGCCGGGGCGTAGCCGCAGTAGGAGGCGATGTACTTCTTCTCCCCCTCGCGTCCGGCAGCGTTCCACTCGTCGATCTTCTCGGAGGTTCCCGTCTTGCCGGCGATGCGGTAACCGGCGACGTAGCCGTTCTTCGCGGTGCCGGTGGTGGCCGTCTCCTGCAGCATGGCGCTGACGCGCGCGCTCGTCTCCTCGGAGATGACCTGGCGCTTGACGGTCGTGTCGTTCGTGGAAACAATATTGCCGTCGCTGTCGATGATCTTGCTGACGACGTGGGGCTGCACGAGGTAGCCGCCGTTCGCGACCGCCGCGGCGGCCGTGATCATCTGGATCGGCGTGACGCGGAAGGTCTGGCCGAAGGAGGATGTCGCGAGCTCCGTCGGGCCGAGGCCGTCGGCGTCATAGTAGATGCTGTTGCTCTCGCCGGTAAGGTCGATGCCTGTTTTCCGCGTGAGGCCGAACGCCTCAAAATAGCGGAAGAAGGTGTCGGCGCCGAGCAGCTCGCCGAGCTGCATGAAGACAGGGTTGCACGAGTTGCTCAAGCCCTCGGCAAAGGTTTCCGCGTGATGGCCGGCCGTTTTCCAGCAGCCGATGTTGTAATCTGCCACGCGGTAATAGCCGGTGCAGTTGAAGCTCGTGTTCTCCGTGACCACACCCTCCTCGATGCCCATCGCCGCCGTCACCATCTTGAAGACGGAGCCTGGGTTGTAGGTATCGCTGATGCACTTGTTTCTCCACTGCTTTTCCTGCGCGGTGCGGATCGCCTCGGAGCGCTCCTCCTGATGCTCCTCGTCGTCCGGGATGGCGGCAATGGCCGCGAGATCCGCCTCGTCGATGATGGTATACGGATCGTTCGGGTCGTAATCGCCCTTCACGGTCATGGCGAGGATTTCACCGGTGTTCACGTTCATCACAATGCCGCAGGCGCGGTTTCTCGCCTGGCAGCTCTCCGCCGCCTCGGCGACGCTTTTTTCGAGGAAATGCTGGACAACCTCGTCGATCGTCAGAACGATGCTGTAGCCGTCCTGCGCCTCGACGCGCTGCTCGTACTGATAGGGCATATCGATGCCCCAGGCGTTCTTCGCCGTAACGAGCTTGCCCGGCGTGCCGGAGAGGTAGCTGTTGTACGACGCTTCCACGCCGGTGACACCCTGATTCTCGCTGTTCGTAAAGCCGAGCACGCTCGACGCGAACGCGCCGTACGGGTAATACCGCTTGTAATCCGGCTCGAGCTGGATGGCGTTGCCGAGATTCAGCTCCGTCTTGAGCTCAAGAATCTGATCCTTGACGTCCGTCTCGACCTTTGTCGCGGCGACGGCGTAGTATGTCTGCTTCTCCATCAGCGCACGGATCGTCTCCTGATCCTTACCGAGGATGGAAGCGAGGCGCTCGGCGATCACGTCCTGGATGTTCTCGTTGCCTTCCTTGGTCACGAGCTCCTTGCGGATATAGTTCGGATCGAGCACAATCTTCCAGACGTCGGCGCTGGTGGCCAGCACCTTCATATTGCAGTCGTAAATCGTCCCGCGCTTGGCGGAGAGGGAGGTGTCCTGCGTCTGCTGGTTGACGGCGCGCGTCTGCAGTTCCTCGCCCTCGAGAATCTGCAGGCGGAACAGGCTGACGACGAGCGTCCCGAAGCCTCCCACGATCAAAACCAGCAAGACGAATATCGTGCGCCGCCACATCCGGACGGTCGTTCCCTTTGCCATCTGTGCTTCCCTGCCTTTCCGTTCCCGGGTGATGAGAAAAATGGAAGTCAAGATTTTCTCTTAACTTCCATTTCTCATCCAGTCAAACAATTCTATCTCAACATTTCAATAAAACGGTGTTTTATACTTATTTCACGCCCCGTAAAATTATACCTTTGGGCGCTCAGCCGAGAAGCTGTTCAAACCAGTGCCAAATCTGGTCAAGAATGCTCTCCTCGCCGCTGCTGACAAGCACGGTGCTCTCGTCTCCCTGCGCGGAGCTGACGTACTCGACCTGTCCCTTTTCCGCCTTGCGCATCCCGAGATTCTGCTCAGCATACTCCTCGACGGCGTCGATGGAGAGGAGCGAGTCGGATTTCATCTGAAGCTGCGTATAGAGACTCTCGCTCTCGGAAAGCTTCTGCTCTGTGTCATTGATGCTGTCGGTCAGCTCCGTCAGCTGCACCTGGCCGTATACCAGGCTGCCGAGCGTGACGAGGATGACGGCGATCATGGCGAGCGACGAGAGCAGGCGCAGCGGATGCAGGCGCGGCTTCGCGTTCTTTTCAATCTGTTCCTTCGGGAGCTGAATGACGTTGTTCTTCTGGGGCTGTTCGGCTGTTTCCTGCCGTCTGGGCTCGAATCTCGAAAAATCATACGCCGTGTTGTTCTGAACTGCCATTCTGAAAGTTCCCTCCCTGCGGATAGATGAAAATGGGACGAGCGAAAGATCTCATTACGGATCCAGCGCGCCGTCGCGAAGCTTGACGCAGACGCGGAGCCTTGCGCTTCGGCTTCTCGGGTTCTCGCGGAGCTCGTCCTCATTCGGGGCAAGCCCTTTTTTATAAACCAGCTCCGCCCGCGGCTTTTTGCCGCAGACGCAGACCGGAAAATCAGGCGGACAGGTGCAGCCCTCGCACCATGCGGCCATGCGCTGCTTGACGATGCGGTCCTCGAGCGAGTGGAAGGTGATCACCGCCAGCCGCCCGCCGGGGCGCAGCAGCGAAAACGCGGCGTCGAGTCCCTCGGAGAGGCGGTCAAGCTCGCCGTTGACGGCAATGCGCAGCGCCTGGAACGTCTTGCGCGCCGGGTGGCCCGCCTCGCGCCGGACGGCTGCCGGAACGCTCGCCTTGACAAGCTCGGCAAGCTCGAGCGTCGTCTCGACGGGCTTCGTCTCCCTCGCTTTCACGATGGCGTTCGCGATGGAGCGGGCGCTTTTTTCCTCACCGTAGCGGCTGAGGATGGACGCAATCTCCTTCGCGGACAGCGTGCGGAGCAAATCCGCCGCCGTTGGCCCTTCCTGACTCATGCGCATATCGAGCGGAGCGTCCGTGTGGTACGAGAAGCCCCTCTCGGGCGTATCGAGCTGATAAGAGGAAACGCCGATGTCGAGCAGAACGCCGTCCGCCCGATCGATCCCGGCTTCCCGCGCAACGCGTGCCATCTCGGAGAAGTTGGCGCGCCGGATAAGAGAGCAGGGATTCCCGGCGAAGCGCCGCGTCACCGCGGCAATCGCGTCAGGATCCTGGTCGATGGAGAGCAGCGTGCCCGTCGTCAGGCGGTCGAGAATCGCCTGCGAGTGGCCGCCGCCGCCCGCCGTGCCGTCGATATAGACGCCGTCGGGCTTTATCTGAAGCGAATCGATGGTTTCGTGAAATAAAACCGGAATGTGCTGAAAGTCCATGTGCTTCCTCCGCGTTACAGGTCGAGCTCGTCCATCGCCTCGGCGATCGCGTCCTCCGTCAGAGCGGAATTGAACTTCTTCCAGCTCGCGGCGTCCCAAATCTCCGCGCGGCGGGAAGCGCCGATGAAGGCGACGTCCTTCGTGAGGTTGGCGTACTCGCGCAGGTGCTGCGGAAGGAGGATTCTCCCCTGCTTGTCCGGCTCCAGCTCGGCGGCGCCGGAAAAGAAGAAACGCTGCAGGCCGCGCGCCTTGCTGATCGGCATGGCCATAATCTTTTCCTGCAGCTTGTCCCATTCAGCGGGAGAGAGAACGAAGAGGCAGCCATCGAGACCCTTGGTGACATAAAAACGCTCCCCCAGATCCTCGCGGAACCTGGCGGGGACGATCACGCGGCCCTTGGGGTCGATATTATGCTGATACTCGCCAATCAACATCGCTTTTTGGTGGGATTCCACACCGGGGAACCCTTTTGTGGAACTTTCCCCCACTTTCCTCCACGCTTATTGATTATGATTATACTCGATTCATTACAAAATTGCAACCGAAAGATTTCAATTATGTCAACCTTTTTTCGTGCGATTTCGGAAAAAGTGGCGGGGAAATCCACATGATGTGAAAATCCCCCGTCTGGCATACCAGATGTTGTATGCCAGACGGGGGAAAGGTAAAAAATTTTCCAAAATTATTTTCAAAATCCGGAGAAATCAATTCTGTCCGGAGCGCAGAGAAGCCTTGATGTTCTGCCTCGTCTTGCGCAGCTCGGCAAGATTGGCGGAAAGACCCTCGTCGGTGCGGCGCATGAGGTCGTCGATGTAGTCGTTCGACGCCTTGCGCATCTCGCGGAAGCGCGCCTGCGCCTGTGCGAGCATCTCGTTTGCCTTCTGCTGCGCCTGACGCACAACCTCATCCTGATTGACAAGAGCTCGGGCGCGCTCCTCGGCCACGCGGACGATCGTCTCCGCCTCGCGCTTCGCGTCGCTGATGATCTGGGAGCGGTCCGCCACGATCGCCTTCGCCTGTCGGATTTCCTGCGGCATTGCCTCGCGGATCTCGTCGAGGATTGCTTTCACCTCGCCGACATCCAGCATCGCGCGGCCGCGGCTGAGCGGGAAATTCCACGCCTTGTCCACCATGTCGGTCAGCTCGTCGAGCAGCTCCTCAACGTTCATGTTTTCACTCATGTCAGTTTCCTCCCTTGCACAGTCTCTCGCGAATATCGTCAAGAATACACGCAGGAACAAACGAGGAGATATCCCCTCCGAAGCTTGCGATATCCTTGACCATGCTGGAACTGAGGTACATATTCTGCGCCTGTGTGGTGAGGAACATGGTTTCCAGCTCGCTGTTGAGCTTCTGATTGATCAGAGCCATCTGAAACTCGTATTCAAAATCGGAGACGGCGCGCAGGCCCTTGACGATCGCGCACGCTCCGCGCCTTCTCGCGTAATCGGCGAGGAAACCCTCAAAGCCGACGACTTCGACGCAGTCCATGTCCGCGGTCGCTTTCTTCAGGAGCAGAACGCGTTCGTCGAGCGTAAAAGCCGTCTTCTTGGCGGGATTGACCATCACCGCGACGATGACCTTATCAAAAATTTTGGAGGCGCGCCGGATGATATCCATATGTCCGAGCGTCACCGGGTCAAAGCTTCCGGGGCAAATGGCTGTTTTCATCTGTTTTCCCGCCCTTCCTCCGCCTCGCGGCGGTACAGCGTTACCATGATTTTTCCGTATTTGTGGGAACGGTATTTCGTGAACGCGCCGACAGCGTCCGGGAGCGTCTCGTCAAGCGGATGCTCGCACAGGATGGTGCCGCCGGGGTTCATGAGCTTCTCGACCGCCGGCAGCGCCCGCTGGAGCAGGCCGGTGTGGTACGGCGGATCGAGAAAGACGAGATCGAACCGCTCCCGGCACGAGGACAGGTATGCGGCAAAATCGCTGTTGACGAGGCGCGCCCTGTCGCGAAGGCCGGTCGACGTAAGATTTTTTTCCGCCACGGCAAGCGACGCCTTCGCCGCGTCAACGAGAACGGCCTTTGCCGCCCCGCGGCTGAGCGCCTCGACAGCAAGCTGGCCGGAACCGGCGAACAGGTCGAGCACGCTTCGCCCTTCTATTTCAAACTGGATGGCGCTGAACATGGCTTCCTTGACGCGGTCAGCCGTGGGACGCACGCTCTCCCCTTCCAGGGTAACGAGACGCCGCCCCCTGGCGCTTCCGGTGATAACTCTCATGGTATCCCTCCGCTCTCCGCGGGCATACGCCGGGGATTCTTCCCCGCGCCGCGGCGCGATATCGCTGTTCTATTATCCCATCATTCACGTTTCTTTGTCAAGATCGGTTTTATTTTCCGGGTGATAGTAGTCGAAAACTGCGCGGGCGGCCGGCTTTGTCATAGCCGGGGCGGCCTCGAGCTCCTCGAGATCGGCGTTCTGGATGGCTGTCACCGTGCGAAAATGGCGCAGGAGCGCCTTCGCGCGCGTCGGACCGACGCCGGGAATCTCAAGCAGCGAAGAGCCAATCACCGCCTTCCTGCGGCGCTGGCGGTGGTAGCCGATGGCGAAGCGGTGCACCTCCTCCTGAATCGCGCCGACGAGCGTGAACGCCGCGCGGTGCGAATGGATGGAGATCTCCCCGCCGTCCAGGGCGATGGCGCGGGTGCGGTGCTTGTCGTCCTTGACCATGCCGAAGAGCGGGATATCGCCGAGGCCCATCGCCTCGAGGACGGGCCGCACGGCGGCGACGTGTCCTCTGCCGCCGTCGAGCAGGATAAGATCCGGCAGCCTGCCAAAGCCCTCGCCGGAGTCCTTCTGGCGGAAATACTCCTCGAAGCGGCGGGCAATCACCTCGCGCATGGAGCCGTAGTCGTCCTGGCCCTCGACCGTCTTGACATTGAATTTGCGGTACGCGCTCTTGAGCGGGCGGCCGTCCTCAAAAACGACCATACCGGCGACGTTCTCGCCGCCCGCGAGGTTGCTGATATCGTACGATTCGATATAAGCCGGGGGCTTATCGAGGCCGAGGAGGCGGCCAAGCTCGTCGAGCGCGGAGGTCTCGCGGCCGGTGCGCCCCGTCGTCTGGGCAACCTGCTCGGCGGCGTTGCTGCGGCACATCTCGAGCAGCTCCTTCTGTTCGCCACGCTGCGGCAGGGAAATCGTCACCTTGCGGCCCGCCTTCTCGGAGAGCCAGCGCGCAATAAGTTCCATGGAGGCTGCGGGACCGTCGAGGCTGATGCGCGGCGGAATCCTGTCGCGCATGGAGTAATAGCGTTCGAGGAACTCGGCGCGGGCGGTCTTCGCGTCCCCAATGTCGGAGAGCAGGAAGCTCTCGCGGTCGCAGAGCCTGCCCTCCTGAAAGCGGAAGACCTCGAAGCACGCGTTCGACGTCCCCTGCGCGAGCGCGATGACGTCCTGCTCCGGGACGCGCATGGCCACGACCTTCTGCCGTTCGCGGATCTTTTTGACAGCCTCGAGCCTGTCCCGGATGCGGGCGGCTCGCTCAAATTCGAGCGCCTCGGCGGCCTCGTTCATCCGCTCGGTGAGCAGGCGGACGCTGTCTCCGCCTCCGCCGCGCAGGAAATCGACGGCCTCCGCGACGATCTCGTTGTACTCTTCGCAGGAGATCTCGCCGCGGCACGGCGCGCAGCACTGCTTGATATAGTAGTTCAGGCAGGGCCGCGCCTTTTTGATGTCCTGCGGGAAGCGGCGCGTGCACGTCGGGAGGCGGAAGATTTTAACCGCCTCGTCGACGCTCTCCTTCGTCGCCCAGGAGCTGACGTAGGGGCCGAGATACGCCGCGCCGTCGTCGAGCTTCTGCAGCGCCTGCGAAATGCGCGGCCACGCTTCGTTTGTGATGCGGATATAATGGTAGCCCTTGTCGTCCTTAAGCAGGATGTTGTACTTCGGCGTGTGCTGCTTGATGAGGCTGCACTCGAGGACGAGCGCCTCGAATTCGCTGTCGGTGACAATGTATTCAAAATACTCGACGTTCGAGACCATCTGCCGCACCTTGCGGTCGTGATGGCGCTCGCTGCCGAAATACTGGCTCACGCGGTTTTTAAGCGCCTTGGCCTTGCCGATGTAGATGATTTTCCCGGATTTGTCATGCATCAGATACACGCCGGGAAGAAGCGGCAGGCGCATGGCGCGCGCCCGCAGCTCCCGGATATGGCGGCGCTGCTCGTCCACAGGCTCCCGCCTCCTTTCCTCCAGATCGGTATCGTGGAAAAAAAGGGCCGTCTCCCCAACGCGCGCGGCCCGCACCGGCGCTCTGAGAGACGGCCTTAAGCTTTGCAGGGAATCGAAACCCTGTGCGCCAAAATTACTCGGCGAAGCCGGACTTCACCAGCTCGACCAAGCTGCTGACAGCTTCCTCTTCGTCGGAGCCGTCTGCGATGATACGAATGTCGGTGCCGCCCACAATGCCGAGGGACAGGACGCCGAGGAGGCTCTTCGCGTTCACGCGGCGCTCCTCCTTCTCAACCCAGATGGAGGACTTAAACTCGTTCGCCTTCTGGATGAAGAACGTTGCCGGACGGGCATGCAGGCCTACCTGGTTCTGAACCTTTACCTCTTTGACACACATTTGAAATCCACTCCTAGCTAATCAAGATTCTTTCCGCACATTCATTGCTGCTTGCCGTATTGGTCATATCCAAGGATTTACCGTTATTATATCACAATTCGCCACCTCGTCAACAGATTGGGAAAAAGTTTGGCTTTGTCACCGAATCGGTCGCTTTGAGGAAAGTTTTGCTTTGTGCAAGTTGCAGTAATTGTGGAAAACTTTTATATTGTTTGCTACGGCAAGACGGCAATTCTCTGTCAAAATTTAGGGAATATGCGGCGAAATACGGGAATTATCCGCGATCAGGCATTCTCCTCCGACGGGACGGAAACGCCTTCTCTGCGCAAAAACTCCAAATCCGCTTCTGTGAGCCCGGCGTTTTTGAGCAGGTCCGGCCGTTTCCTCGCCGTGCGGAGCAGAGACTGCTCCCTTCTCCATTTCCGGATGTTGGCATGATGGCCGGATAGCAGGACGGGCGGGACCTCCCTGCCGCGCCAAACCGCGGGACGGGTGTACTGCGGGTACTCGAGAAGGCCGGAGAAGTGGCTCTCCTCCTCGAAGCACTCGTCTGCGGAAAGGACGCCGGGAAGCATCCTGCTGACGGCATCCGCCAGCGCAAGGGCGGGAATCTCGCCGCCGGTGAGGACGAAGTCGCCGAGCGAGACCTCCTCGTCGACGAAGGCCTCGAGGACGCGCTCGTCGACGCCCTCATAGTGGCCGCACAGGATGAGCAGATTCTCGTACTGCGCCAGCTCGCGGACACGCCGCTGCGTGAGTGTTTTTCCCTGCGGGGACATATACAGGATATGCGGGCGCTTCCCGAGTTGTTCCATGACGTCCTCGATGCACGCGGCGATGGGTTCCGCCATGAGGAGCATCCCCATTCCGCCGCCGAAAAGGTTGTCGTCGACGCGGTTGTGCTTATTGCCGGAAAAGTCGCGGAACTGGTGGCAGCACACCTGCAGCGCGCCCTTGCGCCGCGCGCGGCCGATGATGCTCTCGGCCATCACCGTCTCGCACATATCGGGGAACAGCGTGAGCAGGTCAATCCGCATCGTCGAAAATCCCCCTCATCGGCCGAAGCTCGAGAACGCCCCCGTCGGGATCCACGCGGACCACGACGTCCCGGATTGCGGGGACGAGGTATTCCTTCCCGTCCTCATCCGTCACCTGGTAGACGTCGTTCGCGCCCGTCGGGAAGACGTCCGTCACCTTGCCGTAGACGCGGCCGGAATCGGCGTCCACCGCCGAGAGCCCCAGGATATCCTGCACAAAATAGCGCCCCTCGGGCAGGGCGGCGTCCTTCCTCGCGAGATAAAGCACGCGGCCGCGCAGGGCGTCGGCCGCCTCGACGGTGTCGACTCCCTCTAGCCTGAGCAGCAGAAGGCTCTTGTGCGGCCGGGAGGAGACGACCTTCACCTTCTCCCTGCCGCCGTCCCAGTAAAACTCGGAAAACCCTGTCAGGAAGCGGGCGGAGTCGCACCACGGCTCCACGCGAAGCTCGCCGCGGACGCCATGGGTACCGACGACGCGCCCGGCTTCAAGAAACGGGCTTTTCATTTCATTTCCCCCTTTCTGGCAAAACATACATGAAAAAGAATAAAAGGGCGGGCGCAGCGCGCCAGCCCCTTTTTCCGACCGCGCCGAGGCGAAGCCGGATTCAGTCGATTTCCACGGAAACCTTGTCGTTCGTGCGTGTCGCGGCGGCGCGCATCACAACGCGGATCGCTTTCGCGATGCGCCCCTGCTTCCCGATCACACGCCCCATATCGCTCTCGGCGACATGAAGATGGTAGACGACGGCTCCTTCCTCGTCAGGCTCGTCAGCCGTCACGGAAACGGCGTCCGGATCCTCGACAAGGCCGCGCGCAATGGCAGTCAACAATTCTTTCATTGCTTCCTCCCTGCTCACAGGACGCCGTGCTTCTTGAACAGAGCCTTCACGGTATCCGTCGGCTGAGCGCCGTTGGCAATCCACTTCTTGGCCTTCTCGGGGTCAACCTTCACAACGGAAGGCTCCTGCATCGGATCATAGGTGCCGATCTCCTCGATGAAGCGGCCGTCGCGGGGGAAACGGGAATCGGCCACGACGATACGGTAGAACGGAGCCTTCTTGGCGCCCATTCTGCGCAGTCTGATTTTAACGGACATGGAACTCACCTCCATAATAATACTTCAAATCTATTTCATCGGGCAAACGCCCGGATGAACCGAATCTTCAGAACGGCATCCTCATTTTGCGCTTCGCGTTCTTGCCGCCGAGCTGCTTGACCATCTTCTGCATCTGCTCAAGCTGCTTTAAGAGACGGTTGACGTCCTCGACCTGCATCCCGGAGCCGGCCGCAATGCGGCGCTTGCGCGACGGGTTGATGAGCGAGGGCTTTTCCCTCTCCTCGGGCGTCATCGAAAGAATCATGGCCGCCGTGCGATCCATAATGCGGTCGTCGATCTCGACGTCCTTGAGCTGCTTCTCCATGCCGGGAAACTTGCTGAGGATGTTCTTGATGGGACCCATTTTCTTCACCTGGGCGAACTGGGCGAGGAGGTCGTTGAAGTCGAGCTTGTTCTGCATGAGTTTGCGCGACATTTTCTCGGCTTCCTTCTGGTCGATCTTCATCTGCGCTTCCTCGATGAGAGTCAGCACATCGCCCATGCCGAGAATACGGGAAGCCATACGGTCGGGATGGAAAACCTCGAGATCCTCGAGCTTCTCGCCTACACCGGCAAACTTGATGGGCTTGCCCGTCACGGCGCGCACGGACAGCGCGGCGCCGCCTCGCGTATCGCCGTCAAGCTTCGTGAGAATCACGCCGGTGATGTCGAGCTTTTCGTCGAAGGTCTTCGCCACGTTGACGGCCTCCTGGCCGGTCATGGCGTCGACCGTGAGCAGAATCTCCTGCGGGCCTATCTTTTCCTTGATCTCGCGCAGCTCCTCCATGAGCGTCTCGTCGATCTGCAGGCGGCCCGCGGTGTCGATGATGACGAAGTCGTTCCCGTAATCCTTCGCGCGGCGGATGGCGGCGCGGCAGATCTCCACCGGGTTCTCCGTGCCCATCTCAAAGACGGGGACGCCGGCCTTCGAGCCAAGCACCTGCAGCTGCTTGATGGCGGCAGGGCGGTAAATGTCGGCGGCAACGAGCATCGGCCTGTGGCCGCGGCTCTTGAGCATCACGGCAAGCTTGGCGCAGTGCGTCGTCTTACCGGCGCCCTGCAGACCGCAGAGCATGAGGATCGCGGGGGGAGACGGCGGGGACGCGAGGCGGGCTTCTCCGCCTCCCATGAGGGCGGTCAGCTCCTCGTTGACGATCTTGACGACCATCTGCGCCGGCGTGAGGCTCTCCATGACCTCCGCGCCGACCGCGCGCTCGCTGACCTTCGCGGTAAACTCCTTGGCAACCTTGTAGTTGACGTCGGCCTCGAGCAGAGCCAGGCGAACCTCGCGCATGGCTTCCTTGATGTCGCTTTCGCTGAGCTTACCCTTGGACTTCAGCCGTTTGAACGCGGCTGAAAGCTTGTCTGCAAGGCCTTCAAATGCCAACGGAATCTCTCCTTTTCTTTCCGAATTTACTGGTTCAGGCGGCTCGCCGTATCTCGGATGAGGGCGGCACGCTCATAAATATCCCTGGAATAGGCGAAGCTCTCGTTGCAGGCGATGATCTCCTGTGCGGCCTGGGTGATCTGGCGCAGGCCGGCCTGCATCTCGCGGAACCGCCGTGCGAGGCCGAGCCGCTCCTCCATTTCGAGAAGCTGCGCCTCCGCGCGCTTGATGGAATCGCGCACGCCCTGACGTGTAATGCCCGCATTGTCGGCGATCTCGGCGAGTGAGAGGTCGTCGTTGTAATAAAATTCGATCACTTCGCGCTGCTTCTCCGTCAGCATCTCCCCGTAGAAATCCAACAGGAAGGAAATCTCAAGATTCTTTGCCACGGCGCAGCCTCCTTTGACCGATACTGTAAAGGAATCTTCTTTACAGTTTGAGATTATACCCTATTTTTTCCCTTCTGTCAAGGAAAAAGCCTTGCGCCTGGGCCGATGGAGAATATTTTTGCAAAAAATCTCCTTTTTTTACAAACAGGATGCCGTTTTCAACAAAATATAAGGCGGTATTTCCACGAAACAGGGAGAGTCCGTAAGCGGAAACGCCAGAAAACCTCTTCCTCCTCTTGTTTTTTTCTGCAAAAAATGATAACATAATTTAATTGCATTAAACGAAGGATGGTTGCCGCCCTCGTTTTCCGCAGTGTACCGCCGGGAACCGCCCGGCGTTTGAAAGGGGAATTTGAAATGAATAAAGCGATCATCAGCGCGGACAGCACCTGCGACATAGGGCCGGAGCTGCAGAAGCGCTATGGCGTCCGCCTGCTCAACTGGCGGATCCTGCTCGACGGAAAGGAATACCTCGACAACGTCAGCATCAAGCCCGACGATCTGTACCGCGCCTGGCGCGAGCGCGGCGTGCTGCCGAAATCGACCGGCGCGACGAGCGAGGAGTACAAGGCGCATTTTCAGCCTATGATCGACGAGGGGTATGAGATCGTGCACATCGGTCTCGGCTCAAGCCTTTCCTGCTCGTACCAGAACGCCGTGCAGGCGGCGCGGGAGACGGGGCACGTCGTAACCATTGACTCGCAGAACCTCTCGACCGGCTTCGGCCTGCTCGTGCTTGAGGCCGCCGAGCTCGCGCAGCAGGGGCTCTCCGCAGAGGAGATCGCCGCGCGGGTCGAGGCGCTGCGGCCGCGCTCGCACGCGAGCTTTCTGCTCGACACGCTCGAGTTCATGAAGGCGGGAGGCCGCTGCTCGTCGCTCGCGGCGTTCGGCGCGTCTCTGCTGCAGCTCAAGCCGGGTATCGAGGTGGACGCAAGCGACGCAGGCAGGATGCACGTCGGGAAAAAGTACCGCGGCAAGATGGAGCAGTGCCTCGTGCAGTATGTGCACAACAAGCTCGAGGGCCGCACGGATCTCGACCTGCGCCGCGTGTTCATCACCCATTCCGGGTCGCCGGAGAGCGACATTGCCGCCGTCCGCCGGGAGATCGAGCGCTGCGCGAATTTCAAGGAGATTCTCGTCACGCGCGCAAGCTGCACCATCTCAACGCACTGCGGGCCGAGGACGCTCGGCGTGCTGTTCCTGACAAAATAAGGCTTAATATGAGGAAAGGGCCCGTTGCAAAATGATCCAAAAAAAACGAGCGAGGTTTGGAGCCCGAAAGGGTTTCCAAACCTCGCTCGTTGCTATATTCTTAGTTTGTGAAGAAAAAGAATAAGCAAGACCAGTTTACCGTATTTGAGCGGAATG
>CASFAA010000017.1 GCA_949292505.1 uncultured Oscillospiraceae bacterium
ATCCAGAACGCGCCGAACCTGCTCGCCCACACCTACGACGTCACCTGGGAGGCCGTCAAGACGAAGCAGGACGACGACATCTACATGATTCCCCGCACGACGGTCGTCCGCAACGACGGCTGGGTCCTGCGCCAGGACTGGCTTGACAATCTCGGCATCACCCTGCCCGAGGATCTCGTGGTGACGAAGGAGGAATTCTTCGACATCATGAAGCAGTTCACGGAGAACGATCCCGACGGCAACGGCAAGAACGACACCTACGGCCTCGTGCCCTCCCCGTCCTCCGACGGCTACCTGAGCCCCATCGCGGTCGGTGCGTTCGACTGCTACGGCTGGCAGGAGAGCGACGGCGAGTTCGATTACATGGATCCGTCCTTTGAGCTCGGCAACGAGAACTACAAGGCCGCCCTGCAGTTCACGCAGGATCTGTGGACTGCCGGCTACATTCTTCCCGACTGGCCGATCCTGAAGTCCGGCGACGACGGCCAGCGCCTGTACGCGGGCGAGGTCGGCTGCAACATCGTGTTCGGCGGCCATGTGGCCATCCGCGAGACGGAAACGAAGAAGCTCAACCCCGACGCCGAGATGACGTATCTTGCCGGTATCTCCAATTCCGAGGGCGAGCTGCTCGGCTCCTCGAACGGCGCGGGCATCTGGGGCGGCTGGGCCGTCACGAGCGTCTGCGAGAACAAGCAGCGCGTGGTGGATCTGTTTGACTGGCTCCTCTCCGACGAGGGCTGGCGGATCATCAACTACGGCGAGGAGGGCCTGACCTACAACATGGAGGGCGATACTCCCGTCGTGATTCCCGAGGCGTACAAGGAGCTCAAGAACAACTCCTGGGGCCAGATCTTCGTGAGAAGATGCGACGACCCGACCTTCTTCCTCGACCTCTCCCTCCCGCAGGAGGAGCTCGACCTCACGAGCGACTGGATTCAGATTTCGATGGATACCGTCATCTTCTCGAAGGATATGGGCTTCCGTCCCGCGATTGCGGACGACGCCGCTTTCATCGAGGCGGAGAACAAGCGCAAGGAGGTCGTCACCAAGATCATCATGGGCGAGCTGCCTGTCGACGATTATGACGCCGCGCTGACCGACTGGTACGCCAAGGGCGGCCAGACGTACGTCGAGCAGATGAACGAGTACATCAATTCCCAGAACGGCTGAGAAAAGCGGATATCAAACAGCTGAACCGTCTTTGCGGCAGGCAGGCACCCCGCCCGCCTGCCGCTTTTTATGGGAGGACATTGCCATGAAAAAAGCACGCGGCGCGCTGCGCGCCTATGAGAAGGGCGACTTCTACGTCTCCCCCGCCGGAAACGACGGCTGGTCCGGCACGCTGCCGGAGCCGAACGCGGCGGGGACGGACGGCCCCTTCGCCACCGTCAGCCGCGCCCGCGACGCGGTGCGGGCGCTCAAAAACGGCCTGTACCGCGACGTCTTCGTTCTGATCCGGGGCGGCGAGTACCACCTCCAAAAGCCCGTTGTTTTCCGCGGCTGCGACGGCCACCATGAGTCGTACCGCGTCGTCTACGCCGCCTATCCCGGCGAGACGCCCGTCTTCTCGTCCGACGTGCCCGTGACGGGCTGGAGGCTTGCGGAAAACGTCCCCGGCCTGCCTCAGTCCATGCGCGGGAGGATCTATGAAGCGCCGCTGCCGGCGCTCCCCGGCGGCAAGCGCCGGATTTCTGCCCTGTACGCGAACGGGAAGCGCCTTCGCCGCGCGTGCTCGAAGGGCTTCGAGCCGCAGCACCCCATTCCCGCGAACGCCGACCTGCCGGACGTCGGCGGCCTGCTGCGCTCCGACCGCCATACGCTGTACTGCCCGCCGGGTCTTCTCCGCGCTTGGGAGAATCCGGAGGACGTCGAGGTCTTTGTCGAGCCGGGCGTCGGCTATGTGACGAATTACCTGCCGCTCGAAAGCGTCGACCTCGCGGCGAACACCGCGCGCACGGCGCTGCCCTCCACCTACCCGATGGGGCGCGTCGACCGCCATCTGTTTGCCATGGGGGACGGCTCCTGCCGCCTCGAGAACGCCGTCGACTTCCTCACGGAGCCCGGCTCCTGGGCGGTTGACACGCGGCGCGGCGTGATCTATTATGTACCCGAACACGGCGAGCCGGAGAACGTCGCCGCGCCCGGCCT
>CASFAA010000018.1 GCA_949292505.1 uncultured Oscillospiraceae bacterium
GTCAAGGAACTGGCCGATGGCGCCCGTGAGGGCGGCCTCAAGTTCTAAGTAAGGAGGAATTCATTTGGCTAGATTTGATGCGCCCCGTTCTCAGCAGGACGAGATGAAGGAGCATGTGGTTGCCATCAACCGCGTGTCCAAAACGGTTAAGGGCGGCCGTATCTTCAAGTTCGCGGCCCTCGTCGTCGTCGGCGACGGCAACGGCACCGTGGGCTTCGGCATCGGCAAGGCCGGCGAGGTTCCGGACGCCATCCGCAAGGGCATCGAGGATGCGAAGAAGAACCTCATCAAGATTGCTCTGCGCGGCACCACCATTCCGCACGAGATCATCGGCGAGTTCGGCGCCGGCAAGGTGCTCATGAAGCCCGCCGCTCCCGGTACCGGCGTGATCGCCGGCGGCCCTGTTCGTGCCGTCGTCGAGGCCGCGGGCATCCGCGACATCCGTACTAAGGCGCTCCGTTCGAATAACCCCTGCAACGTTGTGCGCGCGGCGCTGGCCGGTATGGCTCAGCTGCGCAACGCGGAAGAGGTTGCCGCCATCCGCGGTAAGTCCGTGAAGGACATTCTGTAAGAGGGAGGGCGCAAGATGGAACAGATTACCGTAAAGCTGGTAAAGAGCCTCATCGGCTCCAAGAAGAACCAGATTGCTACCGCCCATGCGCTTGGCCTGTACAAGATCGGCGACGTCGTGACGCAGCCGGACAACGTCCAGACCAGAGGCAAGGTGGCCAAGATTATCCACCTCATCGAGGTAAACAACGCGTAAGAAGGAGGTGCGAACACCATGAAGTTGCATGATCTGACTGCGGCCCCCGGCTCCGTCCAGGACCGCAAGAGAATCGGCAGAGGCCAGGGTTCCGGTCAGGGCAAGACGGCCGGCAAGGGCCACAAGGGCCAGAAGGCCAGAGCGGGCCACGGTATGCGTCCCGGCTTCGAGGGCGGCCAGATGCCTCTGCAGAGACGCCTTCCGAAGAGAGGCTTCAACAACATTTTTGCCAAGACCATCGTGGCTGTGAACGTCGGCACCCTCAATAAGTTTGAGGATGGCGCTGTCGTTGACACCCAGGCGCTGATTGACGCCGGCATCGTGAAGGTTTGCTGCGACGGGGTGAAAATCCTCGCCAACGGAAACCTCGACAAGAAGCTGACTGTGAAGGTTAACGCCTATTCTGAAGCTGCCAAGCAGAAGATCGAAGCCGCGGGTGGGAAGGCAGAGGTGATCTGAATTGTTTAAAACAATTAAGAACGCCTGGAGCATCCCCGATCTGCGCAAAAAGATTCTGTTTACCCTGCTCATCGTCGTCGTGTTCCGTCTCGGCGCCGTGATTCCGGTGCCGTTCCTGAACACCGACGCCCTTGAGGCGCTCATGGCCAACGTGAGCCAGAGCGGTACCGCTCTGAGCTATCTCGATATGCTGACCGGCGGCGCGTTCTCGAACGCGACGCTGTTCGCGATGGGCGTCAGTCCTTATATCAACAGCTCCATTATCATGCAGCTGCTGACCGTCGCAATTCCTCCTCTGGAGAGAATGGCGAAGGAAGGCGAGGAGGGCCGCAAGAAGATTGCGACCATCACCCGCTATGTAACCGTTCTGCTGGGCCTTATCCAGGGCACAGCCTATTATTTCTACCTGCGCAACACCACTGTCGCGATGGAGGACGGCTCCGTTCAGACCATTGCGATGTACACGAGCGGCTGGGAATCTGTCTTCACGGCCATTATCATCATCATGGTCTTTACCGCCGGTACGGCTCTGATGATGTGGCTTGGCGAGCAGATCAACGACAAGGGCATTGGAAACGGTATTTCCATTCTGCTCTTTGCCGGTATTGTTTCCCGCCTTCCCACCACGCTCAATATGCTGTATGCGTATTTCAGCCAGGCGATGCAGGATCCTACCAACTACGGCCAGTACTTCTTCTTTGCGCCGTTCTTCATCGTCCTGTTCCTCGCGGTGATCTGGTTCATCGTTTTCATGAACAATTCGGAGCGCCGCATTCCCGTGCAGTATGCCAAGCGTGTGGTCGGCCGTAAAATGTACGGCGGTCAGAGCACGCACATCCCCGTGAAGGTCGCGATGTCCGGCGTTATGCCTATCATCTTCGCTTCCTCCATCCTTTCCATCCCGAGCACCATTGAGATGTTCATGGGCTCGCGTGCGAAGGAAGGCTTCTGGGCGTCCTTCTTTGCCGCTCTGTCGCCGACGGGCCTGCTTTATGGCATCCTGTACTTCGTTTTCATCATCATGTTCGCCTATTTCTATCTCGGGATTCAGTACAACCCGATTGAGATGGCCAATAACCTCCGTCAGAACAACGGCACGATTCCGGGCATCCGTCCCGGCAAGCCGACTTCGGACTTCATTTCCAAAATTCTTTCCAAGATCACGCTCATTGGAGCGCTCTTCCTTGCAGTTATCGCGCTCCTTCCCATCATCTATTCGAATGTGACGGCCATGCACGGTCTGTCGTTCGGCGGTACGTCCATCCTGATTATGGTCGGCGTCGCGCTCGACACCGCGAAGCAGCTGGAATCCCAGATGATGATGCGTCATTACAAGGGATTCCTTGATTAAGGAGGAAATGGTATGAATTTGATTCTGCTTGGCGCTCCCGGCGCCGGAAAAGGCACTCAGGCAGAGGTTATCTGCGAGCATCTCCATATTCCCGCCGTTTCGACCGGCAATATGATCCGCGAAGCGCTGAAGAACGGCACGGAGATGGGTCTGCGCGCGAAGTCCTACATGGAGGAAGGCAAGCTTGTTCCCGATGAGGTCGTCATCGGCATCATCAAGGAACGCCTGCAGCAGGATGACTGCAAGGGCGGCTTCATCCTCGACGGCTTCCCGCGCACCATTCCCCAGGCCGAGGCTCTGGACAGCATGGGCATTGTCATTGACAAGGTCATTGACATCGAAGTCCCCGACGAGAAGATTGTCGAGCGTATGTCCGGACGCCGCGTCTGCGAGGCTTGCGGCGCGTCCTATCACCTGCTTTACAAGAAGCCGGAGAAGGAAGGCGTCTGCGGCAAGTGCGGAGGCGCCCTCGTTCAGCGCAAGGATGACCACCCGGATACAGTCAAGGAACGCCTGAAGGTATACCACGATCAGACCGAGCCGCTCAAGGCTTACTATGAGAAGCAGGGTAAGCTCTCCATCGTCGAAGGACAGGAGGACGTCGCTGATACGTCCCGCCTGACGCTTGAGGCGCTGAAGGCGTAAGTCCATGATCGTGCTCAAAACCAGCCGCGAGCTCGCAGCAATGCGGGCGGCCGGCAGAATCTCTTCCCGCGCGCTTCGCCTGGCAGGGGAGGCGGTCGAGCCCGGTGTTTCCACCTGGGAGATCGACCGCATGGTTCGCCGATACATCGAGGAGCAGGGCGCCGTCCCTACCTTCCTCGGGTACGGCGGGTTCCCCGCAAGCAGCTGTATTTCCGTGAACAACGTGGTGATCCATGGCATACCGAGCAAGAAGATCATCCTCAAGCAGGGCGACATTGTCAGCATTGATATTGGCGCCACTTACGAGGGCTTCGTCGGAGACAACGCCTGGACGTTCCCCTGCGGGGACGTGTCCGGGGAGGCGCAGGCTCTGATGGATGCAACGCGCGAGGCTCTCTTTGAGGGCATTGCCGCCGCGAGAGCGGGCAACCGCATCGGCGACATCGGCAGCGCGGTGCAGCGGTATGTCGAAGCTCGCGGTTACTCCGTGGTACGAAGTTTTGTCGGCCACGGGGTAGGCGCGAAGATGCATGAGGACCCTGCGGTCCCGAATTACGGCACCCCCGGCAGAGGGGTGCGCCTGTTGCCCGGCATGACGATCGCCATTGAGCCCATGATCAATCAGGGCGTCAAGGACGTGAGAGTCCTCCCGGACGAATGGACTACCGTCACAACGGACGGCAAGCTCTCCGCTCATTTCGAGCACACCGTAGCAGTCACCCCCGACGGCCCCGTCATCCTGACGCTGCCGGATTGAGAGGGCGGCGCATGGAGATCGTGAGAGGGCTTGTGGTCAGGGCGGCGGCAGGGCGCGACAAGGGCGGCTTTTTTACCGTCCTCTCGGCTGAAAACGGCTACGCCGTCATCTGCGACGGCAAGCGCCGCAGTCTTTCGCACCCGAAACGGAAAAACGAAAAGCATCTTTTTCCCACGGCCGTCGTGTTGGACGAAGGTTCGCTGCAGACCAACCGAGAGATTAGGAAGGCGCTCGCTGCCGCAAGGGGCGAAGCCGCTCCCGAGAATGGAGGCATTTGAATGTCGAAACAGGACGTAATTGAGACTGAGGGTACCGTTGTCGAAGCCCTGCCGAACGCCATGTTCATGGTGGAGCTTCCGAACAAACACCAGATTCTGGCCCACATTTCCGGCAAGCTGCGCATGAATTTCATCCGCATCCTGCCCGGCGATAAGGTGACGATCGAGCTTTCTCCCTACGATCTGACCCGCGGGCGTATTACCTGGCGTTCAAAATAAGATTGTTGAGGCCGGGGAACCGGCTTTCAGGCTACAAGAATCGTTCCGAAGGAGGGCGCACAAATGAAAGTAAGACCTTCTGTCAAGAAAATCTGCGAGAAGTGCAAGATTATCAAGCGCAAGGGAAGAGTCATGGTCATCTGTGAGAATCCCAAGCACAAGCAGCGCCAGGGCTAAGGCGCGTTAAACACATTTGGAGGTGCAACCAGTATGGCGCGTATATCCGGTATCGACCTGCCCAGAGACAAGCGTATCGAAATCGCTCTGACCTATATCTACGGCATTGGCCGTAAGACCGCCACCGACATCTGCGCCGCGACCGGCGTGAATCCCGACGTCAGAGTGCGCGACCTGAGCGAAGACGATGCGGCGAAGCTCAGAGAATATATCGACCACAACTGCCGCGTGGAGGGCGACCTCCGCCGCGATGTGGCGTTCGACATCAAGAGACTGATTGAAATCGGTTCCTACCGCGGCCTGCGTCACCGCAAGGGGCTCCCGGTCAGAGGACAGCGTTCCAAGACCAACGCCCGCACCCGCAAGGGTCCCCGCAAGACCATGGCCAACAAGAAGAAGTAAGTAGGGAGGGAATAAGATGGCACAGCAGAAGGGCGCTAAGAAGGCGACCACCGTTCGCCGCCGCCGTGAGCGCAAGAATATCGACCGCGGCGCTGCCCATATCCAGTCTACGTTCAACAACACGATTGTCACCATCACCGATACCCAGGGCAATGCTGTTTCCTGGGCGAGCTCCGGTGAGCTTGGTTTCAGAGGTTCGAGAAAGTCCACCCCCTTTGCCGCGCAGACCGCGGCTGAGACCGCTGCCAAGGTTGCGATGGAGCATGGCATGAAGTCTGTCGAGGTTTATGTCAAGGGCCCCGGCGCCGGCCGTGAAGCCGCGATTCGTGCCCTGCAGACCACGGGTCTCGACGTTACCATGATCAAGGACGTCACGCCGATTCCGCACAATGGATGCCGTCCTCCGAAGAGAAGAAGAGTGTAATTGAAGGAGGAAACAAATTATGGCTAAGAATATGCAGCCTGTCCTGAAGCGTTGCAAGACGCTGGGTCTTTCTCCGGCCGTCCTTGGCTACTCCAAGGAGACCCGCCGCAATCCCAAGCAGCAGTTCCGCCGCAAGCAGTCCGAGTACGCGATGCAGCTCAACGAGAAGCAGAAGGTGAAGTTCATCTACGGCGTTCTCGAGAAGCAGTTCCATGCGTACTATGAGGAGGCCGCCCGCAGACAGGGCGTCACCGGCGAAAACCTCCTGCAGCAGCTCGAGCGCCGTCTCGACAACGTCGTGTACCGCCTCGGCTATGCGAGCACCCGCCGCGAGGCCAGACAGCTTGTCAACCACGGCCACTTCACGGTCAACGGCAAGCGCGTCAACATCCCCTCCTTCCAGGTGAAGCTGGGCGACGTCGTCGCCATCTGCGAGAAGTCCCGCAGCAGCGTCAGAATTAAGACCATCCTCGAGGAGCAGGCCAAGAAGGCTTGCCCGAAGTGGATTGAGAAGTCCAATGACGGTTTCGAGGGCAAGATTATTGCTCTCCCGGCTCGTGATGATATCGATTACGAGGTTTCCGAGCATCTCATCGTTGAGTTGTACTCCAAGTAATGCTGATTCTTATGGCGGTCAGGGCTTTTTCGCCCTGCTGCCGGCCATAAGAGCGCATAATGCGTCATGGCAATTTCTTGCCGATGGATGAGAAGGAGGTTCGCTAATGATCGAGATAGAGAAGCCTAAGATTGAGACAGAAGAACTTTCCGGCGATGGAACGTATGGCAAGTTTGTGGTCGAACCCCTTGAGCGCGGTTTCGGCAATACGCTTGGCAACAGCCTGCGCCGTGTGCTGCTTTCCTCTCTGCCGGGCGTTGCCGTCACGAGCATCAAGATCGACGGCGTCCTGCATGAGTTTTCGACCATTCCCGGCGTGAAAGAGGATGTCACGGAAATTGTCCTCAACATCAAGGGTCTGACGGCGAAGCTGCACTGCGACGGCCCCAAGACGGTGGAAATCTGCGCGGAGGGTCCCTGCATTGTGACCGCTGACGCCATCAAGTGCGACAGCGAGGTCGAAATCCTCAACCCCGAGATGCACATTGCGACTCTGGGCGAAGGCGCGAAGCTGTACATGGAGCTGACGCTCGACAAGGGCCGCGGCTATGTGCCCGCCGAGCGGAACAAGCAGAACATGAACAATAACAACGCCGTCATCGGCGAGCTTCCGGTAGATTCTATCTACACCCCGGTTTACAAGGTTAATTACAACGTAGAGCCCACCCGCGTCGGGCAGAGCCTGAACTTTGACAAGCTCACGCTCGAGGTGTGGACAAACGGCGTCATCGGCGCACAGGAGGCCGTCTCCCTGGCCGCCAAGGTCCTGACCGAGCACCTGAATCTCTTCGTCGACCTGTCCGACAAGGGCAGCAGCACGGAGATCATGGTCGAGAAGGATGACAAGGGCAAGGAGAAGGTGCTTGAGATGACGATTGAGGAGCTGGATCTCTCCGTCCGTTCCTTCAACTGCCTCAAGCGCGCCGGCATCAACACCGTGGAGGACCTGCTCAACAAGTCCGAGGAGGACATGATGAAGGTCCGCAACCTGGGCCGCAAGTCCCTCGAGGAGGTCATTTGGAAGCTGGCCTCGCTCGGCTTCAGTCTCCGCAAAGACGACGACTAAGGTATAACGAGGTAAAGGAGTGATATTCGATGCCAGGAACCAGAAAACTGGGAAGAACCACCAGCCACCGCACGGCCATGCTGCGCGCCCTGGTCACTTTCCTGCTTGAGAACGGCAAAATCGAAACCACAGATACTCGCGCCAAGGAGGTTCGCTCCCTGACCGAGAAGATGATCACCATTGCGAAAACGAACGACCTTCACAGCCGCCGCCTTGTGCTGGCTTTTGTGACGAAAGAGGACGTCGTGAATAAGCTCTTCAACGAGATTGCTCCGAAGTACGCGGATCGCAATGGCGGCTACTGCCGCATCACGAAGATCGGCCCCCGCCGCGGCGACGCCGCCGAGATGTCCATCATCGAGCTGATCTGAGTTTTCTGAAATCAACTGCAAATCCCCCGGCGCTCGTGCGCCGGGGGATTTTTTCTACTCTTTCCCGATCTCCTGCGGCGCTCCCATGAAAAAGCAGCCCCCATTCCCGGCGCTTCCCGGGAATGGGGGCTGCTTTATGCATCACAGAGATCAGGATCCGAAAGACGGGGATCGCTGCCGGCGTCGATGCTCGTCATCTGTACGGCGCTCAGGCGGCAGTAGTAGATGTGGCTGTCGAGAGGATCGTTGTCGTTCAGCTGCATATCCTCAAACACGCCGTCCTCCACGAATTGCTCAAACGCCTGAATGACGAATATTTCGCCCCAGCCTGTGACGCCGTACGGCGGAAGCGGAGCGCTGAAATGAAACGGCTTGAATTCGTCGAATTCACAGATATCTGAGACGGAAAACGGGGGCTTGTCCCACATCGCCTTGGAGATTGCCTTTTGAAGGCGCAGATATGTGCCGGTGCTGACGTACGCGCGGCAGCTCTCTCTGCAGGAGAGCCAGTTTTCCGCCGCCGCCCGTCTTTGCTTCACGGTCTCGTCGCCGGAAACAGCGTCAAGGAATTTTTCCAGCCTGGTTTTCGGGTAGAGCTGCGCCAATCTCGCCTTCCGAAGCGCCGCCTCCTTCTCCAGCATCTCCGTGTTGGACATGACAGCCTTTCGCCGGATGAGCTCTTTCACATAACGCTCATAGTAGTATTTCTCCATCCGCAGGGGAAAGCTTGCCCGAAAGGACGCATACGGCAGAGGCCATCCCGCGTTGAGACGGGCGTCCGTCCTTTTCCTGACCTGCCGCCCGATATGGGGATTGACGAAAAACAGGAAAACCGGCCTGCTGAGCCCCAGCGTGCCAAGAGAGCTGAGACTCCTGGCAGCATAAAGCCGATCGATTCCCGTACCGATCGGCTGGTAGAAATCCCCTGCTCTTTTGATGTCGCGGATGCAGTCCGCCCCTGACAGAAGCCAGAGGATGACGAACCACTCCGTGAACGGATCGGGAATCCACTTCCCCGCCGTGCAGATGAGACGGAAGAGGAAGACAATCGTCAAAAGCGAGTTGATCCTCGGGTGGAACAGGAGGTATTTTGGGATCGCAATGAGAAGGCGCACCAGTCCGGAGATTAGGGAGAGGATGGCTTTTCCAGCGAACCGAAGGAGGAGAATTACAGCGAGAATGAGAATCAGGTAACCCAAATCATTCACTCCACAGCATATTTGATCTCGAGCTTTTCCGTCAGCTCCTCCAGCGCATCCTTTGAAAATCTGGAGGAAGGAATGTTGGTATAGGCCTCTGTCCGCTGCCATTTTTGGCGCGCGTCCAGAAAATACAGATGAAAAGAAGCCGTGATGCTGTTGTCCTGCACGGCGGAGACGGCGAGCTTGATTTCGCCGCCGACAAAGCGCAGCTCGCTTCCTCTTTCACAGGAATCCTTGGTTCGATCCGCTGCCTCGGCAATGACGTTTGCCCACTCTTCAAGCGACATACCGCCCGTCAGGGTGTCCGGAATGGCGTCCCGCGCGGCGGAGAGGGCGATTTCCTTCGCGTCAGCGAGAAATGGATTGACTGCGGCGCAAAGGGCGCTCTTGGCCACTGCGCCGAGCATGGCTGATGTGAGAAGCGGCATAACGTTTCCTCCTACGCTCCAATGGCGAGTTTCAGTTCCTCCGTGGTGGAGACCTCCGTGCCCGCCATGGTTTTTCGCACCTTGGCAAGAATCTCCGGCGGGACTTCGCTCTCCTCGACGGATTTGGTGTAGACGACCTCCTCCCACTCGCGTGTCGCCTGATTTTTGTAATAGTATTTCGATCTGTTTTTCAGACCCTGCGCCGTCTGCAGGATGAAGGTTCTTGTGCCGTCCACCATCAGGCCGAGCGCTTCCTTAATCTTCTTCACGGCTTTTTTGATCCATCCGACGATGTTGCGCCAGAACACGATCAGACCCTGAATCATCGCGGCGGTGAGTAAAAGAATGACAGCGATTGCAATCATTTCGGCAATCCTCCAAGCTGATTTTTTACATATTCTTCGCTGACGGTCCGGCGCTCCGTCAGCGTGCCAAGTTCTGCATGATCCTCCCTGCTCCGGACGACCCGCCGGATCGCGTCCTCGAAATACGCATGGCGGACGAAGCTCTCGTCCCGTCTCGCCGCCCGCAGCGCGGCCGAGAAGACGGCGTTTGCGATGTCGGCTCCCGTAATCCCGGCGAACGTCCTCGCGAGCAGCGGAATGTCGGCGTCCGTCGGCATCTGCGGCGGAATGTATCGTTGCCAAAGCTTTGCGCGGCTGTCCTCGTCAGACAGGTCGAACCGGATGTGGGCGAGAATCCTGCGCAGGAAGGCCGGATCGTAATTTGACAGGAAATTGGTCGCGAACAGGACCAGATCGTCGAATTCGCCGAGCAGCAGCAAAACCGAGCGGGTCTGGTTCACGCTGACGTCGGTGGAATTCGACATATTCGTGACGCGCCGGCTGAGCAGAGCGTCCGCTTCGTCAAAGAAGAGGAGCGCTTTCGTCTCGCGGGCAAAGCGAAACATGGCGGTGAGGTTTTTCGCGGTCTCGCCCACATACTTGGACTCGATCTGCGCATAGCTGACGGGCAGAAGCTTTCTGCCGAGCTGATGCGCGATCGCGTGGGCGGCCATGGTTTTGCCCGTCCCCGAAGGGCCATAGAGGTTGATCCCGCCCTGCTTCTGTAATTTGTGCGTCTCGCCCAAGCCCCATCGGTCAAACAGCAGGCTCTGCTTTTCGTAGAGGGACAGCACATCCTGAATTGCGTCGACAGTGTCCCTGTTCAGAATCATGTCGTCAAAGCTATAGAGCGGATTCTGCGTCTGAAAAGAGATGGAGGAGGCGAGCTCTTCCGGGCTCGCCGCTTCACGCCCGCCCCGTTTTTCCTGCGGGACTTCGTTTCTCTGCGCGCGGGGCAGGGAGGGGGAAATCCGTTTTCCAAGCGGCATATCGATCGGTTCTCCTTTTTTCTTCATGCCCTGCAAATGGGTTTTGGAGAAGGGACAGGTCTGTCCATAACGGCTTATTTTCTCGTCCACTGCGGACTGTGCGGCATATTGCTTTTTCCGCTGGGATGCGCAGGGCATTTTCCAGGAATCGACGGCGTATGTGTGGGCATTCCGCCGTTGGCGGTGCTGCATATGCTGCCCTTCCTGCCGCACCAGCGGCAAATTGCGACCCAATTAGCTGTCATACAAATCTTCCTTTATAAATAACGAAAATCGTTATCTTACAGAGTATTTTACCACGAAGGCGGGCACTTTACAATAGGAAGTAACGAAAAAGAGGTGATACAGCGTCATGGAGAAGTCTCAGCTGATAGAGATAGGGCAGCGGCTTCGGGCTCGGAGACAGGAGCTGGGGCTGACGAGGGAGAAAATGGCCGAGCTCGCAGACATCGGCACAGGCTATTACGGCCAGCTGGAGGTGGGAACCTCGCAGATGTCCGTCGACACGCTCATCAAGCTCTCCCGCTCCATGCATCTGCCGATGGAATATCTTCTCTTCGGAGAGGGGGAGGGGACGGGCGACGCCTCCCCGATCGTCGACCTCCTCCGCCGCTGCACGCCGCGTGAGCTGAAGCTCGCCGAGGAGGTGCTCAAGCTGTTCCTGATGAAGGCGGATTGAAGGCCGCGGCGGAAGAGGGGGACGGCCGGCAGCGAAAAGCCGGGTCTGCGTCTGCCTGTTGGATTCTCCAATTTTCGATCTGCATCGACTTTTGCGCCAGCATCAGTATATCAAAGAAAAAATACGTTTTGGTCTGCCGGCAGCTTACCAATTCACGGCGCAGATGTGCTATGATGAAGCGGGAGGTGCAGGAATGATGAAATCGACCGACGAGCTCGCGCACGAGATTCAGAACAGCGCGGATATTTTGGATTACCTGGAGAAAAACCGGCAGGAGATGATGCTCCAAAGCCTGCCGGAATATCTTGATAAATGGCTCGCCCAAAAGAACGTCTCCCGCGCGGATGTGGTGAGGCGCTCCAACCTGAACAAGGCGTATGTGTATCAGATTTTTTCGGGGAAAAAGTATCCCTCGCGCGACAAGGTGCTCGCCCTCGCCTTCGGCCTGGGGCTGGACGCCGAGGAGGCGCAGACGCTCCTCAAGCAGGCGGGCTACCGGGAGCTCTACCCCCGCGACCCGCGGGACGCGCTGCTCCTCTTTGCCATCGGGCAGGGAAAAACCATCCTCGAGGCGAATGAGCTGCTGTATGACCACAACATCGAAGTGCTGGAATAGCAAAAGCCGCTGACCGTTCGTAGGTCAGCGGCTTTTGCTATTCCGCGAGACGCGGCATTTGCTCGATGGTTTCGTAGATCGCGATCACCGCCGGGGCGTACGCGTCGAACTCTGCCGTCTCCACGGCGGAGATAGCGCCGTCCGGCGCGGCGCGGACAATCGCGCGCAGGCCGTCGAACGTGTAGGCGCCCTCCCGGATGGAAAAGGTCGTGTCGATGCAGCCGTACACCAGCGCGCCCTCGCGATCCATGTAGCCGGAGTAGACGACGAGGCAGTCTGGGTACCGCGCGCCGACGTCCTCGTACCGCGCGAGCGCCTCCGATCCGCTGTACTCATACATCAGCGGGGCGTTCCCGGACTCCGCCGCCGCCCGCAGCGCCGCGGGGTCGATCGCGTCCTCCTCCCACACGGCCGTATCCGACGCGCCGAGCACCGCGAGAATGGCGAGGCGCGGGGACGAGCTTGCAAACAGGGAGACGGCGAACGCCGCGCACAGTGCGGCGGCTGCGAGGCACGCCGGACGCACCGCCCAGCGCAGCACCCGCCCCCGGTATACCGCCCGCCGCACCTGACCGGCGGAGGCGTAGCGGTCCTTCGGGTCGAGGGCGGTGCACCGGCGCAGGATGCGCTTCCACCGCCGCTTTCTCGCCACCGGGCCGAACAGCTGGCGGAACGTGGCTCCGAGCGCGTAGAGATCCGCGCGGGCGTCCGTCTGCGAGAAGCCGTACTGCTCCGGCGGCGCGAAGCCCCGCGTCCCGAGCAGCCGCGTGTCCTGCTCGCCCTTCTCCTTCGGCTCGCGGGCCGCGTCGAAGTCGATGAGACGGATGTGCCCGTCCGGCGCGAGGAGGATGTTGTCGGGCTTGACGTCGCGGTGCACGATCCCGTTTTTGTGGAGAAACTCAAGCGCGGCGCAGACCTCGAGAAACGCCTTCGTCAGCGCGCGTTCCGGCAGCGAGATCGCCCCGAGGCGCGCTCCCTCGATGTACTCCTCCGTGACGAGCGTCTGTCCGTTCTCCCGCTCCACGGACAGCACGCGCGGCAGATACGGATGACGCAGCGCGAGCAGCCGCTCATATACCGGGACGTCCCCCGCCAGCGTCTTGCAGATCACCTGCCGCCCCGTCTCGTTGTCGAGCATCCGCGCAACGGTGCTTTTCGGCGATCGTTTCAGCACTTCTACTTCCTGCAGCATCACGCGAACCTCCTCATGTTTTTCCTTTCTTCTCCAGCTTGAGGCTCACGTTCCGCCGCTTCGCCGCCTCCTGCAGCAGCGCCGCGGCGGCGAGGGCGCGCTCCTTCACCGGCTGCTCCGCGAGTCCCGGACGGTTTTCCAGAGCGTCCAGCACGGCGTGCAGCTCCTCGAGCGGCAGAAGGTACGCCGCCGCGTGAAACAGGGCCTTGCGCCGGCCGTCGTTGTACCGCCCGAGAAGTGCGTCCAGCGCGGCGCGCCGCTCCTCCAGCTGCGTCAGGTACGCGTTCAGCCCCAGCTCCCGCGCGCGGGCGGCGTCTTCCGCCCGGCTCCGGTGGGGGACAAAGGAGTCCGCGCTGTCAAAGCCGTCGTACCGGGCGCAGGGATAAGACGGGCATTCCCAGCAGAACGGCACGGCTCCGTGCTCGAGCGAGCAGCGCGCGATGGCGCAGCTCTGGTTGCCCGGCCCTCCGCCGCAGCCGGGGCAGTACCCGCCCGTGCGCATTGGACACAGAAGGCAGTTCAGCCCGCAGAGGGAAAAGCGCGTCTCGTCCCGCGCAAAGCCTTTCATGGCAGCCTCCTGATCGGATGTCGGACGACGGTTTTCAGCCGTTCCGGACGGCACCGCCGCACGTCGCTGAGATAGATCTCGTGGTGCAGCCTGTCCGGCCCGAAGTCCGGCGCATAGCCGTTTGCCGCGGCGTATTCGTCCATGGCCGCCACAGTGGCGGGTTCCTCGTCGTAGGGGCCGATGTGCATACACTGGACGCACAGCCCCTCCTCCCAGCGAAGGAGCTCCACCTGCGAGAAGTCCTGTCCCTTTTTCTCCGTGGCCTCCCGGATGGCCCAGTCGAAGACCTCCGGCGTCACGAACTCCGGCAGTCGGATGAGGGAGATCCATTGGAATTCCGCCTTGCGGGTAACGTCCACCCCCTGAACGCCCTCCTGACGCCAGAGCCCCTCCAGCGGCGGCACCACATAGTCGAAGTATCCCTCGAGCCGGTGTCCTCCCAGCTTGCTCATCTTGACGGTGAAGGCGACGGCGTAGAGCAGCCCGATGGACTGCCGGTACGCGCCGTCCTCCTCATTGGGGTCGCCCTTCCCGCGCACCGCCAGAAAGCTCATGGCAGGCACGGTGACGATGCCCGGTTTTCTGGGCGGCAGATAGAATTCCTTATATTCCTTTTTGTAGTCAAACGGCATGAGAATCCCTCCTTCCATAGCGTTCGGCGAGCGTTTCGGTAATGGCGTGCAGCCGCTCCCGCAGCTCAACGGGCTCGAGCAGCTCTGCGCCTTCTCCGAAGGTCAGCACCCAGCTGAACACGCCGTCCGCGTCGGGGAATCCGCCTGTGAAGCGGAGCCGGCCGTCCGGCTCCTCGGTGAAGCTGTTCTCACCGTACTCCTCCCCCAGACGCCAGCGGTACGACGGGTCAAAGAGGACGACGGCCTGATATTTTGTCGGGAACACCCGCTCCGGGGAGAGATCCGGCAGCGGCGCGTCCCGTGGGACGAACGGCTCGCCGCGGGACAGCTCCGTCATCCGGTTGAGCTTGAAGAGGCGAAAGTCCTCCCGCGTCCTGCACCACGCCCACACATACCACGCGGACCAGTGAAAGACCAGATAGTACGGTTCCGCGTTCCGCACCGATTCCCCCTTCGGGGAAAAGTAGGTGAACCGAATGGTGCGGTGTTCCGCGATGGCCTCCTGAATGCACTCAATTTTCGGCGCCAGGCTCGACCTGTACCAGGAGGAGAGGTCGATGAGCAGGTTTGCGCCGCCGGACACGAGCCGGCTTGTCCCGGCGCACAGCTTTTCCATCAGCTGCGCGTACCGCTTTGTTCCGCTGACGCTGTCGAGGCTCCGCAGCCCGGCCAGGATGGCCTGCATCTCCGGGCCGGTGAGCACGGTGCGATCTACGCGGTACCCCTCCATGATGGAGACGCCTCCGCCCTTGCCCTGGGCGGTGAAAATCGGGATGCCTGCCCGGCACAG
>CASFAA010000019.1 GCA_949292505.1 uncultured Oscillospiraceae bacterium
CCCCACCAGAGCTGGCGGGAAATGCACCAGTCCTTGATGTTCTCCATCCAGTTGTAGTACGTCTTGTTCATGCGCTCGGGGATGAACTGAATGCGGCCGTCGCGCACGCACTCGACGGCGGGCTCGGCGAGCGGCTTCATCCTGACGAACCACTGCTTCGAGACGCGCGGCTCGACGACGGTATCGCAGCGATAGCAGGTGCCGACGTTGTGCTTGATGTCCTCGATGCCGACGAGGAAGCCCTGCTCCTCGAGGTCGCGGACGATCGCGCGTCTGGCGTCGAGGCCGCTCATGCCGCAGTATTTGCCGCCGTTCTCGTTGATGCTGCCGTCGTCGTTCATGACGTTGATGACCTCGAGGGTGTGGCGCAGGCCGACCTCAAAGTCGTTCGGGTCGTGAGCGGGGGTAATCTTCACGACGCCCGTGCCGAAGTCCTTCTCGACGTAGGTGTCGGCGACGACGGGAATCTCGCGCCCGACAAGCGGAAGGATGAGCGTCTTGCCGATGGCGTCGTGATAGCGCTCATCGTCCGGGTGGACGGCGACGGCGGTATCGCCGAGCATCGTCTCCGGGCGGGTCGTGGCGAGCTCGAGATAGCCGGAGCCGTCCTTGAACGGATAGCGCAGGTGCCAGAAGTGGCCGGCCTTCTCCTCGAACTCGACCTCCGCGTCGGAGATGGAGGTCTTGCAGTGCGGGCACCAGTTGATGATGCGCTCGCCGCGGTAGATGAGGCCCTGCTCGTAGAGGCGGACGAACACCTCGCGCACGGCCTTGGAGCAGCCCTCGTCGAGGGTGAAGCGCTCGCGCTCCCAGTCGCAGGAGGAGCCGAGCTTCTTGAGCTGCTCCACGATGCGGCCGCCGTACTGGCGCTTCCAGTCCCAGGCGCGCTCGAGGAACGCCTCGCGGCCGATCTCCTCCTTCGTCACGCCCTCCTTGCGCATGGCCTCGACGATCTTGGCCTCCGTCGCGATGGAGGCGTGATCCGTGCCGGGGAGCCACAGGGCGCAGTAGCCCTGCATCCGGCGCCAGCGGATCAGGATGTCCTGCAGCGTCTCGTCGAGGGCGTGGCCCATGTGCAGCTGGCCGGTGATGTTCGGCGGCGGGATCACGATGGTGTACGGTTTTTTCTTCGGATCCGGCTCCGCGTGGAAATAGTTGCCCTTCGTCCAGAATTCGTAGATTCTGTCCTCCACCTCGCGGGGCTCGTACGTTTTCGCAAGCTCCTTGCTCATGCTCTCTGAATTCCTCTCTTTCGCGTTCTTGTCGCGGGGGCGGGGCTTCCTCCGCTCCCTGTCCTGCCGCGTCCCGTGCGCCGGGACATAAGAAAAGCCCCGGACATGGCGCGGCGCCATATCCGGGGCGAATGAACTCATCCGCGGTACCACCCGTATTCGGCCGACGAAGCGGCCCTCAGCCTGCTCTTCACAGGACGGCCTTAACGCGGCCACACGTCCGCCCCTACGAACTGCGGTTCAGGGCGGCGGCTCCGGGGCGACTCATCCACGGCGCGCTCCCTCCGGCTTGCACCAGCCGCCGGTTCTCTCTGCGAAGCGTTTCGCCGTCTTTTTCCCCATCGCTGCCTTTTGCAGGATGTCTCCTGATTCAAAGCTTATTATAACCAGAAAAAACTTCTTTTGTCAAGCGGGGAACGGATCATTCTCAGTTCGGCGCGCGCACGGCGGCGGACGGCAGCGGGCTTCTCGGGGTGCTGTCGACCACGGCGGCAATACACAGGCAGAGCGCCTCGTCGCCGCGCATCGTCTCGACGCAGACGCGCTCCTGCCCGCCGTACCAGCACAGGCCGTGCGTCATCACGACGCGGCCGCGGCGGTCGACGACGTCGAAGGAGCCGGAGAAGCAGTCCCCGCGGAACTGCCAGCCGATGGCGTACAGGCGGTACGGCGTCTTCGGCGCGCCGAGATTGCGCGTCAGCACAGCCCGCTTGCGCTCGGCCTCCCAGATGGTGTGATAGGAGAGCGCCGGCGTGCCGACGCGGAGGATGCGCCCGCGCTCGCGGCCCTCGGGCGTCATGAGGGCGAGCTTCCCGGTGAACGGGTTCTTCTCGCCGATGATGCGGTAACAGAGGGAGCCGTCCGGCCTGACGACGGTAAAGTACGGGACGACGCCGTTCTGCACCGGCCCGGTCTCCCGAAGCATGATAAACTGCATGGACGCTTCCTCCTTTCCGCCTCTCTTTTGTGAACTCCCCTCTATTTTAACGAAAGAAGCAGGAAAAATCAATAAAAATCCGTCAGATAAGGCGGAGCAAATTGACAAATCAGAAAATTGCCCGCCCCTTGTCCTGGCGGCGGGGGCGTTGTATAATCAGAGCTGGAACGATTTGCTTTCCGGAAAGAGGTGTCCATGTTTCATGCGAAATCGTGAGAAAAAACAGGAAGAGAAGCGGCTTCTGCGCCCGTATCTCTTTCTTCTGCTCTGCTTTCCCGCAGCGACAGCCCTGCTGCTCCTCGCCCGCTTCGCGCCCGGCTTCGCCGAATGGTACGCGACGCATCCGTACCCTGTGATCTCCCGCGCGGGGAATTTCCTCAGCGGGCTGCTCCCCTTCTCGCTCGCCGAGCTGCTGCTCGCGGCGGGGATTGTCTTCGCCGTGGTTTGGCTCACGGTGCAGATTGTCCGCGCTGCGCGGGCGAAGGGGCGGCGCGGGAGGACGCTCGCAGGCTCCGGCCTGCGGCTTCTGTGCGCGGCGGGGATCGCGCTTTTCCTGTTCGCGGCGAACTGCGGCGTCAACTACTCGCGCGCGACGTTCGCCGAGACGTGCGGCCTGCCGGTCGAGGACTCAAGCCGCGAGGAGCTCGTCACGCTGTGCGATTCGCTGGCCGGGAGGCTCAACGCGCTGCGCCCGCTCGTCGGGGAGGATGAGAACGGCGTCATGGCGCTCTCCTCCTCGTTCTCCGAGCTCGGCGGCGACGCGCAGGAGGCCTTCGAGACGCTCTCGGAGGATTATCCGCTCGTCACGGGCGGCTACGGAAAGCCGAAGCCCGTCCTGCTCTCGCGGCTCATGTCGTGGTGCAACATCACAGGCGTCTTCATCCCGTTCACGTTCGAGGCGAACGTGAACAACGACATCCCGGACTACTCCATCCCGTCGACCATGTGCCACGAGCTGTCGCACCTGCGGGGCTTCATGCGCGAGGACGAAGCGAACTTCATCGGATATCTGGCGTGCTGCCGCAGCGATAACCCCGAGCTGCAGTACTCCGGCCTCATGCTCGCGTTCATTCATGCCAACAACGCGCTCTACTCCGCCGACGCCGCAACGGCCTCCGCCATCTACGCGGAGCTGTGCGAGGGCACGCAGCGCGACCTCGCGGCGAACAGCGCCTACTGGAAGCAGTTTGAGGGACCCGTCGCGGAGATCTCCTCCTCGGTCAACAACGCCTACCTGCAGGCCAACGGCCAGGAGGAGGGCGTCAGGAGCTATGGCCGGATGGTCGACCTGCTGCTCGCGGAGCAGCGCGCCGCGGCGGAGTAACCGCGCGGCCCAGCATCAACACGCAAAGGGAGTTCGTTTTCTATGGCAACCGTTTTTCTGATCGTCATCTATCTTTCCTTCATCAGCCTCGGCCTGCCCGACTCCGTCCTCGGCGCTTCGTGGCCTGTTCTGCAGCCGGAGCTCGGCGCTCCGCTGGCCGCGGCAGGGTTCATCTCCATGACGGTATCGGCGAGCACCATTGTGTCGAGCCTGTTCAGCGGCTATCTGCTGCGCCGCCTCGGGACGGGACTCGTCGCCTTTCTGAGCACGCTGCTCACGGCGGCGGCGCTGTTCGGGTACTCGCTCGCACAGTCCGCCGTCTGGCTCTTTGTGCTGGCGGCGCCGCTCGGCCTCGGCGCGGGCGCGATTGACGCGGGACTCAACAGCTACGTCGCCCTGCACTACAAGGCGCGGCACATGAACTGGCTGCACTGCTTCTGGGGGCTCGGCGCTTCGGCAGGGCCTGCCATTCTCTCATACTTCCTGCATCACGGAAGCTGGCGCGACGGTTACCGGACGATTGCGGCGCTCCAGACAGGGCTGGTGCTCGTCCTTCTGTGCGCACTGCCGATGTGGCGGCGGTACGAGAGCGTCCAGACGGCGAAGGAGGGGAAGAAGTCTGCCGCCGTCTCCCCCTTCCGCCTGCTCTCGCTGCGCGGCGCGCGCCCCGCGATGCTCGGCTTTTTCGCTTACTGTGCCTCCGAGATCACGCTTGGGCTCTGGGGCAGCAGCTATCTCGTGGGGCAGAGAGGCGTCCCGGCGGCGGAGGCGGCGCTCTGGGTGTCCGCGTACTACGCGGGCATCACCGTCGGGCGGGGCGCGGCGGGATTCGCGGCCATGAAGCTGACGAACCGGCAGCTCATCCGTACCGGGCAGGTGCTCGCGCTGGCCGGCGCGGTTGTGATGATGCTGCCCCTCCCCACGCCGGTGATCTGCTGCTCGCTGCTCGTCATCGGCCTCGGCTACGCGCCGATCTACCCCTCGATGCTGCACGAGACGCCCATCCGCTTCGGGCGGGAAAACGCGGGGCAGCTCATGGGGCTGCAGATGGCGCTCGCCTACACGGGAAGCACGTTCATGCCGTCGATCCTCGGCGCGGCGGCGGGGCTGACGACGATCGCCATCCTCCCCTTCGTCCTCGCGGCGCTGGCGGCGGTAATGCTCGTCAGCAGCGAGTACGTCGGCCATCTGCTCGATACGGGAAAGATGGGCGGGCAGCAAGCGCCGCTTGACTTTATCGCTCATTCATGATACCGTAAAGCATATAGAACAATTTTCCATGCGTTTTCCTCGCATTTTCAGAAGGAACGGCAGAAACGCCGCTCATCCCCCCTATTTAGAAAGGAACGAAGGATATGCTGGCAGAGGACAGGCGCGCCTATATTTTGAAGCTGTTGGAAAACCGCTCCTCCGTGACTGTGGCGGAGCTCAGCGCGGCATTCGGCCTCTCGGAGGTGTCGGTGCGCAAGCTGCTCTCCTGCATGGAGCAGGAGGGGCTCATCAAGCGTACCTGGGGCGGCGCGGTCAGCGCGTACGGCTCGCTGCAGGAGTTTTCCCACAAGGAGAAGGAGCCCGTGCGGCTCGCGGAGAAGATCTCCATCGCCCGCGCGGCATACGACTGCATCGCGGACGGCGACGCCGTCTTCATCGACTGCGGCACGACGACGATCCACCTGGCCCGGCTCATCCGCACGGGGAAAAAGCGGAATCTGATGGTCGCGACGACGGGGCTCAACATCGCGATGGAGCTTGCGGAGGCGGAGGATATTTCCGTCATCGTCATCGGCGGCGAGCTGCGCCACCGCATCCTGTCGTGCACCGGCACGTTCGCGGAAAATATGCTGCGCACCATGTTCTTTGACAAGGGCTTCATCAGCGGCAACCATCTGACGCTCGAGCACGGCTTCACGACGCCGAGCGTGCAGGAGGCAAAGCTCAAGCGGATGATCATGGACAACTGCAAGGAGCACTACGTCACCATCGACTACACGAAATTCGGCGACGACTCGCTGAGCCTCGTCGCCTCAATCGCGGAGCTCGACGCCGTCGTCACGGACTGGCGCGCCCCGGCGGACGTGCTCGCCGGCCTGCAGGAGCAGGGCGTGCGCGTGATTCAGGGCGCGGAGGAACCGCAGCCCGCGTGAGAGCGGCGCGAGACCGATACACTGAAAAAAAGCCCCGGGGCCGGAAGTCCGGTCTCGGGGCTTTGTGCTGCATTTGGCTTAGGAAAGTCTCGTCTTGAAATCCTCGTACCCGAATTCGCGCACGAGCCAGAGCTTTCCCGCAAGGTCGCGCCAGACGATCGAGGGCAGCGGCGTGCCGTTGAAGGTGTTTGTCTTTACCATGGTGTAAAGCGCCATGTCCTCGAAGACGAGGCGGTCCCCCTTGCGGAGGGGCTCGTCGAAGGAATAGTCGCCGATGACGTCGCCGGCGAGGCACGTCACGCCGCCGAGGCGGTAGGTAAACGGCTTCTCGCCGGGATTTCCGGAGCCGTGCAGCGGCGGACGATAGGGCATCTCGAGCACGTCCGGCATATGGCAGGCGGCGGAGGCGTCGACGATGGCGATAGGCATTCCGTTTTCCAGCGTCTCAAGCACGCTTGTCACAAAGAAGCCCGCGTTGAGGACGACGGCCTCCCCCGGCTCGAGATAGACCTCGACGCCGTACCGCCCCCTGAGGCGGCGGACGACGCGCAGCAGGCGCTCGACGTCGTAGTCGGGGCGGGTGATGTGGTGGCCGCCGCCGAGGTTGAGCCACTTCATGCGCGGCAGATACGCGCCGAAGCTGCGCTCGACCGCCTCGACGGTCTCCTCGAGGGCGTCGGAATCCTGCTCGCAGAGCGTGTGGAAGTGCAAGCCGTCGAGCAGCGGCAGAATGTCCTCATCGAAATTCGCGAAGGTTGTCCCGAGGCGCGAGCCCGGCGCGCACGGATCGTAAATAGCGTGACCCTCCTGTGTGGAGTGCTCCGGGTTCACGCGCAGGCCGACGGACTTGCCCGCCGCCCGCGCGCGGGCGGCGTAGCGCCGCACCTGGGCCGGGGAATTGAAGAC
This sequence comes from uncultured Oscillospiraceae bacterium, assembly GCA_949292505.1. Lineage (GTDB taxonomy): Bacteria > Bacillota > Clostridia > Oscillospirales > Acutalibacteraceae > Caccousia. The sequence goes on from CASFAA010000019.1 coordinate 6,544, forward strand.
AATGTGGTCGGCGTACCGGAGAAGCTCGTCCCACTCGTCCTCGCGGTAGGCCGGGGAGAATACGTGCGTCTCTCCCCCGAACTCCTCGTGGCCGAGGCGCGCCTCGTACAGCCCGCTTGCCGCGCTGCCCGCGAGGTACTTTTTCAGCAGCGGGTAGACGGAAAACATCGAGAACGCCTTCTGCGCGAGGAGGATTTTGCAGCCCGCGCGCCACTGGACGTCCCTGAGAATATCAAGATTCTGAGTCAGCCGCGCCTCGTCCACCAGAAAGTACGGGGTGCGGGGCTCCGTGCTCAGCGGGGTCATCTCAGTCCACCAGCGTGGGGTTGTCGTCCACCTGCCACGGCAGTCCCCACTTGTTCAGCGCGTCCATGTACGGATCGGGATCGAACTCCTCGACGGTGAAGACGCCGGGCTTCGACCACTTGCCGGTGAGCAGCATCATCGCGCCCACCATGGCCGGGACGCCGGTGGTGTAGGAGATGGCCTGGGAGCCGACCTCCTGATAGCACTCCTGATGGTCGCAGACGTTGAAGATGTAGGCCTTCTTCTCCTTGCCATCTTTTCTGCCGGTGAAGATGCAGCCGATGTTCGTCTTGCCGACGGTGCGCGGCCCGAGGGAGGCCGGATCCGGCAGCAGCGCCTTCAAAAACTGGATCGGGACAATCTTGTGGCCCTCAAACTCGACGGGCTCGGTGGAGAGCATCCCGACGTTTTCGAGACACTTCATGTGGGTCAGGTAGCTCTGGCCGAAGGTCATGAAGAAGCGGATGCGCTTGACGCCGGGGATGTTCTTCGCGAGGGACTCGATCTCCTCGTGGTGGAGCAGATACATATCCTTCTGCCCGACCTCCTTGAAGTCATACTCGCGCTTGATGCTCATCGCGGGGATCTCCACCCAATGGCCGTTCTCCCAATAGGAGCCGGGGGCGGACACCTCGCGCAGGTTGACCTCAGGGTTGAAGTTGGTGGCGAAGGGATAGCCATGGTCGCCGCCGTTGCAGTCGAGAATGTCGATGGTGTCGATCTCGTCGAACAGGTGCTTCTGGGCGTAGGCGCAGTACGCCTGCGTCACGCCGGGATCGAAGCCCGTGCCGAGCAGGGCGGTGAGGCCGGCCTTTTCAAACTTTTCCTTGTACGCCCACTGGTAGGAGTAGTCGAAGTAGGCGGAGAAGCCCTCCTCGCGGCAGCGCTTCTCGTACTGCGCGCGCCACGCGGGGTCGGAGAGGTCCTCCGGCTCGTAGTTGGCGGTGTCGAGATAGTTGACGCCGCACGCGAGGCAGGCGTCCATGATCGTGAGATCCTGATACGGCAGGGCGATGTTCATCACCAGATCGGGCTGGTAGGCGCGGATCAGCGCCTCGACCTCCTCAACGTGGTCGGCGTCGACCTGCGCGGTGGTGATTTTCGTCTTTGTCGTGCCCTCGAGCTTCGCCTTGAGGGCGTCGCACTTCGACTTCGTGCGGCTCGCAATGCAGATCTCGGAGAACACCTCGCTGTTCTGGCAGCACTTGTGGATGGCGACGGAGGCGACGCCGCCGCAGCCGATGATCAAAACCTTGCTCATAGTATCTTCCTCCATTTTCCGTTCGTCTTATTCCAATGCGAGCAGCATCTCGCGGACTGTCTTGCAGGCGGCCGCCGCGGAGATCCCGCTGGGATCGTACGGCGGGCTGAGCTCGTTGACGTCGCAGGCCACGACGTTGGCGCGGCTGCACACGAGCGTGACGGCGCGGCGCAGCGCGTCGAAGGACACGCCGCCCGGCTCAGGCGTCCCCGTCCCCGGGAAGACCGAGGGGTCGAGCACGTCGAGATCGACGGTGAAATAGACCGGCTTCCCGTGAAGCGACTCCACAACCTGCTCCAAACCCTCGAAATCAAAGCGGCGGGTCGTCACATGATCCTTTCCCCAGGCAAACTCCTCGCGGTCGCCGGAGCGGATGCCGAACTGGAAGATCCGCCCGTCGCCGACGAGCTCCCAGCAGCGGCGCAGCACGCAGGCGTGCGAGAGCTTCGCGCCGAGGTAATCGTCGCGAAGGTCGGCGTGCGCGTCAAAATGGATGACGCGCAGCTCCGGGTACCGGCGGGCCGCGGCGCGGAACGCCCCGAGGGTGACGAGGTGCTCGCCGCCGAGCAGGAACGGCCGCTTCCCCGCCGCGAGAATCTCCTCCGCGGCCTCCTCGATCTGGGAGAGGGCAGCGGAGGCGTCCCCGAGGCAGAGCTCGAGGTCGCCGATGTCCATGACGGCGGAATCGAGCAGATCCCTGTCCTGATACGGGCTGTACGTCTCAATCCCGAACGACTCGCGGCGGATGGTCCCGCTGCCGAAGCGCGTGCCGGGGCGGTAGGAGGTCGTGCAGTCGAACGGCGCGCCGAACAGGACGGTGCGCGCCTCCCCCTCCTCCTTGTCGCAGGCCATAAAGACCTCAATATTGCGTCTCAACATCCTTCAAAAGCTCCTCCACATACGCGGGCAG
>CASFAA010000020.1 GCA_949292505.1 uncultured Oscillospiraceae bacterium
GTGCTTGTCGGGAACCTCGGGGCGATCGGCGCGGTGCGGGACTTCCTCGCCTCTGTGATGGAAGGGCGGGAGCTGGTCGTCTCCGCGCTTGTGAGCCAGGTGACGAGCAACGTCCCGGCGTCGATTCTGCTCTCCGGCTTCACGGACAACGGCCGCGCGCTGCTGCTCGGCACGAACATCGGCGGTCTCGGCACGCTGGTGGCGTCGCTCGCGAGCCTCATCTCCTACCGGCTGTACCTCAAGGGAGAGAAGGCGAAGCCCGGGATGTATCTGGGCTTGTTCACGGCGCTGAATGTGGTTTTGCTTGTGCTGCTGCTGTTGTTCGCGCAGAATGTGCTCATGTAAGCAGCAGGCTCACGAATGGGAAAGTGAAGGTATTCGCTCCGTAAAGCTTGCTTTCCAGAGCGAATACCAGGTTTTCAGCCAGGCCTTTTTCAAAAGGCCGCGTACCCCTCGTACCCCTATCGCGGGAAGCGAAAGAAAAGCCAGGGGAAACAGCGTTAGCGTTTTTCCCCGGACGGCGAAGCACAAAATCCCTTTCCCGCACTCCGCCCTGTCAAGCGCATCTCCATCGCCAATCAAAAAGCGCTTCGCCCGCTGAACCGCTCCCCGTCAAGCAGACAAAGAAAAAAATAATGGAAACACAGCCTTGTTGAGGCTGCGGCGACCGCAGATTTTGGACGGCAGCTAATGCTGCCAACCGGAATCTGCGGTTTTTTTATGCAGCAAAGCACGCTCTGCGCCGATCGGATAGTGAGATTCCTCGTGACAATCCCGATCGCAGCATATCGTTTTCGTGCGCCGGCTGAGCGATCCGGGCTCTCAGCTCCTCCTCTGCCGTACGGGGAGATTGCTGAGCGATACGCTGTCCCCGCCGATCCTCCGGGACCGCCTCCCACAGCTCGATGGATTTCTTCACCCATGTACGAACCTGCCGGCAGCTGACCGCGTATTTCTGTGCGGTCTCTCCGGAATTCTTTCCATTCTCCAGGCATTCCTTTGCGACCTTTTTTGCTCTGCCGAATACATCCTGCTGCGTTCTGACGGTATGAACGCACCGGCTCTCTCCGCCTTTTACCGACTGAGCCGCCGTTTCATGGACGCTTCATCCGCTCCCATGCGGCGCCCTGCTTCGCATACGCTTTTTTCCGCTGGCAGCTTTCACTGTTTTTCCTTTTTTCTGCTTCGTACTTACTTCGCCCGGACATACTTACTCCCCCTATAGAAGGCTTTTCTGATTCTTTGTCTTCTATAGGGGGAGCATATCACAACCCGCGGCGCTCTATATGCATAGAAAATACAGATCGTATAAAAATCAAGATATATTACAATTTAGACTGCGTCAAATCCGCCACAGATTCCCGGACGTGCAGCCGGCACGGGATCGACCACTCGGCAGGCTCGCCGGAGGGGAGGCCGCGGATTTGGTCGAGGACGAGCCCGGCGGCGCGCCGCCCCATCTCGCCCAGAGGGCTCTGCACGCTCGAGAGCGGGGGAGAGAGCGCCTCGTCGAGGGAGAGGTTGTCGTAGCCGAAGACGCTCACGTCGCGGCCGATGGCGACCCCCTTCTCGGCGCACGCGAGGTAGACGCCGCTGGCCATCATGTCGTTGAAGGCGAAGATGGCGGTGACGCCGCGGGCGAGAAGCTCCCTTCCCCAGCGCAGCCCGATCTCCTGCGACCAGTCCCCGACGAAGGTGAGCTCGGCGTTGTAGAGGACGCCGGCCTCATAGAGGGCGCGCTGGTAGCCGCGCAGGCGCGCCTGCGCGTTGAGGCTCTCGATCGGGCCGGTGATGACGCCGATTTTTGTGTGGCCGCGCTGTGTGAGCGCAGAGCCGACGAGAAAGCCCGCGCCCTCGTCGTCGAATACGACGCTCGGGAAGCGCTTCTCGCACGGGATGCAGTACGCGTAGACGAACGGCACGCTCCCCTCCGGCGGGAAGTGCGGGATCTTCCGGTAATGGTAGCCCACATAGACAATGCCCTCGATCTGCTTGGCGGCGAGGGTGCGCAGCGTCCGCTCAAAGAGGGCGGCGTGCTCCGGCGTGTCGGTCAGGTTGTTGTTGTAGCGCTTAAAAAGCCGCATATTGGCGAGGACGATCTCGAAGCCCTGCTCCTCGCAGCACGCCTCAATCCCGTCGACGATCTCCGGCGTGTTAAAGACGGTCAGATCCTCGGTAATGATGCCGATGGTGTGAGAGCGGCGGAGCTTGAGGTTTTTCGCAAGCGCGTTCGGCTGATACTGCAGCCGCGCGGCTGTTTCGAGGATTTCCTTTGCCTTGGCGGAGCCGGCCGCGCCCTGCTTTCCGTTGAGTACGTTCGACACCGTCGCGACAGAGACGCCGGTGAGCCGGGCAATTTCTTTGATGGTAGCCATGCGCGGAATCCTCCTGTTTGTTCAAAATGGCGCAGCTGGAATCAGCTGCTTTCATCATATCACATCGCCGCCAAAAAGCAAGTCTCACCACGGTGAAAT
>CASFAA010000021.1 GCA_949292505.1 uncultured Oscillospiraceae bacterium
CCGCGACCTTGTGAAAGGGCGACGGGTCGAAGGGGGCGGCGTATGCCTTCGGCAGCAGCGTCTCCGCGTCAAAGCCGAAGGCTTTGTCGCGAGCTCGATGTAGGCGTCCCGCTCCTCCGGCCTTGCCGTTCTGTATGCAACCATTGCGTTTTCCTCCCGATTATCCATATTATTTAGTAAGGCTAACTTAGTTTTAGCATCCGGCTTTGCGAAAGTCAACGCGGAATTTGGAAATCGGGGGATTTTTTCCCGACGGGGAACCTTTTGCGCGCAGGGCGGAAAAGAAAATCCGGCGGAGCCGCGCGGCAGGTGGACAAGAGAGCGGGAGCCCGCTATAATAAAGATCAAAAGCGCCCGAAAAACAGGAAATCACGTCACAGGAAAAGGGGAAAGAGTATGGATTACGCCGAGCTGAGAAGACAGACGAACACAGGCTGGAACACCTGGGACACGAGCAGCGTGCTCTCGCACGTCCTGCTGCCCTACGGGTTCGCGATCCGGCTGTGCCTCAAGGATCACGCCGTGGAGCACGTCCTGCGCGACGCGCTGATTGGGCGGCTGCGCGCGTCAAAGGACGCGAAGGAGCCGGAGATCATCACGCCGCTGCTGCGCTCCTGGGACGGGGCGTACACCTCGCTGCGCGTGGAGTACGGCGAGACCGTCTTCCTGCTCGAGAGCGCTTCGCGCGGCGGGGAGCAGCTTCTTCTGGCGACGCCGGAGCGCTTCGGGACGCCCGCCCCGGCGCTGATCGCGGAGGCGTGCCTGCTGTGGGGACGCGAGGGCAGCGTCTCGAAGGAAAACGGGCGCCTCCTCGGCCGCTTCCCGGACGGGAAGGAGCTCGAGGTCTTCGTGAGCGGGGAGAGCTTCTCCCTGCCGTACGCCTATTCGCTTTCGCCAAGCCTTGCCGTGACGCTCGACCGGCCCGTCGCCGTGTCGACGTTCCCCTGCACGGCGGAACAGGCGCGCGCCCTGCTCGACGAGGCGCGGGACGCCCTCGCGGCGCAGGCCGGCGCGTTCGGCGGGAACGCCGAGGCCTACACGGCGATGAAGTCGTGCCTCGCGTGGAACTCCGTCTATGACCCGGAGCACGACCGCGTCATCTCGCCGGTAAGCCACCTGTGGAACATCGACTGGGGCGGGTATGTGCTGTTCCACTGGGACACCTTCTTCGCGGGGCTGATGGCGTCCGTCGACGCGCCGGAGCTCGCGTGGCTCAACTGTATCGCGATTGTAAACGAACGCACGGAGGAGGGCTTCCTGCCGAACTTCGGAGCAAGCTTCGACTATAAGACGCGCGACCGCTCGCAGCCGCCCGTCGGCTCGATGGCCGCAATGAAGATTTACCGCCGCTGGGGCGGGACGTGGTTCCTCGCGGAGCTGTTCGACACGCTGCTCGCGCAGAATATATGGTTCTTCGAGCACCGCCGCGCCCCCGGCGGCTGCCTGTGCTGGGGCAGCCGCAGCGAGTCCTCGCCCGGCCCGCGCCGGTTTGAGCGGGGCTCGTGGGGCTGCCGTCAGGGAGCGGCGTTCGAGAGCGGACTTGACAACTCCCCGATGTACGACGACGCCGTCTATAACCCCGAAACCGGCCTGCTCGAGCTCGCCGACGTGGGGCTCACGGGCCTGTTCATCCACGACTGCCGCTGCCTCGAGGAGATGGCGCAGGAGCTCGGCCGCGCGGACGCGATCGAGGGGCTGCGCCGCCGCCGCGCGCTGGCGGAGGAGGCGCTCGGGACGCTCTGGTGTCCCGAGGAGGCGATGTTCCTCAACCGGGACCTCACAACGGGCGCGTTCAGCCGCCGCGTCTCCCCGACGAACTTCTACGCGCTTTTCAGCTCCCGCGTGACGGGCGAACAGAAACGGCAGATGATGGAGCGGTGGTTCTACGCGCCGGAAAAATTCTGGGGCGAGTTTCTCCTGCCGTCCATCACACGCGACGACCCGGCGTACCGCGATCAGGACTACTGGCGCGGGCGCATCTGGGCCCCGATGAACCTGCTCGTCTACGAGGCGCTGCGCTGCGCCGGGCTTCATCGCGAGGCGGACGTCCTCGCGGAGAAGTCAAAGGCGCTCCTGCTCGGGGAGTGGCGGTCGCGCGGGCACGTCCACGAGAACTACAACGGCGACACGGGAGAGGGCTGCGACGTGGAGAACAGCGATCCGTTCTACCACTGGGGCGGCCTGCTCGCCTGGATCGCGATCGACGCCGGCGTCTGAGCGGCGGAAACGCTGACGAAGCACAGACAATTCACAGGATATTCATTTCTTTCCCCTTGCCGGGCAGAATCGGAGGGCGTATACTTAATATAGTTAAGAGGTTGTCCCCGGACGTCTTTCGGCGTCTGCCCGGCAGCGTACAGAAAGAAGGATTCCATTGTCCGCGATAAGAAAACGATACTGGTTCCGGCTGGCAGGGCGATGCATTGTCTTCGCCGCCTGCGTTGCGCTGGCCGCTTTGCGCCCCGACTTCTTCGATGTGCTTGGCGGGCTGCGCTTTTTTGAGCATTTCTCCCCGCTGCATCTGCTGTGGGCGATCTGGGTGATCGACATGATCGCGCAGATCGTGCCCATCCGCAAGAAAATCCCGCTGGGCTCTCAGAAGCTGTTTGCCAACCGCTTCGAGCCGATCCGCGAAAAGATCAACTACGAGGCGATGAAGCAGTATATCGTTTCCACGACGAAAGCCGCGTACAAGGTCATGCTGCTCTGGTGCGCGCTGATCGCCGTGATCGGCGTGCTGTACTTCACCGGCGTGCTGCCGCGGATCGCGCTGTTTTTGATTTCCGTGCTGTTCTACGTCTGCGACCTGATCTGCGTGCTCATCTGGTGCCCGTTCCGGCTCATCATGAAGAATCGCTGCTGCACGACGTGCCGCATCTTCAACTGGGACCACCTGATGATGTTCTCGCCGCTGATCTTCCTCGGCGGCTTCTTCTGTCTCTCCCTCGTGGCGCTGTCGATCCTCGTCTGGCTCGTGTGGGAGCTGTGCTTCATGATGTACCCCGAGCGCTTCTGGGATCACTCGAACGCCGCCCTGCAGTGCTCCGCCTGCACCGACAAGCTCTGCACGCAGTACTGCCGCAAGCTCCGCGCGGAGGAGCGCGGGGGGTGAGGGAGAGGGTAGAATGCCTGTGACACTTGATTATACAGCGCTTGGGAAAAGAATACAGCGCGTGCGCAAAGAGCGCAGCCTGCCGCAGGCGGAGGTCGCCGCGAGGGCGGGCGTGTCCATTCAGCATTACGGGAATGTGGATCGCGGACAGACAAAGGTCAGCCTCGAAGCGCTCGTCCGCATTGCGAACGCGCTCGGGGTGGGTACGGATCAGCTGCTGGCCGACTCGGTCTATCACACAAAGGCCGTATTCTGCGACGATCTGGCCAAGCTGACCGCCAACGCCACGGACACGGAGATCCGCGCGATTGTGCGGATCGCGAAAACGACGCTGCGGCTGATTCGGGAGGAATACAGGGAAAAGGATTCATGGGAGTAAAAAGCGCGCCCGCGCCGATCGGAGAGCAATCCGGTTGGCGCGGGCGTTTTTTCCTTTCAGGACTCCTTCATCTCCACGAACCACCGTCCGCCGTCCTCGTAGAGCCACGTTTCCCGACCGCGCACGCGCACCGCGTAGCGGCGGGCGAGCTCTCCGGTGACGGCGGTTTTCGCGCGTCCGGCCTCGCGCGATTCCTCGATCTCGTACACCGGCCCGGCGGCGAAGACAATCTTCTGCGGGCGGACGCTGCCGTCGATGTAGTGCGTGGCGACGACCTCCACATACTGCTTGCGTCTCGGGCGGTTCATGCGGACGCCTCCTCCCATGCGGCGAGAGGTTCGACGTCCCGCAGATTTTCGAGCAAAATGCGCGCTTCTTTGAGGGCGAGCTCGCGCGTCTCTCCGTCCACGCGGACAAAATGCCCCTGCGTGACGGCGTACTCGCCGAGCTCCTCCTCCCCGGCGCGGCGGACGGGGACGAAATGCGTGACGCGCACCGCGCCGCCGGGGCGCAGGGCGGCGAGGACGCGGGCGAGCTCCGCGGCGCGGTC
>CASFAA010000022.1 GCA_949292505.1 uncultured Oscillospiraceae bacterium
GATCGGCGTCGACCCACTGTCGGCCCTTGCTCCAGTTCTGCATCTGATAGGATTCGTAATCGCCGAACCACATATCAGCCATGCGGAAGGCGGCGGCAGGATTCTGGCACTGGTCGGTGATGGCGAAGGGGCCGCCGTTGACCGTCTGCTTGTCGTTGACCGGAATGCCCTGGTAGCCGTCGGGGCCCTTGAGGGGAAGGATGTACGTCCAATCGTCGAAAATCTCCTTGACGCCGGTGTTGATGCCCATGCCGATATGGCCCGCGCTGTACGCGCCGAGGATGTTGCCTTCATTTTGGGCAAGCTGCTGCAGCTGGGTGCCGTCCTGCGTCAGGGAAGCGGGATCGAGCAGGCCCTCGGCATACAGCTTGTTGAGGAAGCGCAGGCCCTCGCGGAAGCCGTCGGTGTTCGCGCAGCCGGAGAACTCGCCGTCCTTGAGGCGGATCAAACCTTCCTCATAGAAGTCAAAAGCGTTGAGAACAAAGAGGTACGGATCGGCCGCCCACGTTCCCGTCGCGCCGGAGAGCGGAACCTCGTCGGCGATGCCGTTGCCGTTCGGATCCTGCTCCTTGAAGGCCTTGAGTACCTCATAGTATTCGTCGGTGGTGGTGGGGACGTCCATGCCGACGGCGTCGAGCCAGGCCTGGTTGATCCACTGCTTATACCCGACGGAGCCGTGGCCGACATAACCCTCAAAGACAGGCAGAGTATAGACGTTGCCGTCGGGAGCGGTCATTCCTTCCTTGATCTCGGGCATCTCCTCCCAGCGCTCGACAAGATTCTCCGAGTACTTCTCGATGTACTCGTTCATCGGAATGTAGATGCCCTCCTCCATGCCGTGCGTCACGACGTCGTTGTTGCTTGACGCGGCGCCGCTCATGATAACCTCGGGGTAATCGTCGGTGCTGAGCATCAGGTTGAGCTTATCCTTGAGTCCTTCGTCGGCGACGACCGTCATATCAAGGTGAATGTTCGTCGTCTCCTCGAGCCACTTGGTGTAGTCGTTCGTGGTGATGTCGCTGACCCACGCGAGCTGGGTGATGAGAACGGACATATTATAGGTGTCGATCACGATGGGATAGACGCCCTTCGGGGTGACGCCGTCCTCCGTGAGGGTCAGCTCGCCGTCCGCAGCCGCGGAGCTGCCGCCGGCCGAACCGGCATCCGGACTGCCGCCCGCGGAGCTGGCGCCGCCGGGGCTGCAAGCCGTCAGACTGCCAAAAGTCGCCGCCGCGAGAAGGGCCGCAAGAATTCTTTTCGCTTTCATTTTCAGACCTCCTAAAATAATGTTCTGTTTTCTATGCGGAGCGAAAACCGCTCCTTGCCTTTGATCAGCCCTTGATGGATCCGATCATAACGCCCTTGATGAAGTACTTCTGGATAAACGGGTACATGATGAGCAGCGGAATGCTCGATACCACGATGAGGGAATACTTGAGCAGCTCGGAAATATACTGCTTCTCCATGAGATCCGTGATGTTCATCGTCGTCGTCAGGTTGTTGACGTCCACCTGATTCTGAACGAGGATATTGCGCAGGATGATCTGCAGCGGGAATTTGGAGGCGTCGTTGATGTAGAGCATCGCGGAAAAGTAGGAATTCCACATACCGGTCGCGTAGTTCAGCGCGAGCACCGCCATGAGCGCTTTGGAAAGCGGGAGCACCATCATGAAGAAAAAGCGGATATAGCCGCAGCCGTCGACCGCGGCAGCCTCGTAGAGCTCGTTCGGAATGCTCGACGAGATGAAGGTGCGGGCGATGACAATCGACCAGGCGCTGAAAAGGCTCGGGATGATGAGCGCCCACATGGAATCCATGAGGCCGAGGTTCTTGATCAGCAGATACTGCGGAACCAATCCGCCGCCGATGAACATCGTGACGGCGAACAGTCCCGTGAAGAAGTTTCTGGCGGGAAATTCCTTTCTCGAGAGCGGGAACGCGCCGAGCATCGTCACAAAGATGCTTAATATGGTGCCGGTCACCGTGTAGATGATGGAGTTGAGATAGCCCGTCCAGACCTCGGACGTGTTGAAGACGGCGGTGTAGCCCTGCAGTCCCGGCTCTACCGGCCAGAGGACGACCTTTCCGGCGACGAGAGCGCTCGGAGAGGAGAAGGAGCAGCTCACCACATAGACGAGCGGATAGAGAACAAGCAGAACAAAAACGGCCATGAGCAGATAGACCACGCTCAAATAGATCTTGTCGGACAGACACATATTGCGGAATTTTGTCATGACGCTTTCCTCCTCTCAGAACAGGCTGGTGTCGCTGCACCGCTTGGCGATGGCGTTTGTCGCGAACAGGAACACAAAGTTGACGGCGGAATTGAAAAGGCTGATGGCTGTCGAATAGCCGAACTGCGCCTGCTTGACGCCGACCTTATAGACATAGGTGGAGATGATTTCCGAGACGGAGTAATTCGCCGGGTTCTGCATCAAAAATACCTTCTCGAAGCCTACGTTCAGAATGGAGCCGGTGCTCATGATGAGCGTGATGACGATCGTCGGCAGAATGCCGGGGATGTCGATGTACCACACGCGCTGCAGGCGGGTCGCGCCGTCGATGGTGGCGGCCTCATAGAGGGAGGTGTCGATGCCGGAGAGCGCCGCGATATAGAGAACGGCGGAGTAGCCCGCGCCCTGCCAGATGTTCGACCACACATAGAGATGGCGGAAATACTGCACGCCTCCCATGAAGTCAATCGGCGCGCCGCCGAAGAGCTTAACGGCCTCGTTGACAATGCCGAAGCGGTAGGAGAACACGCTCTGCAGAATGCCGACGATGACGACGGTGGAGATGAAATACGGCGCGTAGGTGATGGTCTGCGAGAACTTTTTTACGCGCGGGCTCTTAATCTCGTTGAAGCCGAGCGCCAGCAGAATCGGGAACGGAAAACCGGCCACGAGGCCGTACAGACTCAGAATCAGCGTATTGCGCACAATGTCGAAAAAGATGGGAAGGTTCAGAAACTGCTCAAAGTATTTGAGGCCGACAAAGTCGCTTCCCAAAAACCCCTTCCGCACGCTGTAATCCTGAAAAGCGATGATATTGCCCGCCATCGGGATATAGCCGAAGACAATGACGAGAATCACCGGAATGGCAATCAGAATATAAAGCTGCAGACATCGCTTGTGTGCCTTAATTCGGTTGCGCCGCGCCGCCTGCCGCGTCGCCTGCCGCGCCGCCTGCCGTGCGGGACGCGGGACGCTTTTCCTCACTGCTTCATTTTGCATGAACTGCGCCTCCTCGTGTCGAATGATTTTGTGACCTCATTATGAACGCATCGAAAACAATTCGTAAAGACGTACTTTTTGCGGGAAATGGAACAGATCTTAACCGCTGTTTTGTTGTTTTTCCGGGATTTTTCAGAAAAAAACAGGCTGAAATATCCAGATTTCAGAGAAAACATACACTTAGCGAGGTTAAGAATTGATCCCCGGAGGAAAAATCCTTTCCTTTCACCCCTTCCCGAAACGTGATATGGTAAAGGCAGAGAAGCCGCAAATTGGAGAAAATGCGGCAAAAAGGAGGATTGCCATGTCAGCGTTTCAATCGGGTATTCCTATTATCGCAGAGGCCAAAGGCTGTGCCGCCGTATTATACCGCGCCGCATTCCGCGCCTCTGGAGAAAACGCCGTCCTGCGGTTTGCCGCGCAGGGGATGGCGGCCGTCTGGCTCAACGGTAAGCTGCTCTTCACGAGACAGCTCAAAAGCTTCGACTTTCACCAGAATTATATGGAAAACACGATCGACCCCTCGATGCTCCGGGAGGAAAACATTCTTGCGCTCGAGTGCGCGGGCGCTTTTCAGCTCGAGGCGGAGTGCGGCGGAAAAATCGTGTGCCGATCGGGAGAGGACTGGAAATGCCTCCCGAATCCAGCGAGAAGCGATCCGACGCCCGGCCATTCCGTCACGCTCAGCCGCGAGGAACAGTACGACGCCGCGCGGGAGCCCGTCGGGTGGCGGGAGCCGGACTTTGACGACAACGGCTGGGAATACGCGGCAGCGCTTCCGGCTGACGCATGGAAAGGCTACACGCTTTACGAGCCGGATCCTCTGACGTGCACGCCTGTCTATGGAAAGCGGCTCGCAGCGGAGCTTCTTTCCATTTCTGACACGGGGACGCACTTCACCCTTTCGCCCGCATACACTGACACGGGGGAAAAAGCGTCCGGCGGCGAGGCGGCGGCGTACGTCTCCGTCCTCTCGTGCGAAGCCGCGGACAGTCTGTGCATCCGCACGCCGAACGGCTCGGCGCGGCTGTTTCTGGACGGAAAGCCGCTCTCCTTCGGGGAAAGTCATCCGCTTGCGCCCGGCGATCACTTCCTGTGCCTGACCGCTTTCGGGATCTGCGAGATCTCCGTCCTGACCGGGAAAGCGGCGCTCTCGGCGCGCGCCCTTTGCGGCGAGGACGCAGCCTTCGCCTCCCTGGCCTTTGAGGGGGCGGAGGTTCGCTATCCGTGGCACGAGAGCTGCGGGGACGTCGCCTCGCGCTTTCCGCGCCTCGAGGCGCTCTGCTCCTTTTTCGATCCCACAGAGGCGGCGCGGGAATACCGCTTTACGGCTGTCCGCGACGCGCGCAGAAGCAGCTTCTTCGACGTCTGGCTCCAGCGGTACGCCGCGCCGCGGGGCCGCTCGTCCCCCCTCTCCCTCTTTCCGGAAGGCTCCGTCCCGGCGCTGCCTGTCGATCCTCCCGCAAAGAACGCGCTCTCTCTGCTCGACGCAGGCGGCGTGTGCGAGATTCTGCCCTCTTCCCCGTACGGCGCGAGCTTCGTCCTCGATCTCGGACGGGAGTACGTCGGCCACGTCTCGCTCGACCTTGAGGCGCAGGAGGGCGAAATCCTCGATGTGCAGTGCTTTGAGGCGGCGGACGGAAACGGCGTCTATCTGATGGAGAACTATAACGGCTTCCGCTACCGGACGCGCAGCGGGCGGCAGCGCTGGTTTTCCCTCTCGCGGTACGGCTGCCGGTACCTGCTGCTGACCGTCCGGTGCGGGGCTCCTGTGCGTCTTTACGATGTGCATCTCGTCCATACGGCGTATCCCGTCAGCCCGGCGGGCGAATTCCGCTGCAGCGACGAGCGTCTCAACCGGATCCATGAGATGTGTACCGTCACAACCTCCCTGTGTATGCTCGACACCTACGTCGACTGCCCCGGCCACGAGCAGAACTTCTGGGTGGGAGACGCGGCCGTCACGGCGAAGAACAACCTGCTGCATTTCGGCGCGCGGCGGCTCAATCAGCACTGCATCTCCTTCGTCGGGCAATCGCTCTCCCCCGCCTTCGTCGAGCGGTATTTCGGGGACGATCCCCGGTATCTCGAGGGTAAATTCCTCTCGATGGGCGCGTACGAGGCGTATCCCGAGGGCGGGCTGCCGATGTGGTCTTTCCTCTGGGTGCGGCAGCTCTGGGAGCACTATCTCTACGGCGGAAGCCTCTCGGAGCTCAGGGAGAACTACCGGTATCTGACGGCGAACCTTGACAACGCGGAGCGAATGATCGACAGCCGCGGCCTCTTTAGATATGCAGGGCGCGTGGAACCTCATCGAGTGGGGCAACAACGATCTCTCCCCGTGCGGCGAGGTCACGGCGAACAACGTCCTGCTCGTCAGCTCCCTGCGGATCGCCGCGCTGGCCAGCGAAGCGCTCGGCCTTTCCGACCGCGCCGCCTGTTACCGGCAGAAGGCTGAAGCGCTCTGCCGGAGCGTCAACCTGCTCTGCTGGAATGAGGAGCGCGGCGCGTACGTCGACACGGTGCGCGACACCTACGCCTATTCCCGCTACTGTGAGTTCAGCAGGAAAAACGGGCAGGAGCCTCTTTCGTTCCACGATTTTCTCGGCTGCGAGCGCGTCAGCGAGCAGACAAACACGCTCGCCCTTCTCTGCGGCTGCGTGCCGCAGGAGCGGCGCGATCGCGTGCTGCGGATTGTCCGCCGCCCGGCCGAGGGCTTCTACCGCTTCGGCTCGCCTGCCGCCCGCACGCCCGGAAAACCCGTTCCCGGCGAGACGCGCGGCAACATCGTGATGGTAGGCTCGCCGTTCTTCCTGTATTTCACGCTCGAGGCGCTGTTCGACGCCGGACTGACGCACGAGGCGCTCGCCATCATCCGCCGCGACTGGGGCAAAATGCTCGACCGCGGGACGAACACCTGCTGGGAGACGTTCGAAATGAGCGAAAAAAAATACACGCGCAGCTTCTGCCACGCATGGTCCGCCTCGCCCTCCATTTTCCTGACGGAGCGCATCCTCGGCGTGCGCCCCGTCTCCCCGGGCTGGCGGACGTTCCGGATCGAGCCGCAGCTCGGCGATCTCGATTGGGCCGGCGGCTCCGTCTCCGTGCCGGACGGGACGATTGACGTTTTCGTGCGCCGCGATCCGCAGGGCGGGGAACCTATTGTACGCTATCGGGCTCCCGAGGGCTATGTCTGTGAGAACAGGCCGCAGTGAATCCCGCTTTTGCAGGCCCGCGTCAGCATCGGCGCGGGCCTGCACGCATTGGGGCAACAAAATGCCAGAGGCAAAACTGCCTCCGGCATTTTTCTCATCCCGCCGCTTCCAGCATATTTTCCGCAAAAATCCCATAGCCCCGGGTGGGGTCGTTGACGAAAACGTGCGTCACCGCGCCGACGAGCTTGCCGTTCTGGAGAATCGGCGAGCCGCTCATCCCCTGCACGATGCCGCCCGTCTTTTCGAGCAGCACAGGGTCGGTGACGCGGACAATCAGATTTTTGCCTTCTCCGCTGTCGAGATAATTGACGTACTCCAGGATAACCTGGTACGTCTGCGGCCCTTCGCCGTCCACTGTGGAAATGATCTGCGCCTCGCCGGGGGAAACCTCCTGGCGCAGCGCGACGGGGACGCTCTCTCCTGCGGGCTGCGCGTACAGGGAGCCGTACACGCCCGCGGCGTCGTTGGCGTCCATCACGCCGATTGCCTCGTCCCCGGCAAAATAGCCGTGCAGCTCTCCGGGAGCGCCCGGCGTGCCTTTCGTCACGCCGCTGATGGTGACAGGCAGGATTTCTCCGCTCAGAAAGGGCATCAGCTCGCTTGTGTCTGTATCGCAGACGCCGTGGCCCAGGCCGCCGAACTGCATCGTGGCCGGGTCGTAATACGTTACCGTGCCGATCCCCGCTGTGCTGTCTCTCACCCAGAGTCCCGCCTTAAACCGGCCGTCAACCAGCGATTTGACGGGGGTGAGCGTCGCGGACGCCTCCTTGTTTCCTCTCACATACCGAAGCTCCACGGGCTTGCCGCCGCTTTGCTCCATCAGCGAGGCGACCTCCTCGTTCCGGTTCACCTCGACGCCGCCGACGCTTACCAGAACGTCTCCCATCCGAAGGCCGGCCTCCTCTCCGGGATTTCTCATCCCGTCCTTCGTCTGGATCTCCGAGAGGCCGACCACCATGACGCCGTCGGTGAACATTTTGATCCCGAACGGCGTACCGCCGGGGATCACCTGCCGCTCCGGGACAACGCTCACGGAGATCGTTTTCACCGGGATGGCGTCAAACAGCATGAGCTCCGCCTGATACCGGGTGCTCGCCCCGCCGGAGGCCGCCAGAGCCTCCGCGGGACGGGCGGAAATCATGCCCTGATTCCACGAGAGCGTCATGCCGGGCGTGACGTGATAGCTGTCGCAAGTCATGCGCCCGGCGACGCCCACGGCGGTACAGACGGACGCGAAAAGCGCCGCCGCGCAGGCCGCCGCGGCCTGCCACGCCGTATTCATGGGACTCACCTTCCTTCGCCGGACGAGACGCGAAAAGCGCGCGTTTCGTCCGGCTTTGTTACTGTTCCACCGGCGCAAAGAATTATGAAGCCTCTTTTTTCCGGCGCTGGCGGCCGATGGCAGAAAAAAACGGAAAGCGCCCGTTTTCAGCGTGCGCTTTCCGTTTTTTTCAAATAAATCGCGTTACGCGTTCACGAACCGGCAGCCGCCCTCGCCGTCAAGGACGAAGCGCGTCTGGTAAAACGAGCGGACGGCGCGAATCATGTAGACCGCGTCCTCGACACCGGCGGTTTCCACGGCGGAGTGCATGGCGAGCTGCGCGAGGCCGATGTCGAGCATCGGCGCGGACAGGCTGTGCCCCTGCAGGTTGCCGAGGGTGGAGCCGCCCGGCATATCGGCGCGGTTGGCGAAGTGCTGCACCGGGACGCCGGCGCGGCGGCAGATTGCCTCGAAGACGGCGCAGGTGAGAGCGTCCGTCGTGTATTTCTGATTCGCGTTGTGCTTGATGACGACGCCGCCGTTGAGCAGCGGGCCGTTCTCGGGATCGGACTTCTCCGGGTGATTCGGGTGGACGGCGTGGCCGTTGTCCGCGGAGAGCACGAGGGAGGCCGCCTCGACCCGCAGGCGCTCGCTCGTTGTCATGCCAAGCGCCTCAAAGACGCG
Source organism: uncultured Oscillospiraceae bacterium (assembly GCA_949292505.1). Taxonomy (GTDB): domain Bacteria; phylum Bacillota; class Clostridia; order Oscillospirales; family Acutalibacteraceae; genus Caccousia. The sequence goes on from CASFAA010000022.1 coordinate 8,394, forward strand.
CGCAAGCGTATCGGCGAGGAACGTCCCCTGCGCGCCCTGGCGTGAGGAGGAGCCGACCTCCTCGTTGTCGAGCATCCCCCAGACGGGCAGCGCGCCGCCCTCTCCCGCCGACTCGAGGAAGGCGAGGAGCGTCGTGCCTGCGCACTCGAGGTCGTCGATACGCGGGCTCATGAAGAACTCGCCCGCTGGTCCGATGCGCACGGGCTTCTGGCGCGGCGCGAGGCAGAGATCCCAGGTGAGAATGTCCTCCGGGGCAATGCCGCCGGCCTCCGAGGCGAGGAGATCGGCAAACGGGCGGCAGCCTGCCGGGCCGTAGACGGGCTGCAGATCGATCTGCGGATCCCACTTTCTTCCGTCGTTCACCGTGCGGTCAAAATGGATGGCGACGCTCGGAATGACGAGCAGATCCTGATCGGCGTACACGAGGCGGGTTTCCATCCGATCCCCGTTTTTCACAACGATGCGGCCCGCGACGGTCAGCGGGCGGTCGAGCCAGGAGCTCATGATCATGCCGCCGTAGCCCTCCGTCTGCAGCTTCACGCAGCCCGCCTTCTCGATTCCGGCGTTCTTCACGCGCCACGTCGGGACGTCGCTGTGGCTCAGAGCAATGCGCAGAGCGGCGGCGGGCTCCTCCGGGATGCGGAACGCGAGGACGGCGGAGCCGTTTCTCGTCGTGTAGTATTTCCCGCCGGGGCAGAGCGTCCACGGCTCCGTCTCGGAAAGACGCTCGTAACCTGCCTCGCCGAGGCGGCGGCACGACTCGGCGGCGGCGTGCCACGGACTGACGCCGGCTTTTAAAAAGTCCAGTACGGATTGGATTTCATCCATGTCGTTTCCTCCTTATCGGGCGGGCGCTTTTCGCCCGTTCCTTCCTATTGTACACGCCGGGGCCATCCGCCGCAAGCCTCATTTGCCGAAAAAGGACGAAACACGGCAAAGCGCGCTTGTGCGGCGATGCAAAATCGCATATAATGAGGAAAAGAAAGGATTGGTGAGACCGCCGCATGAACGCACAGGTACGGGAATATCTCGGCAACAGGGAATTTTACAAGAACATCGCCAAAATCGCGATACCGATTTCACTCCAGCAGCTGATCACCGTGGGCATCAACCTGATGGACACGATCATGCTCAGCAGCATGGGAGACGCGCAGCTTTCCGCCTCGAGTCTGGCGGGGCAGTTCATCAACCTGTTCCAGATCTGCTGCATGGGCATCGGGATGGGAGCCTCCGTGCTGACGGCGCGCTTCTGGGGGATGGGCGATCTTCCGGCGCTGAGAAAGAGCGTCACCATCATGCTGCGGTTCTGCGCGGCGTTCAGCGCCGTCTTCATGGTCGTGACAGCCGCCGCGCCGCAGTGGATCATGCTCCTCTACACGAAGGATCCGGAGCTCATCGCGTATGGGGACGTGTATCTGCGCTACATGGTGCCGACGTATCTGTGTATGTCGCTCTCGCTGACGTGCACCATCGTGCTGCGGAGCGTGGGCGAGGCGCGGGTGCCGCTCATCGTGTCGATCCTCGCGTTCTTTGTCAATGTTTTCTGCAACTGGGTCTTTATCTTCGGAATGCTCGGCGCGCCGCGGATGGAGATCGCGGGCGCGGCGCTCGGCACGCTCATTGCGAGAATCTTCGAGCTCGTGTTCATCTGCGGCTACTTCTTCTGCCTCGACCGGAAAATTACCTACCGCTTCCGCCATCTGCGGATGCAGTGCCGCGATCTGATGGGCGAATACTTCCGCATCAGCATCCCGGTGCTGATCAGCGACTCGCTCCTCGCCCTCGGCAACAACGCCGTCGCGATGGTGATGGGGCACATCGGCAAGGCGTTCGTCGCGGCGAACTCGGTGACGATGGTCGTGCAGCAGCTCAGCTCCGTGCTGACCCAGGGCGTCGCGAACGCGAGCGGCATCCTCACCGGCCACACAATGGGGCGCGGCGAGTACGAGCGGGCGCAGAAGCAGGGCTACACCTTTCTCGGCCTCGGCCTTCTGATCGGCTGCTTCGCGGCGTGCGTCATCCTCCTGCTCAAGGACGTCGTCATCGGCTATTATCAGGTTTCGCAGGAGGCGCGGGACATCGCGCAGGAGCTGATGCTGGCCATCAGCTTCATCGTCGTCTTCCAGTCGATGAACTCCATCCTCACGAAGGGCGTCCTGCGCGCGGGCGGAGACACGAAATTCCTGATGGCGGGCGACATTCTCTTCCTGTGGGTTGCCTCCATCCCGCTCGGCGCGCTTGCGGGGCTCGTCCTCCACCTTTCGCCGTTCTGGATCTACACGCTGCTCAAGATTGACCAGATCATCAAATGCGTCTGGTGCTTCTTCCGGCTCAGAAGCCGCAAGTGGATGAAGAAAATCCGCGCGCCGCAGGAAAAGACCGCGGGAAAAGCCGCGGAGGGGACGCGGTCATGAGCTTAGCCGTACAAAAGCCCGCCGGACTGACCGCGAACCGGCTCAAGGCTATCGCCGTGGCGGCGATGGTGATCGACCACACCGCCGCGCTGCTGCTCGGCTCTCTCCCGTGGGTGTGGGTTCTGCGGCTGATCGGCCGCCTGACCGCCCCCATCATGTGCTATTTCATCGCGGAGGGCTATGCGCACACCTCGAACCTCCGGCGGTATTTCGTCCGCCTGCTCGCGACGGCCGCCGTCTCGCACATCCCGTTCGTCCTGTGTCAGGGCGGATGGACGCAGTTCTGGAATACGACGAGCGTCATCTGGACGCTGACGCTCGGCCTCCTCGCCCTCGCCGTGAGTCAGGACGAACGCGTCCCGCTCTGGGGAAAGCTCCTCACGGCGCTCGCGTGCTGCGCCCTCGCGTGGAACGCCGACTGGAGCTGGCACGCCGTGCTGTGGATCCTCGGCTTCGGGACGTTTCGGGACGACAGGCGGCGCGCCTTCGCCGTCTTTGCCGCCGTCGGCCTCCTGTATGTGGTGCCGGATCTCGCGGCGCCGACCGTATACACGCTCAGCCGCCTCGGCGTCTTCCTCGCCATTCCGCTGCTGCTCCTGTACAACGGGACGCACGGGGCGAGAAGCCGCGCGCTGCAGTACGCGTACTACTGGTTCTATCCGGCGCACCTGACGGCGCTTCTGCTCCTCCGGTATTTTCTGCTCGGGCGGTAGGAGGAAAGCCACACGCGCGGCAAAGCCGGGGACTCGGAAAATGTCAATCCATCCTGTCGCCTGCACAGGGCGACAGAACGCGAACGGCGGTATGCTCCCGATGCGGGCAGCATACCGCCGTTTGCTGTCAGGGAACTGGAAAGGGAAGCTTTTCCGCCGCAAAAGGTCTTGCCCCCTTATCCGTCTCCCCTCCATTTTTGCCGAAACGCCGCAAGGACTTTATAGAGCCCGGCGCTCAGCAGGAGGAACGCGCTGATCACCAGAACAAAAAACAAATCCCTGACAAAGTACCACACCACCCAGAGGGGAACTCCCACGAAACGCGGCAGGAGCAGCAGAATCACCGGGAAAACGGCGTGTACGGCGACATCGATCGCGATTTGTTTTTTGGTGTGCTTCTTCTTCCTCCGTTTTCCGAGGAACAGGAGCGGAAGCGCCGCAAGGAAAAGCACCAGAAGGAAGCAGAGATTCAGCACCGCATGGCTCAAGAGATACCGATTGTCCGCCCCCTGTGTCAGCTCCTCTCCGAGAAGATGCAGCAGCACCGTGTTCATCAGATTGTTGCCCACGAGATAATCGTTCCTGTTCACCAGAACGGCGACGCCGATGCCGCGTTCCGGGAAAAGAACCATATTCGACGCGTAATTTTCTACCAGCCCGGAATGGCTGAAGACCGGTTCGGTCCCCTCCTCGGAGAAGACCCAGCCCATTCCGTAGAAATACGGGCTCCCCTCCCCCTGCGGCACCGTATCAGTGAACATCGTGTCAAGGCTGTCCCAGCTGATTACGCCGCCGCCGTGATTCAGGTACATCTGCAGATATTTCCCCATGTCCGAGGCGCTGGAGCTGATGTAGCCGGCGGGGACGGTCGACCAGGAACGGTCGTCGGGATAGTCGGGTTCTCCGGCGACGGGGATGCCGAAAACCGTCCGATAGCCGGAAATCAGCCCGTCCGCCCTGCTGTCCTCGAGGGAAGCGGAGGAATGGTCCATGCCGAGAGGAGAAAAAACAGACCGCTCCACATAGTCCGCATAGCTTTCGCCGCTGACGGCTTCTATGATCTTCCCGAGCAAGCCGTAATTCACATTTGCATAGGTATACGTCCCGTAGCTGTCTGTACTCTGTGCGGAGCCGAGGCTCTGATAAGTCCCAAGCCCGCTCGTATGATGCAGCAGCTGCCTGACGGTGATCCTGTCGCCGTCCGACGCGTTTCGGAGGTAGGACGAGGCGTCCAGATAAGCCGAGATCGGCGCGTCCAAATCGATCCGGCCCTGCTCCGCAAGCTGCAGAACCGCCAGAGCCGTAAAGGATTTGCTCAAAGATCCGATGAGGAAGGGCGTATCGATGCTTTCGCAATTCCCATACGCTTCGGCGAACAGAACCTCGTCCCTGCCGACCACGATCACTGCCATTCCCGGAATCTGATACGACCTGACGTCCGCTTCGAGCTGCGCGCTGACTGCGTCATAGTCCGGCGCATCGTACGCGAACGCCGGACGCGGCGCGAGCACAAGCAAAATCAAAACCAGAACCGTCCATACAACGGGACGGCAGGCGGTACGTTTCATCCCGATCCCTCCATGCATTCCGTTTTCCTTTTTAATAGGCGGCGCTGCCGTCCCGTGCAGCGGTAAACGGAGCGCTCGCCGCGTCGGACGCGTGCAGGCGGCAGTAGACGGTGTACGTCTCTCTGTCAATCGCATAGAGCGGCACGAAGACGGCTTCCTGCCCCTCCCGGTTTCGGAAAGCGAAGGACGCGCCGTCCGGCAGGCGGCGGAACTGCGCTTCCAGCTCGCCGCCGCATACGCCGGAAAGGGGAAGCGTCCCCTGCTGCGCGAGGAGCACGTCCCCGTACAAGACGGCGGCGCGGCTCCCGTCCCCCGGCAGCGGGGAGAGGGCGAACGGCGATAAGAGGGTCAGGGAGACGGCGTCCCCATCGCGGAAGGTGCGCGAGAGGACGGCAAGCCCGCCGTCGGAGGAAAGCGCCGCCTCCTCCCCGTTAACCTCCGCCGACGAAACACGGGACGCGCGGAAGGAGAGGCGTAGCGGGACGGGCTGTCCGGCGCGCACGGTGATCCGCGCCGACAGGCTGCGGGGATAGTCCGTCTCGAGCGTGAGGGAGAAGCCCCGGCTCCCATCGGCGTACCGGGAGGGGACGAAGACGTTCAGAAGGAGGCCGGACTCGCCGTCCTCAAACCAGATGTTCTTCTGCAGCTCGCTCATGGCCTCGACGCCGGAAGCCGTGCAGCACCAGAAGGTGTCGTACGCGCCGCTGAAAATCTTGTGTACGCCCTCGCCCAGCGGCTGATGATACTGCGACAGGCCCGTCTCCGGGCTCGCGCAGTTGAGCACGGCGTTGTACTTGAGGACGGCGAGGCGGTCGAGCAGGGAAGCCTCGCCCGTCCACGAAAACAGACGGGAGAGAATGCGCTCGGCGTTGTGCGCGCAGCAGCTCTCGCTCTCCCCGCCGGTGAGGGCGTCGGAGAGGTCGCCGCACGCGCCCCAGTGCTCCGATTTTTCCGACACCTGCCCCGGCGCGGGATGCGCGGCCTTCGCGCTCGAATTGCCGTTTGCGAAGCTTCTCCCCTCGAGAAAATGGGCAAAGGAGAGGACGGCGTACCGGTACTTGTCCTCGCGCGTCAGCTCATAGCGGCGCATGGCGGCGAGGACCATGGGCAGATGCGTGTTCGCGTGCAGATCCGTCAGGACGTCCTGCCCCTCGGAGAGAGGCGACAGGAAGTAGGGACGGTCAAAGAGCTTCGCCGTCTCGAGATACCGGCGCTCACCCGTCAGCTCATACAGCTGGTACAGCGCGTCGCCCATGCCGCCGAATTCGTTGACCGGGTTCAGCTTCGCGCAGCGCAGGATGCCGTCGCTCTTCCAGTAGGAGAGCTTCTCGAAGCGCCCGCCGACGTAATCCGCCAGTCCCCGCGCGAGGGAAAGCGCCTGCCTGTCGCCGAGGAGGGACGCGCAGTCGATCAGCCCCTGCAGGAGCTTGTGCAGCGTGTAATACGGCGCCCAGACGCCTCTGTCCTCCTCGCGCTCGAGGATGTCGAGCGTCTTCTCGGGGAAGGCGGCGAGATAGCCGTTCGGCTTTGCGCACATGGCAAGTCCCGCGACCACGGCGCGCGCCTGCGCCTCGAGGGGGCCGCCGCCCTCCGCATACGCGAAGCGCGCGCACGCGGAGAGAAAATGCCCCGTAAAATGGCCGCGCAGGCCGCAGTCCGCGCTCTCCCAGCCGCCGAGCGGCTCAGCGGAGGAGGGCAGCCCCGCATTGAGGCGGAACGTGTGGAGCAGCCTGTCTGTGTCAAAGGAGGCGAGATACCCGCGCACGAGTTCCCGCCTCTTTAAAAATGCGCCCCCGGTCAGGATGACCGAGTGCAGATCCGCGCTGTGAAACATACTGAGAACTCCTCCCAAAACAGGGACGCGTCCCGCCGTCCTGCGGAGCCTCGCTTCCCGCTTTTCATTTGAATTATAATGTGACGCCGTCCCGAAAGACGGCAAGCTCGCTTCTGTCGAGCGCTTCGCTTTTCGCCCTCGCCTCGCCCGAGGCCACGGCGAGAACAAGCCCGGCGAGCTCCTCCGTCAGCGCGCCGCGGGACGCGCCGGTCAGCAGCCTTCCGGCGTCAAAATCGATCCAGCCGTGCTTTCGCGCCGCGAGCGCGCTGCCGCTCGACAACTTGAGCGTCGGGACAGGACAGGCGAAGGGCGTCCCGCGCCCCGTGGTGAACAGAATCAGCTGCGCGCCGGACGCCGCGAGTGCGCAGCTCGACACGAGATCGTTGCCCGGCCCCTCGAGCAGGCTGAGCCCCGGGACGCGCACCTGCTCGCCGTAGAGCAGCACATCCTCGAGCGGCGCGGAGCCCGACTTCTGCACGCAGCCGAGCGATTTCTCGGCGAGCGTGGTCACGCCGCCCTCGCGGTTGCCGGGCGAGGGATTCTCGTCGACCGGCTGGCCATACCGCAGAAAATACTCCCGAAAGCCGCTCATCACCGAGGCGGCGCGGCGAAAGACGTCCTCGCTGCGGCAGCGGCGGAGCAGCAGCTCCTCCGCCCCGAACGTCTCCGGGATTTCCGTGAGGACAGCCGAGCCGCCGCGCGAGAGCAGCCAGTCTGCGAACGACCCGACGAGAGGGTTGGCCGTAAGGCCGGAAAAGCCGTCGGAGCCGCCGCATTTGAGGCCGACGGTAAGGCTCTTCACGGAGCACGGCTCTCTGCGGCAGGCGGCGGCTCTCGCGGCGAGCTTCCGCAGCGCGGCAAGCCCCTCCGCGACCTCGTCCTCGCAGTCCTGGCAGAGAAGGAAGCGAAGACGGCTGCGGTCGTATGCGCCGAGCAGGGTCTCCATGTCCGCGGCGCGGTTATTTTCGCAGCCGAGGCCGAGCGCGAGCACGCTGCCCGCGTTCGGGTGAAGCAGCAGGCCGCGCAACAGTTTCTGCGTGCGGAGCAGATCGTCCCCGAGCTGGGAGCAGCCGCAGGAATGCTGAAAGGCGACGACGCCGTCGACGCCGTCCGGCAGCTCGCGCGCCATGCGGCGCTCCAGCTCCCGCGCGACGCCGTTGACGCAGCCGACGAGCGGGACGATCCACA
>CASFAA010000023.1 GCA_949292505.1 uncultured Oscillospiraceae bacterium
CTCATCGTCGACGGCTTCAACCGCATGGGCCTGACCTGCTTCGAGCCGGAGGGCGCGTTCTACGTCTTCCCGTGCATCCGCAGCACCGGCCTTACGAGCGAGGAATTCTGCGAGCAGCTTATCTATCAGGAGCACGTCGCAGTCGTGCCCGGCCCGGCCTTCGGCGCGTGCGGCGAGGGCTTCGTCCGCGTGTCCTACTCGTACTCCATCAAACATATCACGGAGGCGCTGCGCCGCATCGAGCACTTCCTCGAGGGACTCCAGAAATGAGGGAGCCCGTGGAGGTCTGCGCTTCCCCGTGCGAAGCGTACGACTATAAAAAGGTGCGCGCCGTTCTGGCGGAGCAGTTCCGTCTCCTGAAGGCGGAGGAGGTTATCCGCCCCGGGATGCGCGTCGCCGTCAAGCCGAATCTCGTGACGCGATCGTCCCCGGACGAGTGCGCCGTCACGCACCCGGTCGTCCTGTGCGCCGTCGTCTCCCTATTAAAGGAGCTCGGCGCGTCCGTCGTCATTGCCGAGAGCCCCGGCGGGCCGTACACGCCCGCCCTCCTCAAGACCATCTACGAGCATTCCGGATGCGCGCAGGCGGCGGAGTACGGAGCCGAGCTCAACTACGACTGCACCTGGGGCGAGCTCAAGGCGCCCGAGGCGAAGCTGTGCCGCTCCTTCTCCGTCATCACGCCGCTGCACACGGCGGACGCCATCGTCGACGTGTGCAAGCTCAAGACGCACTGCATGATGGGCCTGAGCGCCGCCGTCAAGAACCTGTTCGGCGCGGTGCCCGGCCTGATGAAGCCGGAGCTTCACTGCCGCTTCCCGGAGAAGGAGGCCTTCGGCACGATGATCACCGACCTCTGTCAGGCGCTGCACCCCGTCCTCTCTGTGGTGGACGGCATCACCGCGATGGAGGGAAACGGCCCCACCGGCGGCAGGCCGCGCCATGTCGGCGCGCTGCTCGCGAGCCGCAGCCCGTACGCGGTCGATTTGGCCTGCACGCAGATTATCGGCATGGATCCGGAAACCATCTTCCCGCTGCGCTCCGCGATGGAGCGCGGCCTGTGTCCGCGCACGGCGGAGGAGCTCCATTGGCTTTGCGAGCCCGCCTCGCGCTTTGCCGTGCCGGACTTTCTGCAGCCGGAATCGAAGTCCGCGAATTTCATCACCCGGCTGCCGAAATTCCTGCGGCCTCTGGCCGCTCGCCTTGCCACGCCGTCGCCGCAGATCCGCACGGCGGAGTGCGTCGGCTGCGGCAAGTGCGCCGAGAGCTGCCCGCAGCACACCATTACGATCCGCGACCATAAGGCCGTGATCGATTACTCGAATTGTATTCGCTGCTACTGCTGTCACGAGATGTGCCCGAAGCACGTCATCGACATCCGCCGCCTTTCCCTGTTCCGCCACTGAATTGTGGGAAAACCGGCAGAGGAGGAAATCAAATGAAGCTGTCCGCCTGTGCGAAAGTCAATCTCAGCCTCGACGTCCTCGGCAGAAGGGAGGACGGCTACCACGAGCTTTCCATGGTGATGCTCGCCGTCACCCTTGCCGACGGGCTTGAGCTCTCCCTCGCGGAGCCCGGCGTCGCTCTCTCCTGCACCGACCCGTCCGTACCGTGTGGGGAGAAGAACACCGTCTTCCGCGCGGCGTCCCTCTTTTTGGAGCGCTCCGGTCTCGCGGAAACCACGGGCGCCCGCGTTCATCTGGAAAAAACGATTCCCTCCCAGGCAGGGCTTGGAGGCGGCAGCGCCGACGCCGCAGCCGTTCTGCGCGGCCTCAATCTCCTTGCCGGAGAGCCCCTTTCGGAGGAGGAGCTGTTCTCCATCGGTCTGCGCGTCGGCGCGGACGTCCCGTTCTGCCTTGCGGGGGGAATTCGCCTTGCGCGGGGCGTCGGGGAGCTTCTGTCGTCCGCGCCGCCCGTTCCGCCGTGTCACATTGTTGTGTGCAAGCCGCCCGTCAACGTCTCGACCGCCGAAGCCTTCCGCCTCGCGGACGAGCGTCCCGGCGGCGGGAACGATTACACCGCCGCCGTCCTGAAGGCGCTGAAAGAGGGAAGCCTTTCCGCTCTCGGCGCGGCGCTCGGAAACGATTTTGAGGACGTCCTGCGTTTGCCCGAGGTCGCCGCCGTCAAGGCCGCCATGCTGGACTTCGGCGCGGCGGGCGCATGCATGACGGGAAGCGGCTCCGCCGTTTTCGGCCTCTTTGCCGGGCTTGGGCCGGCGATGCTCTGCGCCGCAGAGCTCAAAAAAACGTATCCAGAAACTTTTTTGTGCCGCCCCGCATAATGGAAAATAATTCCTCCCATACTGAAAGCAGACCAAGACGAAACGGGAGGCTTTTCAGATGAAATTGTGGGAAAAATGCATGCTGTTCGGACTGTTTTGCGCCGTGCTGTTTTCGATGCTCGGCTTTACTGCTGTGTGCGAGTCGATCCCGGACGAGGTGCTGCGCCTTCATATCCTCGCGAATTCCGATTCCGAGGCGGATCAGGCGCTCAAGCTCCGCGTGCGGGACAGGCTCCTCGAGGAGAGCTCGAGCCTGATGGACGGCGCGTCGACCCGCGAGGAGGCGCTCGCCGCCGTCGAGACGATTCTCCCTGCGCTGCAGGAGGCCGCGCAGGACGAGGTGTACCGGGCGGGCTATTCCTATCCGGTGAAGGCGGAGCTGACGGAGATGTATTTTCCCACGAGGGAGTATGAAAACGTGACCCTTCCGGCGGGCCGGTATGAGGCGCTGCGCGTGACGATCGGCGAGGGAGAGGGGCACAACTGGTGGTGCGTCCTCTTTCCGGCGCTGTGCCTGCCCGCCGCTCAGGACAGCGCGGCGCTCGACGACGTTCTCTCCGCGGAACAGCTTGGCGTCGTGGAGGGCGGCTATGAGGTCAGATTCAAGGCTGTCGAGCTGTATGAGCAGCTTCGCAGCTGGATGGAAAATTGGTGAAACGCAGGTGACGCAATGCTGAAACTGGTGCTCGGCCGTTCGGGGAGCGGCAAAACAACCTATTTGCGGGAGCTTGTGCGCAGCTCGCTGCGCGAGAAACCGGACCGCCCCGTTTTCCTGATTGTGCCCGAGCAGGCTTCCTTTGAAAACGAACGGGCCATGCTGGAGCTTCTGGGAGCTGAGGACGCGCAGAAGGTGCGCGTCCTCAGCTTTTCGCGTCTTGCGGACGAGGCGTTCCGTCTGTACGGCGGCGGAGCCGGACGCAGGCTCGACGACGGCGGCCGCAGCATTTTCATGAGCCTTGCGCTTTCCGCCGTCGGGGACAGGCTTGACTTTTACCGCCGCAGCGCCGCGAGCGGGGAGCTCGTTTCGCTGATGCTCGCCATCTCGTCGGAGCTCAAGCTCTGCGCCGTCGCGCCGGAATCGCTCGCGTCGGCGGCGGGACGCCTTCCCGAGGGCGCGCTGCGCCGCAAGCTGTGCGAGGTTTCCCTGATTCTCTCTGCCTACGACGCGATGGTCGCGCAGAGCTACCTTGACCCGCTGGACGATCTGACGCGCGCCCTGCCGCTCCTGCGGGAGAACGGCTTCTTCCGCGGTTCGGTCGCGGCGGTCGATTCCTTTACAGCCTTCACGGTGCAGGAATATGCCGTCCTGCGCGTACTGCTGGAACAGTCGGAGGAGACCGCCGTTTCGCTGTGCGCCGATTCGCTCAACGACCCCGAGGACGGCGTCGGCCTCTTTTCACTCGTCAAGCGGACGGGGCGGCAGCTGCGTTCCCTCGCGCGGGAGGCGGGCGTTCCCGTCGCCGCGCCAGTCGTGCTGGATCCCGGCGCGCGCTTCCGGTGCGAGGGGCTGCGCGTCCTCGAGGAAAACCTGTACCGTCCGGCGCGCGAGACCCTTTCCGGGACGGACTGCGCCGCCGTCTACCGCGCCTCGACCCGGTACGAGGAGGCGGCCTTCGTCGCCTCGACCATCCGCCGCCTTGCGATGGAGCGGGGCCTGCGGTACGGCGACTTTGCCGTCATCGCGCGCAATGCGGACGACTACGCGGGCGTTCTCGATCGCGCCCTCGACGCGCGGGAGATCCCGTATTTCATGGATCAGCCCGCCGCCATCGAGGACGAGCCGCTCATGCGCTTCGTCCTTGCAGCGCTGCAGTGCGTCCGCACCGGCCTGCGCACCGACGAGCTGCTCCTGTATCTCAAGACAGGGCTCGCCGGACTCGAGCCGGAGGAGATTGCGGAGCTGGAAAACTACGCCTTCCTGTGGAACGTCTCCGGAAAGCGGTGGCGCGAGGAGTGGACGGCCCATCCGCGCGGCTTTGAGGAGACGTGGAGGGATGAGGATAAGGAATTGCTGGCCCGTCTCAATGACGCCCGCCGGCGCGCCGTCGAACCGCTCGAGGAGCTTGAGCGGACGGTCAACGGCGGGACGGGCGAGGCGTGCGCCCGCGCGGTGTTCCGCTGTCTGGAGCGAACCGAGGCGGCGGAGCGCCTGCGCGCGCTTGCCGTGCGTCTCGAGCAGGCGGGACGTCCCGATCTCGCGGAGCGCGAAATCCGCCTTTGGGATCTGCTGATGCACATCCTTGACCAGTGTGCGATGGTCATTGGGGACGCTGTCCTCGGCTGCGCGCGCTTTGCCGAGCTGCTGCGCCGCGTGATCGCGTCCGGCACGCTCGCGAGCATCCCGCAGGGCCTCGATCAGGTCACGGTCGGCAGCGCCGACAGAATCCGTCTCGACAAGCCGAAGGTCACCTTCGTCATCGGCGCTGCGCAGGGCGAATT
>CASFAA010000024.1 GCA_949292505.1 uncultured Oscillospiraceae bacterium
GTTTGCTTCCCCGCACACGCACGAGACGTCGTGCCAGCGCACCAGCGCGGTGATGTCCTGTGTCGCGCTGCGGCTCAGATGAAGGCGCTCGCAGACGCGGCCGGCGATCTGAGCGCCGGCTTCCTGATGGCCGTGGAAATGGCCGCGGCCCGATTTGTCGATGGTTTTGCACAGGGGCTTGCCGATGTCGTGCAGCAGAACGGCGAGCCGCAGCTCCGGGTCGCGCGGCGCGAAGCCGACCGCGTGGAGCGTGTGCTCCCACACGTCGTACCGGTGATACGGGCTGCGCTGGCTCAGGCCGGCCATCGGCGCGAGCTCGGGAAGAAAGACCTCGAACACGCGGCGGTACTGGCGCAGCACGCGCACGGCGTTTCTCCCGCAGAGCAGACGGAGAAACTCCTGTGCCGTGCGCTCCGGCGAGACCTTTGCAAGAAGGCCGCGGCACTGCATCACAGCGTCGTACGTTCGCTTTTCCAGCGTGAAGGAGAGAGCGGAAGCGAAGCGCAGGGCGCGCAGAATGCGCAGGCTGTCCTCCTCAAAGCGGCGGCGCGGCTTTCCGACGCAGCGGATGACCCGCCGCCCGAGATCCTCCTGCCCGCCGAAGTAATCGATGACCTCTCCGTCGTACGCCATCGCGTTGATGGTGAAATCGCGGCGGGCGAGATCCTCGCGCAGGCTTTGGGAAAACCGGACGCTGTCCGGCCTGCGGTGGTCGGCATAGCCGCCGTCCACGCGGAAGGTGGTGATCTCGACGGGGCAGCCGGGATACTGCACGGAAACAGTTCCGTGCTTTTCGCCCGCAAGCGAAAGCGGATACGGCGAGAACAGGCGCTCGACGTCCTCCGGCAGCGCGGAGGCAGCGACGTCCCAGTCGTGCACGGGAAGCCCCAGGAGGCTGTCCCGCACGCAGCCGCCGACGAGATACGCCTCATATCCGGCCCCGCGTAGCGTCTCGAGCGTTCTGTTGACGCACTCCGGCGCGTGCAGCTCCATGGCTTCCCCTCCTTCCCGCTTCTCCTCACGGAGCGCGGCGTCCTCGCCATAATAGGAAAAAACGTCCGGCGTTCGAGAGGAGAACAGATCAAAATGACCAACAAATCCTATCTCAGTATATCGGATTCTGGAGGGAAGTGCAAGAATTTCTTTTTTAGAAAATGAAACTCACAGCTCCCGCTTGATTTTTTCAAGCGCACCCTTCTCAAGCCGGGATACCTGCGCCTGGCTGATATGGATCTCCGACGCGACCTCCATCTGCGTTTTTCCCTGGAAAAACCGCATGGTGAGGATGCGCTTTTCGCGCTCGCTGAGATCGCTGATCGCCTGGCGCAGGGCAATTTCCTCGAGCCAGTCTGTGTCGCCGCCCCGGGAGTCTCCGACCTGATCCATCACATAGATCGTGTCGCCTCCGTCGTTGAAGACAGGCTCATAGAGCGAGACGGGCTCGACAATCGATTCGAGCGCAAGGACGACGTCCTCGCGCGGCAGCCCCAGCTCCGACGCTATTTGCTCCACCGTCGGCTCGCGGTTGTTTTTCGCGAGCAGCTTTTCCTTGACCTGCATGGCCTTGTATGCCGTATCCCGCAGCGACCGGCTGACGCGGATGCTGTTGTTGTCCCGCAGATAGCGGCGGATTTCGCCGATGATCATCGGCACGCCGTAGGTGGAGAATTTGACCTGCAGCTCGGGGTTGAAGTTGTCGATCGCCTTCATCAGGCCGATACAGCCTACCTGAAACAGGTCGTCAAGGTTTTCCCCGCGGTTGGTGAAGCGCTGGATCACGCTCAGAACAAGCTTGAGGTTCCCGTTGACCATCTCCTCGCGGGCGCGCTCGCGCTCGGCGGGCGTCCCGTTTTTGATTTTGAGGAGCAGCTCCCGTTTTTCCGCCTCCGTCAGCACCTTGAGCCGGGAGGTGTTGACTCCGCAGATTTCCACTTTGTTGTACATGGCGTCTTCCTCCTGTCAATTTCAGTATTGCCGCTTTTCGGCGGGCGCATACCGCTCCGGGAAAATTTCGCCGCGTATACGGCGCGCCCCGTGCGCATACAATAGAAGGAATATGGGCCGCCGTGAAACGGCGGGGAAGGAGGGTGGCAGCATGACCTGCAGGGTAGCGGAGCTGCGCCGCAAGGAGGTCATCAGCGTGAAGGACGGCACGCGCGTCGGCGCCGTCTGCGACGCAGAGATGGACGTGGAGAGCGCGCGGCTCACGGCGATTGTGGTCTACGGGCGGCCGCGGCTGTTCGGCCTGCTCGGCCGGGAGGAGGACATCGTCATCCGCTGGCCGGATATCCAGGTGATCGGCGAGGACACGATTCTTGTGAACTATCAGGAGCGCGTGCGCGTGCGCCGCAGGCGGGGCCTTCTCGCGTCATTTTTCGGCGACGAGTGACCTTTCTTGTGCCGGATGACGGGAAAGCGCCGGAGAGAAGGTCGAAAATCGGCAAGATTTCAGTTGCATTGAAAAAAACTTTATGCTATAATAATTCGCGCAAAACACACGCCGTCCCCGGCGAACCGGTGCCCGAAAGGGTTTTGCGCCGACGTAAGGGAACGGCGGAGGAAAAACCAAGGAGGAATACAAAATGGCAGTAGTATCCATGAAGCAGCTTCTGGAAGCCGGCGTCCATTTCGGCCACCAGACCAGAAGATGGAACCCGAAGATGGCGGAGTACATCTTCACCGAGCGCAACGGCATCTACATCATCGACCTGCAGAAGACCGTCCGCAAGCTCGAGGAGGCTTACAACTTTGTTCGTGAGCTTTCCATGGAGGGCAAGAGCGTGCTGTTCGTCGGCACGAAGAAGCAGGCCCAGGATTCCGTCCGCGACGAGGCCCAGCGCGCCGGCGCTTACTATGTGAACGCCCGCTGGCTCGGCGGTATGCTCACCAACTTCCGCACGATTCGCCGCCGCATCGATCGTCTCAACCAGCTCAAGACCATGGAGTCCGACGGCACGTTTGAGATGCTCCCGAAGAAGGAAGTCGTCAAGCTCAACCTCGAGATCGAGAAGCTTGAGAAGTTCCTTGGCGGTATCAAGGATATGAAGCAGCTCCCCGGCGCTCTCTTCATCGTCGACCCCCGCAAGGAGCGCATCGCTGTCGCCGAGGCCAAGAAGCTCGGTATCCCGATTGTCGCCATCGTCGACACCAACTGCGACCCGGATGAGATCGACTACGTGATCCCGGGCAACGACGACGCCATCCGCGCCGTGAAGCTCATTTCCGGCACCATTGCCAACGCGATTGTCGAGGGCAAGGAGGGCCAGATGGGCGCTGCCGAGGCCGAGGCCAAGGAGAACGAGACCGACGAGGAAGCGGCCGAGTAATTTTCTGAAACAGAAGCATGAAGTGCGGCACGGCACGCCAGCATTCCTGGCGTGCTGTGCGCGGTTATAGACTGATAAACTGGAGGAATTAACATGGCATTTACTGCAAAGGACGTTGCTGCTCTCCGCGAGAAGACCGGCTGCGGCATGATGGACTGCAAGAAGGCGCTGACCGCTTCCAACGGCGACATGGACGCCGCGATTGATTTCCTGCGCGAGAAGGGCCTCGCCGCCGCCACGAAGAAGGCCGGCCGCATCGCCGCCGAGGGCATGGCGTATGCGTATGTCGACGGCAATGTCGGCGTTGCCGTCGAGGTCAACGCCGAGACCGACTTCGTCGCGAAGAACGCTGATTTCCAGGCCTTCGTGAAGACGGTTGCCGAGACGGTTGCCGCCGTCAATCCGGCCGACATGGACGCTCTCCTCGCCGCCGAGGCTGTCGGCGCCGGCATGAGCGTCGAGGATCTCCGCAAGGAGAAGGTTCTCACCATCGGCGAGAACATCAAGATTCGCCGCTTCCAGCGCTATGACGGCGTTGTCACCGCCTACATCCACATGGGCGGCAAGATTGCCGTGCTCGTGAAGTTCGATACCTCCGCTGAGGTTGCCGCGAAGGACGAGTTCCAGGAGTACGCGAAGAACATCGCCATGCAGATCGCTGCCATCAACCCGCTCTACCTCAACAGCAGCGTGGTTCCGGCTGAGGTTATCGAGCACGAGCGCAAGATTGCCGCCGAGCAGGCCGCCAGCACCGGCAAGCCGGAGAAGGTCATCGAGAAGATGGTTGACGGCAAGATCAAGAAGTACTTCAAGGAAGTCTGCCTTGTTGAGCAGGAGTATGTGAAGGACAACAAGATGTCCATTCAGCAGTACACCGACTCTGTCGCTAAGGAGCTCGGCGGCTCCATCGCCATCGTGGGCTATGTCCGCTTTGAGAAGGGCGAGGGCCTCGAGAAGCGCGAGGACAACTTCGCGGACGAAGTCGCCAGCATGATCAAATAAGCTTTTCTGATCGAAAAGCAAATTGCCCCACGCAAACCGCAGCGCGCGCCGTGCCAAACGGCGCGCGCTTTTTTGTTCCCTCCCGGAACCTCGGTGGTCGAAAAGAGGCCTTGCATTCCTGTCCTTTTTCCGATATCCTGAGAGTAAGAAAGAAATGGCCGCCGGCCGCTTTGGAGCCGCCCGATTCGGGGCTGCCCGGCTTTCCGGCGCGGAAAGGGAGGAAACGCAGATGGATAAGAGAACCAGAGTGTTAAGTGCGCTTGCGAAGCAGGAGGTCGACCATGTGCCGGTCGGCTTCTGGTATCACTTCGGCGGCGAGGAGGCGATGGGGGAGGCGTGCGTGAAGGCGCACCTCGCCTACTATGAGTCGACCGGCCTCGATTTTATCAAAATCATGTGCGACAGCTACTTCAATTACCCTGTTCCCAATGATGTGAAGGAAGCGTCCGACTGGTACCGGCTCGAGCCGCTCGGGAAGAATCATCCCTTCATCCGGGAGCAGGTGGAGCGCGCCCGCCGCATCGTGGAGGCGAAGGGCTCCGAGATGTGCGTCTTCTATAATGTATTCGCCCCGTTCTCGTCGCTCCGCTTCGGCGCGGGCGAGGAGAAGGTCATGCGCCATCTCCGGGAGGACAGGCTGGCCGTCATGCACGCGCTCGACGTCATCGCGCAGGACAACGCGCTGCTCGCGCGCCTTCTGATCACCGAGGCAGGCTGCGACGGTGTTTACTACTGCGTCCAGGGCGGCGAATATGACAGGATGAGCGAGGAAGAATATGTGCGGACGATTCGCCCGAGCGATCTGTACGTCCTCGAGCAGGCAAATCGGTATTCGGAGAACAACCTCATCCACTGCTGCGGCTGGGCGGGCGAGAAAAACCGCCTCTCGCTGTGGAAGGACTATCCGTGCCGCGCCGTCAACTGGGCGGTGCACGTCGAGGGTCTTTCTCTCGCGGACGGCAGGCTTTTCTTCGGAGGCAAAACGGTTCTCGGCGGCTTTGAAACGCTTTGGAACGGTTCGTTTCATCAGGGAATCATTTACACCGGGACGAAGGAGGAGGTGCAGGCATACACGCGCGCTCTGATTCTCAATACCGGTAAGCTCGGCCTGATGCTCGGCGGCGACTGTACGCTCGACTCCACCATCGACCACGAGCGCATCCGCTGGGTCGTGGAAGCGGCCCGTTCGCTGTGAGCGGCGCGCCCCGCGCGGCGGACGCGTTCCGCGGCCTGGAGGAAAAGCTCAGCCGCATGGTGCGGATCCCGACCGTCTGCGGCACGCCGC
>CASFAA010000025.1 GCA_949292505.1 uncultured Oscillospiraceae bacterium
TGCTGGCGCTGACGTACGGCTTCGCGTCCGTCCCGACGGCGATCGGCTTCGCCGTGGGCGCGATCTCCTGCGGCGCGCTCAACTCGGTCGCCCCGATCTCGTTCCAGGCGGAGACGATTGTCATGGCCGGAAACATGGGAAAGACGCGGCGCGACCGCCTGTCGATGGTGCTGTTCGGCGGCCTCATCATGGTCGTCCTCGGCCTGACGGGCGCGCTCTCAGCGATCACGGCCTTCGCAGGCGACGCAATCGTCCACGCCATGATGGCGGGCGTCGGCTTCGTGCTGGTGCGCACGGCGTTCAATATGGTCAAGGAGAACCAGCTTGTCGGCTGGATCTCGGTGGCCTCCGCCGTGCTGATTTACCTCGTCGCGGAGTATCTTGACCCGTCGAACGCGCTCGTCTATACCATTGTCGGCTCGCTTGTCATCTCGAGCGTGGCGGCGAAGATCGCGGGGCAGCAGCTCGGCGAAAACGCCGTGGCGGAGAAAATGTGCCGCTTGAAGCTTGAAAAGCCCACGATGAACCTCTCCGTCGCGCGCGGCGCGCTGTCGCTGGCCTGCCTGACGATCGGCGCGAACATCGCCTTCGGCAACATCACGAGCGGCATGGGCGGCGGCGAGCTGAACGTCGACCATCTCACTGTGTACTCCGGCCTCGCCGACGCGCTCAGCGCCTTGTTCGGCGGCGGCCCTGTCGAGGCCATCATTTCCGCGACCGGCGCGGCTCCGCACGCCGTCCTCTCCGGCGTTATCATGATGGGCGCGATGGCGCTGATCCTGTTCTTCGGCCTGCTGCCGAAGATCGGCAAGTATGTGCCGAGCCAGTCGATCGCCGGCTTCCTGTTTATCCTCGGCGCGTTTGTGACGATCCCCGGCGACGGCGCGGCCGCCTTTGCGACCGGCGAGGCGGGAGGCTCCGTCATTGCCGCCGTCACCATGGCCGTCACCGCCGTCTTCGATCCGTTCTTCGGGATGCTGGCCGGTATTGTGCTCAAGCTCATCGTCGGCGCGACCGGTCTGGCGCTGTGACGGGAAAGGAAGGTTGTTATGGAACAGCAGTATTATACTCTTGAGGTGGCGAGCGTGACCCGTCAGCTTCCCATCATGCAGGTCGCGGAGCATCTGTGCATCGCGAGCTTCGTCATCCTCGGCGACTGCGAGCTCGTCACAAAGGCCGCGCCGCTGCTCGAGAAGAAGCTCCCCGAGGTCGACTATATCGTCACGGCGGAGGCGAAGGGCATCCCGCTCGTCAACGAGCTGTGCCGCCTGCGCGGTCTGCCGTACTACATCGTCGCGAGAAAGAGCGTGAAGCCCTACATGAGCCATCCGCTCACCGACGAGGTCGTCTCCATCACGACGCAGAAGGCGCAGACGCTCTGCCTCGACGGCAAGGACGCCATGCTCCTCCAGGGCAAGCGCGTTGCCATCGTGGACGACGTGATTTCCACCGGTGAGTCGCTGCTCGCCATCGAACGCCTCGTCGAGAAGGCCGGAGGCGACATCGTCGCCCGCGCCGCCATCCTCGCCGAGGGCGACGCCGCCAACCGCGGCGACATCCTCTTCCTCGAGCCGCTCCCGCTTTTCCCTGTCTGATCCGCACACAGCAAAAGGGCCCGCCGCAGTGTTCCATTCTGCGGCGGGCCCTTTTTGATTTTGTTTTACGCTTCGCGGCGGAAGGTGTAGGAGCCGGCGGTCAGGAGCGTGGGCTCGCTGTCGCCGGGGAGAAGGAGCTCCGCCTCCGCGCCGAACGGCACGGTGAAGCTGTAGCGGATGGCCTTTCCTTCGTCCTCGTATTCCCAGCCGCTCTCGTAGAGACCCACGGGCGAGCGGAAGGAGGCGTGCGCGAAGGACAGGCTCTTGTCGGGCATCGGGCGGAGCACGGCGCGGCGGAAGCCGGGCGCGTTCTCGACCGGATTGATGCCGCACATATAGCGGTACATCCACTCCACGATGGAGCCGTACGCGTAGTGGTTCAGGCTGTTCATGCCGGTGTCGCTGATGCTGCCGTCGGGAAGGACGGAGTTCCAGCGCTCCCAGACGGTCGTCGCGCCCATGCCGACCTCGTAGAGCCAGCTCGGATAATCGTCGTTGAGCAGGAGCTGGTAGGCGTCGGCGTTCGCGCCGTTCTCGGAGAGCACGGGGCACAGGCACGGCGTGCCGCAGAAGCCGGTCGTCAGGTGCATATTGTTCTCACGCAGCTTTTCCTGCAGGAGGCGGACGGTGTCGGCGCGCTCCGCTTCGGGCGTAAGGTCAAAGGCCAGCGCCAGCACATAGGAGGTCTGCGTCTTGCAGACATTGTCGCCGCCGGGGAGGAGGTACTTCGCGCGGAAGGCTTCGCGGATGCGCTCCGCCCACGCGGCATAGCGGTCCGCTTCCTCCGTGCGGCCGAGGGCGCGGGCGGCTCTCGCCGTCTTGTCGATGGAGCCGTAATAGTACGCGCTCGCCACATAGTACGGATCCGTCCCGCCGAAGCAGCTCGTCTTGTCGGGATTGTCGAGGGCGAGCCAGTCGGCGAAGTGGAAGCCCGCCGTGCGCAGCGGCTCGCCGATCGCCTGCTCCTCGCGGGCGAGGAAATCCGCCCAGGCGCGCATATTCTCATATTCCTCCGCGAGGAGGGACTTGTCGCCGTAGAACAGATACTGCTGCCACGGGATGACGGCCGCCGCGTCCGCCCAGGCGCACGAACCGTGCTGATCGAGCTTGGGATCGGCGATCATCATCGGGACGACGTGCGGCACCGAACCGTGATAGATGCCAAGCTGCTCGAGCAGCATATCGTGCAGGTATTTGCGGTAGAACGGCGCGGTGTCCATGTTGAACGTAGCCGTCGGGCAGAAGACCTGCGCGTCTCCCGTCCAGCCCATGCGCTCGTCGCGCTGCGGGCAGTCGGTCGGCACGTCGAGGAAGTTGCCGCGCTGACCCCACATGGCGTTGAGGAAGAGGCGGTTGACGCGCGGGTCGGACGTCTCAATGCAGCCCGTCGTTCCGAGGTCGGAGTGCAGCACGCACGCCGTGAAGCAGCCGGGGTCGACATCCGCGATTCCCTCGACCTTCACAAAGCGGAAGCCGTAGAATGTGAAGAACGGGCGTACCTCGGCGGGGGTTCCGTTCGACGTATAGAAGTATTCCGCCTTTGCGGAGCGGAGGTTGTCGTTGTAGAAGCAATCCTCCTGCAGAATTTCGCCGTACTGCAGATGGACGCGCGTCCCGGCGGGCAGGGAGCAGGAAAAGCGCACCCAGCCGGTGATTTCCTGGCGGAAGTCAAGGACGGTCTCTCCCTTCGGCGTGACGATGCGCTTCGGCGCGGGCAGCGTCTCCGTGACGCGTACCGGCGGGCTGAAGCGATCGGTCAGCGTCGTGTACGGGCGGTCGGCGAGGTCGACGGGGCGGAAGCCGGCGGGCTCCTGCACGTCCTCGCACCAGCCGGGGATCTCGAGGCGGGCGTCGTATTCCTCGCCGTCGTAGATGCCGCTCGCGAGCACCGGGGAGGGCGCCCAGCGCCACGTCTCGTCCGTGCCGAAGCAGAGCTCGCGGCCGCTCTCGAGCGTCACGCGCAGCTCGCACAGGAAGGAGAAGGAGTCGCCGAACAGGCCGCGGCGCGGATTCTGCTCAAAGCCGAAGCGGCCCTTGTACCAGCCGTTGCCGAGCATCGCGCCGAGGATGTTCGTCCCCTCGTGCAGCAGAGCCGTCACGTCGTACGTCTGCACCTGCTGCCAGAGCTTGTAGTCATTATAATAGGGGGTGAAATACTCGTCTCCCACCTTCGCTCCGTTCGCGAAAAGCTCATACAGGCCGAGGCCGCAGACGTACGCGCGCGCCGAGACGGGCCGCTCCGGCAGGGAGACAACCCCGCGCACGTACGGATGCGCGTCGCCGCACGCGGGCGTGATCCACTTTGCCGCCCAGGGCTCGCCGCATTTGCCGGTCTCAAACCAGGAGACGCCCGTCCCCTCGTCGCCCGTCTCGTCCCGGACGGTGACCTTCCAGTAGTAACGCGTGCGCGGGGCGAGCGCGAGCTGCGGGCAGTAGGAGAGGGAATCCGGGTTTCCGCTCTCACCGGAATCGTGCAGGATGCGCCCGAACGACGGGTCGGACGCGATCAGGACGCGTGCCGACGCCTGCTTTTTGCCGCGCGCCTCCTCCGAAATCCACGACAGACTCAGGTGGGACAGGTCGTAGCCCAGCGGGGTCTCGAGGTGGTTTGCTTGCATGGCTGTGATTTTCACGAAGAACTCCTCCTTTATTTGGCACAAATGAATATGGACTTTCAGGACAAATCCGGATATTCTGTACAAAGGATTCCTACTTGCACTATAGCACGCTTTGCTTCGCTTGGCAAATGCGCTGGGGGACATTCTGGATAGGAGAATTCGGACATGAAACAAATCAGGGAAACAGAGGCGTTTCTGCGCGCTCTCACCGTTTGGGAGGGGGAACTCGCGGGAGGGAAACTGACGCGGGAGAGCTTTCTTGCCAGGCTGCGCGATGCGCCGGAAGGCTTTGACGCCCTGCGCTGGTACCGCCTCCCGCCTCCCGAGGGCGGGGAGACGGGCGCCGCGCCGGAGCTCGATGGCAGCCGGCTCATCGTCTCGGGAGACGATATTTCCGTCTCCAAGCACGTCAGCACGGATCGCCCGTTTTCTCACACGCATAATTTTTACGAGATGATCGCCGTGTTGGACGGGACGGGCTGGAACACCCTCGCCGACCGCGAGGACACGCTTTCCCGCGGCCAGCTTTTCCTGCTGAGCCCCGGCACGATGCACAGCTTCTGCTGCTCGCCTGACGCCGTCGTCCTCAACGTGCTGATCCGCGAGCCGTTCTTCCGCTCGGCTTTCCCGGCGCTGCTCGGCGTGCGCGGCGCGCCGGAGGGATTGTTTGCCCGCCCCGGGGAGGGAAGCTTTTTGCTCTTTGATATGGGAGACGACGAGGAATCCCGGGAGCTGCTGCTCCTGCTTGCCCGGGAGGCGCTCGGGAACCGCCCGAACCGCCGCGCCGCGATGAACGGCGCGCTCGCCCTGCTGTTTTCCGTCCTGCTCGATCGCGGAACGGTAGCGGCCGGGGAGAACGCGAGTGTGTACGGAGAACCGCTGCGGCGGATTCTCGATTATCTCACTTCTTCATGCGCGGAGGCGACGATCGAGGGCGCGGCGGAACGGCTGCACTTCTCGACGCGTCACGTCTCGCGGATTCTGCACGAATCGTGCGGCAGAAGCTTTACCGAGCTGCTGCGCGAGGCGCGCGTTGCCGCGGCCTGCCGGCTGCTTGAGGAGACGAAGCTGCCCGTCGAGGAGGTCGCGCGGGCGGTCGGCTTCTCAGAGGGCGGGTATTTTATCCGCGTTTTCCGGCGGGAGAAGGGCGTTACGCCTGCCGCGTTTCGCGCGGCTGCGCAGGCAAAACACAATATATAATGGTATAGGAAACGCGCTTCCACAACAGGGAAAAAATCGTCGAAAAAATTTCAAAAAACCTGTTGACAAGGGTATTCCGCTGTGGTATGATAGTCAAGCCGTCGAGAGAGACGGAAAAAAATCTTGACAAAGTATCGCGCAAGTGATACAATGTCGAGAGCTTCCCGAAAAAAGGATGAAAAAAGTGCTTGACAAACACGCGAAAGCGTGATAAAATATAAAGCACGCTCCTCGATGAGGGAAGCGGACAGAACCTTGAAAATTAAACAACGAACGATGGACAAAGACGGATGATTTTCAGACATTGTCGGAAAATCAAAAGGATTTGTCAAAAGTACCCGTAATTACTTTGAGTATCGGGCGACTGATACGAGAAGGAAAGCAAGCAAAGCTTTTCAAAAATGCAACACGCAAGTGTACTGATAGAGCTAATTCAAGCTCTAAGATATGCTTGAAACGCCCGCAAGGGCGATTCAATACAATATTTTAGAGAGTTTGATCCTGGCTCAGGACGA
>CASFAA010000026.1 GCA_949292505.1 uncultured Oscillospiraceae bacterium
TTTCTGTGGAAAAGATTTGTCAAAGCACGGAGAATGTGCTATCATATAAAATATAATGCCTATTAGCGCCCAAACGCTGCCGAGGCGGGCGCGCGCCGGGAAAAAGACCGGCCTGCGCTCTGACGAAAAGTTCAAGAGGAAAGGTAGTTAAACGTATGGAATCCTTTACCGAAGCCTGGAACCTGATCTGCGATTTCTGCAAAAACCGCATCACGGAGGTTGCCTTCACCACCTGGATCAGCCGCATCGAGCCGGTCAATCTCGACTTCAAGCAGGGCACGGCGATCCTGAAGGTGCCGAACGACTTCCACCGCCAAACGCTGGAGCGCTGCTATACCTCTCTTCTGACGGAAGCCCTCGACGAGGTGTTCGGGCCGGGGCTGACGGTGAAATTCGTCATCCCGGAGGAGCTTGGGCAGCAGAAGGAGGAGCGCTTCCAGAGCGACACCGACTACGACTACACCTTCGACACGTTCATTGTCGGCCCGTCGAACAAGTTCGCCCACGCGGCGTCGATTGCCGTCGCGACGAAGCCGGCCTCGCTCTACAACCCGCTTTTCATCTACGGCAACTCCGGTCTCGGCAAGACGCACCTGCTCTACGCCATCTGCAACGAGATCGCCCGCCGGTACCCGCAGATGAACATCCTCTACATCAAGGGCGACGAGTTCACGAACGAAATGATCGAGGCGATCCGTCACGGCACGACGCAGGAATTCCGGCAGCGCTACCGGAAAGCGGACGTGCTGCTCGTCGACGATATCCAGTTCATCGCCGGCAAGGACTCGACGCAGGAGGAATTCTTCCACACCTTCAATTCGCTCTACGAGTCGAAGCGCCAGATCGTGCTGACGTCCGACCGTCCGGCGAAGGACATCGCCACACTCGAGGAGCGCCTGCTCACCCGCTTCGAGTGGGGTCTCACCGCGGACATTCAGCCCCCGGATTTCGAGACGCGCCTCGCCATCATCCGCAGAAAGGCCGAGCTGCTCGACATTACCATCCCGGAAAACGTATGCGAATACATTGCGAACCGCCTCAAGAACAATATCCGGCAGCTCGAGGGCACCGTCAAAAAGATGAAAGCGTATCACCTTTTAAATGGACAGGCGCCGAGCATCACGACGGCCTCCGCCGCCATCAGCGACATCATCAACAACGATCAGCCGACGCCGTACACGATCGAGAAAATTATTGAGGAGGTCGCGCGCACCTTCGGCGTGTCGAGCGACGAGATCCGCTCGGCGAAGCGCTCCGCGAACATTTCGAAGGCGCGGCAGATGGCCATGTACGTCGTGCGCGAGATCACCCAGCTGCCCACCGAGGCGATCGGCAACGAGTTCGGCGGACGCGATCACTCGACCGTCGTCTACGCTTTGCAGCAGATGGAGAAGAATCTTGCAAAAGACAGCAAAATCAAGGCCACCGCGGAGGACATTATCAAGAATATCCGCGATCGGTGATCCTTCACAACTTTTCAACTTTCCCCACAGACTTTTCCACAGGCGTGTGGAATGATCCGATCCTCTTCACAACGTCACAATCTTTCCACCGGGAACGGAGAAAAACTTTCCACCCCGCAAACCGCGGTCCATTCCCGTTTTTCGCGCTTTTCCACTTTTCCGGCCCCTCTACTACCCCTACTAAAAGTATCCCTATCCTAACATATGCTGTTTTCTGATCCGCGCCTGCGGCGCGGGCAGACAGGAAAGGCCAGGTAATTGACTATGAAAATACTTTGCAGCCGCCAGCAGCTCGTCGAAGCCGTCACAAACGTGCAGAGAGCCGTCTCCACAAAATCCTCCGTCCCGGCGCTCGAGGGTATTTTGATGCGCACGTCCGCCGGCGAACTGACCCTGTGCGGCTACGATCTCGAACTCGGCATGACGACGGCGATCGAGGCCACAATCCAGGAATCCGGCAGCGTCGTCCTCGGCGCAAAGCTGTTCTCCGACATTGTGCGCCGCCTCCCCGGCGAGGAGGTCTCTCTCGCGGTCGACGAGAAAAACATCACCACGATCACAAGCGGCGCGAGCGAATTCTCCATCGTCGGCATTCCGGCGGACGAGTACCCCGATCTTCCCGCGCTCGGCCAGAAGGATTCCGTCACGATCGGACAGGGCCTCCTCAAGGGCATGATCCGGCAGACGATCTTCGCCGTCGCGGAGAACGACGCGAAGCCAATCCACACCGGGACGCTCTTTGAGCTCGGCGACGGCAAGCTCCGCCTTGTCTCGGTCGACGGCTACCGGCTCGCGATCCGCGAGGAAAACGCGCCGTGCGAGGGCAAGATGAGCTTTGTCGTCCCCGGCAAGACGCTCGGCGAGGTTTTGAAGCTTCTGCGCGACGACGACGCTCCGGCGGAGCTGCGTGTCGGGCGGCGGCACATCCAGATCCAGATCGATTCCTACTGTGTGACGTCGCGCCTGCTCGAGGGCGAATTTCTCGACTACCGCGCCGCAATCCCGCGCGACAGCACGACAGAGATCCTTGTCAACACCCGTGAATTCATTGGCAGTGTGGAGCGCGTGTCGCTGCTCATCACCGACCGTCTCAAGAGCCCGCTGCGCTGCCGCTTTGAGGACGGCGAGATCCATCTCTCCTGCTCAACGGCGATCGGCCGCGCCTCCGACCAGTTCGCGGCGGCGATCAGCGGCGCGCCGGTCGAGATGGGCTTCAACAACCGCTACCTGCTCGACGCGCTGCGCAATTCGGAGGGGGACGAGGTCAAAATTCAGCTCAACGGTCCGCTCAGTCCGATGAAGGTGCTCCCGAAGGAGGGCGCGGACTACCT
>CASFAA010000027.1 GCA_949292505.1 uncultured Oscillospiraceae bacterium
CATCTACATGGAGCGCGGCGGGGAGAAGGAGCCCTTCGAGATCCGCGGCGTCAACATGGGCGTCGGCCTGCCGGGCAAGTGGGCGACGGACTACGCCATCGACGAGGAGACGTACCTGCGCTGGTTCGGCTGGATTCAGGACCTCGGCGCGAACACCATCCGCGTCTATACCATTCTGCACGACGACTTCTACAACGCCTTCTACGCGTACAACACCCAGCGGGAGGCGGAGGGGAAGGAGCCGCTCTGGCTGATTCACGGCGTGTGGGTGAACGACTACGTCCAGAACTCTCACCGCGACGCGTACGACGAGGAGTTCCTCGACGCGCTGATTCGCGACAGCAGATCCCTCGTCGACATCCTGCACGGGAGGAAAAACTTCTCCCTCGGCTACGGCCTCGGCTCCGGCAGCTACCGGAAGGACGTCTCGCCGTGGGTCATCGGGTACATCCTCGGCGTCGAGTGGGAGGACGTCACCGTCGTCTACACCGACGAGAAGTACCCGGAGCGCACTTCCTATCAGGGAAAATACCTCTGCACGACGGAGGACGCCTCCCCGTTCGAGGCGATGCTGTGCGAGGCGGGCGACAAGCTGATCGAGTACGAGACGTCGAAGTACAAGGAGCAGCGCCTCCTCGCCTTCTCCAACTGGCCGACGACGGATCCCTTCGCCTACCCGGAGGACATCACCGTCTACTTCATGAAGTGCGCGACGGTCGACGTCGAGCACATCCGGGCGACGGACGCCTTCCTGCCCGGCTGCTTTGCCTCGTACCACGTCTACCCGTATTATCCGGATTACCTCAACTATATACTGCGCGCGACGCCGATGGTCGAGGGGGATTCCCGTTGGGAGTACCAAACGGTGGCTGTCAGCGAATTTGACGCCGGCGCGCCGATCGAGGACTATCTCCCCGGCGGGGAAAACGCCGATTATCTCGATCCCTCCGGGGAGGTGAACACCTACTACGCCTATCTCAAGGCGCTCACGAATTACCACACCGTTCCCGTCGTCATCTCGGAGTACGGCGTCTCGACGGGCCGCGGCATGGCCCAGCGGGACTACAACACGGGCCGCAACCAGGGCCATATGACGGAGCAGGAGCAGGGGAGAGCCATCGTGAGCTGCTATGAGGACATCATGGCCGCCGGATGCGCGGGGAGCTGCGTCTTTTCCTGGCAGGACGAGTGGTTCAAGCGCACCTGGAACACGATGCACGCCGTCGACCTGCTGAACACCCCGTACTGGAGCGACTACCAGACGAACGAGCAGTATTTCGGCCTGCTCGCGTTCGACCCGGGCGAAACGGAGAGCGTCTGCTATGTCGACGGCGACCTCTCCGACTGGGAGGGCGTGGAGCCGGTCTGCGTCTATGAGGACGCGTCCGTCTCGATGCAGTACGACGAGAAATTCCTCTACTTCCTCATCGAGAAGGAGGACTTCGACCCGGGGAGCGACACGCTCTACATTCCGATCGACACCACGCAGAAGACAGGCAGCACCTACTGCAGCAGCTATGACCTCTCCTTCGAGCGCGCCTGCGATTTCGTGCTCGTCATCGACGGCGAGGACAACAGCCGCCTCCTCGTGCAGGAGCGGTACGAGGTGCTGCGCGCGATGTTCCTCCACGAGACGGACGACCTTGACCCGTACATGGAAACCGTCGACGCCGACACGCCCGTCTTCAAGTCGATTTCCCTGCTCCTGCAGACGGCGACGCCGCTGCTCACCGGCAACTGGGAGGCCAGCGCCGAGACGTACGAGACGGGAAAGCTGCTTTGCGGAAACGCGAATCCCGAGGACGAGTCGTTCAACTCCCTCGCGGACTTCATCTTCACCGAGGACGCCGTGGAGATCCGCCTGCCGTGGCAGCTGCTCAACTTCTCGAACCCCTCCGAGATGCAGATCCACGACGATTACTACGAGCACTACGGCGTGGAGAACCTCTCCATCGACAGAATGTATGTGGGCGTGTGCAGCGGCGCGTACACCGAATGGCGCATCCCGCTCGGGGAGTTCCCGCTGCAGGGCTGGGGGAGAGACGTGACGAGCCACGAGCGGCTCAAGGAATCGTATTACATTTTGCAGGACTACTGGGCAGGCGCCGCGTAATCCGGAAGGAAGGGAGGAACCCGCGTTGGGCGTGGAAGTGATGATTTATCTTTACGGAGCGGTGTGCGCGAGCATGATTGTCTTCAACATCGTGTACGCCGTCCTGATACGCGGCAGCGAGCCGCGGCTTGAGAAGCGGCAGCAGCGCTTTCTCCGCCTCGTCTCGGCGCAGACGGACCGCCTCTCGCGCGGCGAGCCGGTGGAGCGCAGGCACCTTGACCTGCTGCAGAGGGAGCTCAGGCGCGTGCGGAATCTGGCCGCGTTCGAGCCGGTGCTCCGCGCCCTGACGGCGGAGGACGCGCCGGGCGGCAGGGCGTATCTCGAGGAGATTCAGCCGACGGTTCTCCATCTTTCCCTCGTCTACCTGCACCGCGACAGCGAGCAGACGGCGTACTTCTCCTATTTCCTCTCGCACTATATGCTGCACCGGCATCTTCCCGTGCAGGCGGTGCAGGAGGTGCTGCTCGAGTACATGGGCAAGGAAAACCTCTACTGCCGCGTGAACGCGCTGCAGGCGCTCTGCTCGTTCGGCAGCCCGGAGCACGTCGTCGAGGGGCTGCGGATTCAGGACAGAGGCTCCGTGTTCGTCCACGACAAAATCCTGACGGAGACGCTCCTCGGCTACACGGGGAACCATGAGACGCTCATCGACCCGCTCTGGAAGGAGCTGCATTCCTTCTCCGAGCGCTCGCAGCTGGCCGTTCTCAACTACATCCGGTTCAGCTCGGGGGCGTACCGGCGGGAGATGCTCTCGCTGCTGCGGGACGCCTCGGCCGGCAAGGAGCTGCGCCTCTCCGCCGTCCGCTATTTCGGGCGGTATCCGTACGATCCGGCGCTCGAGCCCCTGCTCGCGTTCGCGTCGGAGAGCGATCCGCTGCGCTGGGAATACGCCACGGTCAGCGTCTCGTCCCTCGCGCGGTATCCCGGCGAGCGCGTCGTCGCGGCGCTCAAGGAGGCGCTGCACAGCCCGAACTGGTACATCCGCTACGCGGCGGCTTCCAGTCTGGAAGCGCACAATGTCGGCTACGAGGACGTCGCCGACATTGTCACCGGCAGCGACCGGTACGCGCGCGAGATGCTGCTGTACCGTCTGGAAACCCACACGCTGCACAGGAAGGGAGGCTGAACGCCCGTGATGGACGCGTTCAAGACATTTTTCAACTGGGTCGGCGTCTTTTTCGTCGCCTACATGATTGGGTACGCGAGCTTTCTGTTCCTGTCGGTACTCGTCGGCTCGTCGACGCTGTACCAGGTCAAGCGCAGAAATTTCCTCAAGAACGAGCTGCACCAGAACTACTATGTGCCGGTGAGCATCGTCGTCCCGGCGTACAACGAGGAGGTCACGATCGTCTCGACGGTCCGCTCGCTGCTCAGCCTCGACTATAAGCTCTACGAGATCATCGTCGTCGACGACGGCTCCCGCGACAACACGGCGCAGACCCTTCTCGACGCCTTCCGGATGCGGCAGGTGACGCGGCCGATTCACCGCATGATTGCCTGCCAGCCGGAGCTGGCCGTCTACGAATCGCTCGACGAGAAGGTGCCGATCACCCTCATCTGCAAGAAAAACGGCGGCAAGGCCGACGCGCTCAACATGGGCATCAACGCGTCGAAGTACCCGTATTTCGTCTGCATGGACGCCGATTCCGTGCTGCAGTACGATTCCCTCGAGAAAATCGTCCGCCCCGTCGTCGAGGACGGCAGCGTCGTCGCCGTGGGCGGCGCGGTGCGCCCCTGCAACGGCGCGAAGCTGGAGAACGGGCGCGTTCTCTCGTACCGGATGCCGGACAAGGTGCTTCCCTGTATGCAGGTGCTCGAGTACGACCGTTCCTTCCTCGCCGCGCGGATTCTCTTCGACAAATTCAACGGCAGCATCATCATTTCCGGCGCGTTCGGCCTGTTTAAGAAGAGCACGGTCGTCGACGCGGGCGGCTACGACTCGACGACGATGGGCGAGGACATGGAGCTTGTCGTGAAGCTTCACGTTTTCTGCCGCGAGCACAACATCCCGTACCGCATCCGCTACGCGACGGACGCCATCTGCTGGACGCAGGCCCCCGAAAAGCTCGGCGACCTGCGCAAGCAGCGGCGCAGGTGGCACATCGGCCTGTTCGAGTCGATGTTCCGCCACCGCAAAATTCTCGCGAATCCGCGCTTCGGCCTCGTCGGCTTTCTCTCGTATGTGTATTTCCTCATCTACGAGCTGTTTTCGCCGTACATCGAGATTTTCGGCGTCGTCACGATGGTGATGGCCTTCTTCCTCGACCTCATCAACATCCCGTTCATGGTGCTGTTTTTCGCCGTCTATGTGGTGTACTCGGCGATATTGTCGCTCACGGCCTTCTTTGCGCGCATCCACACCATCGACCTGAAGCTGCGCGTCTCGGATGTGTTCAAGGCGATCGGCCTGTGCGCGCTCGAGGTGTCGTGCCTGCGGTTTATCCTTGCCTGGGTGCGGGCGACCTCTCTCATCGGCTACCGCAAAAAGCGGCGCTCCTGGGGCAGGATTGAGCGCAAAAAAATCGAATTCAAATAGGGGGAAGCTATGAAGATCAGCGAATTGAGAACGAGTCTCTGGGGCTACCGAAAGGGCGACGTCTGCGAATATGTGGCGGAGCTCGACGAGCAGTTTTCCGCCCGCCTGACGGAGCGGGAGACCCTTCTCCGGGAGACGGCGGACAGCCTGCGGAGCGAGCTTGCGAAAAAGGAGGAGGAGCTCGCTCAGCTCAGAGAGACCTGCGAGCGGCTCCGCCGGGAAAACGGCCGCCTCGCCCGGGCAGCGGCGGCGGAGCTGCCGCAGGCCGGAGCGGACGCGCCGCGGGAGGCGCGGCCCGTCAGACAGGCCGCGCCCGGCAGCGAGGGCAACCTGTCTCTGTTTGAGGCCGGGGACGACGCGGAGAGGGGATTCGCATGGAAGAAGGCAGATTGATTTACGTCGCCGGGAATCCGGACGCCGGGCCGATTGAGCGCTACAGCGCCGAAACCGGCACATACGAGGGCGTCCTCCCCGAGCTGCTGCGGCGCTTCGCGGAGCAGGAGGGGTACGAGCTCGTCTACTATGACGACGGCGGGGAGGATATGCGCGTGCACCTCGCCGAAAATTATCAGGTGGATATCGTGTCCGGCTACACGCAGGACGAGAAGGCTCCCTGGTCGAGGGAGAGCGTGACGCTGTTCCGCACCACCTACGGCGGGGAGGAGACGGCGTACGTCGTCTACCTCACGAAGGCCGCGCCCGCCGGTCTCTCCGCGGAGCTGGAGCGGTATTTCGGCTCTGTCACCGCCGAGGAGGTCGGCGGCGTCCTGATTGAAACCGCGCCGCAGCCGGACGGCAGCGCCGTTTCCCCGCTGCTCGCCGCGAGCCTTGCCCTCGCCGTCTTCGTGCTTCTGTGCGCGCTCGGCGGCGTCATCCGCCATTACCGCCGGCGGCTTCTGACGGAGCGGAAGGAATACGAGACCGACGCCGTCACGGGGCTGTGCGGGGTGGAGTATCTGCGGCGGAGCGCTTCCAAAATGCTGCATGACAGGAACCGCGTCCTCTACAGCATGGTCGTCTTCACCGTGGACGCCGACCGCCTGCACCGCTTCGCGGGCGGGCAGGAGACGGACGACGCGCTCCGGTACTGCGCCCTGACACTGCGGGAGCTCTGCTCCGTGACGGACATCCTCTCCCGCAGCTCGGAGAACGCGTTCGCCCTTCTCAAGCTCTCGGGAAGCGAGGAGAGGCTCGGGCAATGGGTCGAAGCCGCGGTCGAGCGCCTCCGCTCGTATCCGGAGACGCACGGCAAGCCGTTTGACGTCAGAGTCAGCGCCGGCGTCTGCCCGCTGCACAGGGAGGACAGGGACCTCAGCGAGGCGCTTTTCAACGCGGAGCAGGCGTCGCAGGACGCGCTGCACAGCGGCGAGCCCTGGCGGATGTTTACCGACGAGACGCTCAAAAAGCTCGAGCTGGAAAAGCGGCTGCGCGCCACGATAAACCGCGCGGTCAGCGGCCGTGAGTTTCAGCTTTTCGTTCAGTTTTACGTCGACGCGCACACGGGGCGGATTGTCGGCGGCGAGGCGCTGTCCCGGTGGATGCATCCCGAGAAGGGGCTTTTGATGCCGAACGTGTTCGTTCCCCTGCTCGAGCGGGAGGGGATTGTCAGCCTGCTGGACTACGCCTGTCTGCGTTCCGCGTGCGAGTTTCTGCAGGAGCTCGCCGCCCGCGGCGTCCGCACCTTTTTCCTCTCGTGCAATTTTTCCCGCGAGACCTTCGCCGCGGCGGACTTCGTGGAGAAGTGCAGGGAGATCATGGACGGCTTTACGTTCCCGCGCTGGCTGATCATCTTCGAGCTGACCGAGAGCGCCTCCGTCTCCCACCTGTCGCAGCTGACGAAAAACATGGCGGCGATGCGCGAATACGGCGTGCGCATCGCGCTCGACGATTTCGGCGAGGGCTTCACCTCCTTCTTCGACCTGCAGCAGTACCCCATCGACGGCATCAAGCTCGACAAGGCGCTCGTGGACAA
>CASFAA010000028.1 GCA_949292505.1 uncultured Oscillospiraceae bacterium
AGCCATCACGTCAACGAAATCGACAGGCATCCCCTTGCGCTTCCAGTAGACGCCGCCCGCAGCCATGCCGCCGAGCAGGCCGCCGTAGAAGACGGAGCCGCCGTAGGTGAGAAGCAGGGACTGCCAGAACTCTCCCGAGAAGCCCGTCTGGAAGAGGAGCGCGAACGTCTGCCCGATGAGGGACGGATGCGTCAGCCCGTACAGGAAGTGGCCGCCGAGAAGCGCTCCGCCTCCGCAGACGAGGAGGACGACGATCATGTCGTCCACGTCGAGCCCGCGGCGCTTGATTTGCGAGCAGGCGAACAGTCCGGCAGCAAAAATGCCTATTAAAATGACAATGGTGTAGATGGAAAAAGTTTTTCCGAAAATTTCAAACGGAGGAATCAAGGAAGCAGCCTCCCGAAAAAGAATCATAAAAAATGCGATACGCCCTTGGCGCATCGCATTTTTGGAGCAGCTGTGCGAAAACTCAGCCAGCCAGGCCCGCAGCAGCGAGAGAACCGGCCATGCCGACGAGGCAGAGCGCGCAGATGACGCCGAGAGCGCCGAACGCGGTGCCGACAATGCCGAGGACGAGACCGGCGGTGGCCAGACCCTTCTGGTTCGGCTCAGCCATCTTGCGGCCCTTCACGCCGAACACGATGCCGAGAATGGCAAGGATGAGGGTGAAATAGCAGACGACCGGAATGAAGGAACCGACGATGCCGAGAATGCCGCAAACGAGAGCCGCGATAGAGAAATTCTTTGCGTTCATGGAAAACCCTCCTTTAAAATCTAGCTTCCTTTTGACGGGAACAAATTCATCTTACCCGATTTTCAGCTCTTTGTCAATTCATATTCTCCAGATTGGCGATTATCACAGTATTTTCCGAAGAAATATGAAAAACATCACGAAATGTCATTTTGTGCCGAGCCCTGCTGCTTTCTGGCGTCTGCGCGTTTCGCTTGTATTCGGGCGGGGGGAATGCTATAATCAGAGGAAACAGAGGGGAGGCTTTCTCTTGGCGAAGGTCAGCGTGATTGTGCCGGTCTACAATGTGGAGCGGTATCTGGAACAGTGTGTCGGCAGCATTCTGCGGCAGACGCTGCGGGATCTTGAAATACTTCTTGTCAACGACGCTTCGACGGACGGCTCGCTCGCGCTCGCGCGCCGTTTCGAGGACGACCCGCGCGTGCGCGTGATCGACAAGCCCCACGGCGGCCTCGGCGACACGCGGAACTGGGGCGTGCGGGAGGCGTCGGGAGAATACCTTGCGTTCGTCGATTCGGACGACTGGCTCGAGGACGACGCGTTCGAGCGCCTGACGGAGGCCGCCGACGCCGGCGGAGCGGACCTCACCGTCTTTAATTTTGTCCGTGAGAACGTGACGGACGGCGTGAGCCGCGTGTGCAGCCTGCCGATTGACCCCGACGCCCCGCGGGAGGAGACGGCGGCGCGCGTCCTTGCGGAGCTCATCGGCCCGGCCCCCGATTCCGGCGCGTGGCGGACCGTCGAGATGCTCGGCTGCGCGTGGCGCAGGCTGTACCGCCGCAGCTGGTTCGTCGAAAACGGGCTTTCCTATTATAGGGAGCAGGAGGTCATGCTTGAGGATCTCCCTGTCTCCATTCAGGCGCACGCTCTGGCCGGCCGCGTCCTCTTTGTAGACGGCGCGTACTACCATTACCGTTACAACCCGGACTCCCTGAGCACGCGCTACCGCCCGGGCAAGATGGAGATGCTGCTTTCCTGTTATCGGATTGTGGAGGAGTTTCTCTCGTCGCGCGGCCTCTCGGCGCAGTACGGCGAGCGCCATCAGGCATGGCTGCTGCGCAGCGCGGCGCACAGCGCCCTCGTGAACGCCTTCTCGCCGAACAACCCGGCCTCCTTCTCCGGCCGCTGGGCGGAGGTGCGCGGCATCCTGCGCCAGCCGCTCGTACAGCGCGCCGCCGCGTCGCGTTATCTCGACGGCTGCACGAAGGCCGATCGGCTGATCCGCGCGCTCCTGCACAGCAGGATGACGCTGCCCGTCTATCTGTTTTACAGCTCGTACGCCCGCTCGCTTCGCCGAGACGCGGGCAAAAAATAGGGAGGAAGCCCCATGGAGAAAAAGAAGGTATTGTTCGTCAATTTCAGCCTGCACAGCGGCGGAATCGAGAAAAGCCTCGTGACCCTTCTGAGCCTGTTCGACTTTGACCGCTACGAGGTCGATCTGCAGCTCTTCGCCGACGAGGGGTTGTTCCTCGACCGTGTCCCGCCGCAGGTCAACCACCTGCCGTCGCTCTTTCCCGGCGTCTACCGGAAAAATATCCGCGAGGCTCTGCCCGGCCTTTTGAAGGCGGGCCATCCGCTCATCGCCCTGTGCCGCCTCCTCGTGACCTTCGCCGGGAAGACGCGCGGCGGGATGGGCGACCGCCTCTACCGGATGTGGCGGATTGAAAAGCGCTTCATCCCCGCCTCCAAGAAGGAGTACGACGCCGTCGTCGCCTTCATGGAGGGGCAGCCGATCTACTACGCCGTCACAAAGGTGAAGGCACGGCGGAAGATTGGCTTCATTCACGGCGACTACGGCGCGATGGGCCTGAATGCCGACCTTGACCGCCGCTTCGTCGCGCGCCTGCACGCGCTGTGCACCGTCTCCGAATCGTGCCGGGAGGCGCTCTGCGAGGCGTTTCCCGCCTGGGAGCCGCGCTTCCATGTGGTATACAACATCATCTCCGCCGGCTTCATGAGGAAGCTGGCGGACGCGCCCGCCGATTTCGGAGACGATTTCACCGGCCCGCGCATCCTGACGATTGCGCGCCTGTCCCATCAGAAGGGGCTTGACCTCGCCCTCCTGGCGGCGCTGCTGATGAAAAAGCGCGGCTATACGTTCCGCTGGTACGTCATCGGCGTCGGGCCGGAGGAGGCCGACCTGCTCGACCAGAGGTCCGCGCTCGGCCTGGACGATACCTTCTTCTTCCTCGGCGAGCGCGGAAACCCGTACCCGTTCCTGCGCGCGTGCGACATATACGCCCAGCCCTCCCGGTTTGAGGGAAAGAGCATCGCCGTCGACGAGGCGATGGTCATGGCGAGGCCGATTTTGCTCACCGATTTCTCCACCGCGGCGGATCAGATCGCCTCGGGGAAGAACGGCCTGATTGCCCCGATGACGCCCGAGGGCATCGCGGAGGGCCTGCAGCGCCTGCTCGACGACAAGGCGCTGCGGCAGCGCTTCACCGCCGCCCTCTCGGCCTGCGATTACACGAACGAATCGGAAATTGAAAAGCTGTACGCCCTGATTGACGGAACCGAGCCCCCGGAAAGGAGCTGAACCGCTGTGACGCAGCTGATTCTTCCTATTGTCCTCTTCCTCGCCATGGAGCTCTTTCTTTACCTCTTTCTCGACGGCCCGCGGCGCGGCAGCCTCGTCTGGAAGGCGTGCGCGACGCTGATGCCCGTCCTGACGTGCCTGTACGGCGTGCTGCGCGGCGGGGGAGGCTGGCTGCTGTTCGCGGCCATCGCCGTCTGCCTCGTCTCGGACGTCCTCATCGGCGTCCATTTCGTCTCCGGCGTGCTGTCGTTCCTTCTCGCGCACATTCTGCTCATCGTCCATCTCATTCTGCAGGCACAGCCGACCGCGTGGAGCCTCCTGCCCTGGGCGGTGCTGTACGGCGGCCTCTGGGCCTACTACTGGCGGGAGCTGCCCTCCCTCGGGAAAAAGGCTGTGCCGATGTGTATCTATCCCATCTTCCTGTTCGGGATGTTCTCCCTCGCCCTCGCGCTGCCGTTTCTGCGCCCGGGCGCGGCGTCTGTCTGCCTGGCGCTCGGCGCGGCGTGCTTCTGCGTCTCCGACCTTGTCCTCGGCGACGGCGTCGTTCATGAGCGGCAGACGAGGCTGCGCGACCACATCATCATGCACCTGTACGAGCCGGCGGTCTTTCTGTTCGCGCTCAGCGCCGTTGTGTAATTCTTTTACTATATAATGTTAAGTGAGATAAGAATGGAGGCTCCGCATGAAACTCAGAGAGCTGCTCAGAAATATACCCCATACCGCTGCGGGCGATCTTGACGTCGAGGTCGCCGATCTCGTCTACGATTCCCGCAAGGCCGGCTCCGGCAAGGCGTTCGTCTGCCTCAGCGGCGCGCGCGCCGACGGCCACAGCTACGCGAAGGCCGCCGTGGAGGCCGGCTGCTGCGCCGTCATCGCCGAGCATGAGGTCGAGGCGCCCGGCGTCCCGGTCGTGCTGGTGGAAAATACGCGCCCGGCCCTTGCCGAGCTGAGCGCCGCGCTGTTCGGCCATCCGGCGGAGCAGCTGCGCGTCGTCGGCATCACCGGCACGAAGGGGAAGACCACCACGGCGCACATGGTGCGCGCCATCCTCGAGGAGGCCGGGATCAAGACCGGCATGATCGGCACCGTCGGCATCGACATCGGGGAGGAGCATATCCATACCGTTAACACGACGCCGGAGTCGTACGAGATCCAGCGGGCGCTGCGCCGCATGATTGACGCCGGCTGCACCGCCGCCGTCCTCGAGGCGTCCTCGATTGGTCTGCGCGACCACCGCCTCGACGCGCTGCCGTTTTTCGCCGGCGTCTTCACGAATTTCTCCGAGGACCACCTCGGCGGCGACGAGCACAAGGATATGGACGAATACCTCGCGTGCAAGAGGATGCTGTTTACCCGCTGCGAGACGGGCGTCGTCAACATCGACGACCCCGCGTGGGAGGGCGTGACGCTCGGCCATACCTGCTCCCTGCAGACTTTCGGCTTTTCGCCGGAGGCCGAGCTGCGCGCGGAAAACGATCGCCTCATCACAAGGCCGGGCTTCCTCGGCGTCGCGTTCTCGATGCGCGGCCGCCGCGAGCTGGAGGCCGAGGTCGCCATTCCGGGCCGCTTCAACGTCTACAACGCGCTGGCCGCGGCCGCCGCGTGCACGCTGTTCGGCGTTTCGGACGAGGCCATCCGGCGCGGCCTCGCGCGCGTCAAGGTCAAGGGGCGCGTCGAGCCCGTGCCCGTCCCGGGGAATTACACGCTCCTCATCGACTACGCCCACAACGCCGTGAGCATGGAGAGCATCCTCACGACGCTGCGCCAGTACCGTCCGCACCGCCTGATCTGCCTGTTCGGCGCTGGAGGCAACCGTCCGCGCGCGCGCCGCTACGAGATGGGCGAGGCCAGCGGGCGGCTTGCCGACCTCTCCGTCGTCACGGAGGACAATTCCCGTTTTGAGGATGTGGCGGACATTATCGCCGACATCCGGACGGGTCTCGACAAAACGGGCGGCAAGTATATCGTGATTCCCGACCGCACGGAGGCCATCCGCTGGTGCCTCACGCACGCGGAGGACGGCGACGTCGTCGTTCTGGCCGGAAAGGGCCACGAGGACTATCAGGAGATCCGCGGGGAGCGCCGCCATTACGACGAGCGCGAGGTTGTCGCCTCCCTGCTCGCAGAGCTCAAAAAGGAGGATGCCTCATGCAGATGAAAGCCATGGAGATTGCCGCCGCGTGCGCGGGCCGCATCCTGTGCGGCGATCCGGAGACGGTAATCACGTCCGTGAGCACCGACAGCCGCCGCATTGCCCCCGGCGCGCTGTTCGTCCCGATCCACGGGGAGAAGACGGACGCGCACGCCTATATTCCCGCGACGTTCGCGGCAGGAGCCGCCGCCACGTTGACGCAGAACCACACGCAGATGCAGGACGATCACGTCTGGATCGCTGTCCCGGACACGGTGGAGGCGCTGCGCCGCATTGCCGCCGCCTACCGCTCCCGCTTCGGGCTGCCCGTTGTCGGCGTGACGGGCAGCGTCGGCAAGACGACGACGAAGGAGATGCTCGCCCTCGCCCTGTCCTCCCAGTGGAACGTCATGAAGACGGAGGGCAACCAGAACAGCCAGGTTGGCCTCCCGCTGACGATGTTCCGTCTCGAGCCGGAGCACGAGGTCGCCGTCG
The DNA here is from genome assembly GCA_949292505.1 of uncultured Oscillospiraceae bacterium. GTDB lineage: Bacteria > Bacillota > Clostridia > Oscillospirales > Acutalibacteraceae > Caccousia. The sequence goes on from CASFAA010000028.1 coordinate 5,917, forward strand.
TCGAAATGGGGATGAGCGATTTCGGCGAGATGAGCCGCCTCGCGGCGATTGCGCGTCCGCAGTATGCCGTCATGACGAACATCGGCGTCTCGCACATCGGCCAGCTCGGCACGCAGGAGAACATTCTCGCCGAGAAGCTGCATATCACCGATGCCTTCCTGCCCGGCTCGATCCTCTTCCTCAACGGCGACGACCGCCTTCTCTCGTCGCTGCGCGGCCAGCTTCCCGGCGTGCGGAAGGTCTGGTTCGGCCTGTCGCCGCAGTGCGATTACCGCGCGGAGAACGTAGTGCGCGACGGCGACGGAATGCGCTTTACGGCGGTCACGCCGTTCGGCGCGCTGCCTGTCTCGCTGCCCGTCCCCGGCGAACACAACGTGCGCAACGCCCTCGCCGGTCTCGCCGTCACGCGGGAGCTCGGCGGCGATCTCGCCGCCGCTGCCGCAGCCCTTTCGACGTACCAGCCCCCGGCCATGCGCCAGCAGATTCACCGTACCCCCCGCGGCCTGACGGTGATTGACGACTCGTACAACGCCAGCCCGGACGCCGTTTTCTCCAGCCTGGAGGTGCTCGCCGGCTTCCCGGGGCGGCGCGTTGCCGTCCTCGCCGATATGCTCGAGCTCGGCGCCGTCGAACAGCAGGCGCACGAGGAGGTGGGCCGCTGCGCCGCGCGGGCGGGCGTTTCGCTGCTCGTCACCGTCGGCGAGCGCGCGAGGTGGATCGCCTCCGGCGCGCAGGGGACGGAAACTCCCCCCGAATGCCGCAGCTTTTCCTCGAACGAGGAGGTGATCGGCTTTCTCCGGGAGGCGCTTTTCCCGGGCGACGCCGTCCTCGTCAAGGGTTCCCGCGGGATGCACACCGACCAGATTGTCAAGGCTCTGTTATAACGATCTTGCGCCCCATCCGCCAACGGATGGGGCATTTTTCTGAGAAAAAACGAGAAAAAGTTTGTCTAAATTATGAATTTTTCTGTAAAACAGCCTCCGAGGGGTTGAAGTTGTTACCGCTTTGTGATAGACTGTAACCGGTTTGTTACAAATTGTAATCTTTTAATGACGGTATCGCTCCGATTCCGGGGGAATCGCTCCCGGGAAGGACAGGACGTGATTTGTACAGGAGGCTGAACATACCATGATAAAGAAAAGGCAGTGGATGGCGTTCGTAATGGTACTTGCCATGATGGCGGCTATCGTCGTCGGCAAGCTCCCCACGCAGCAGGTTTCCGCAGCGGGAACGGGCGTCGGCCTTGCGGAGCACGCGCTTGCCGCATACTCGAACGGCTGGCTTTACCGCTACGGCGCGAGCGGCCAGACCTCGGGCGGCAGAGTTTACAGCGACTGCTCCGGCCTGATTTATTCCTACGCCGGCACAGCGAGAAGCAGCGCGATGCAGATTTCGAGCGCGCCGGCGTCCGGCTCCTACTCCACGCTTCCGCGCATCCACGGCCTCGGCCTTTGGCAGCCCGGTCACGTTGGCGTCTATGTCGGCGGCGGCATGGCGGTCGACTGCCGCGATACCTCGAGCAACACCGTCTATGAGGCGGCGAGCGCCCATGGTTGGGTAAAATGGTACAAGGTTCCCGGCGTCTCCTACCCGACCACCGGCTGGGTGACGTTCAACGGCGCCGACTATTACTATCAGGACGGCCAGTACGTTGTCAGCTGCACGCTGACCATCGACGGCCAGTCCTACACGTTTGACGCGAACGGCAGAGTCGAGGGCAGCGCGCCCGCGAACGCCGTGCAGGCGCCGCAGGTGCAGACGCCCGCTTCGACGAGCCAGTCCTCCGGATCCTCGTCAACCTCGACCTCGACGTCCGCTTCCGCCTCGACCTCCTACACGGGCAGCTCGACGGGTTCCGCCGCAGCCGCCACGCCTGTGAGTTATCGGGATCTCGACCTCGGCAGCCAGGGCGCGGCGGTTACCCGCCTGCAGACCCGTCTTGCGGAGCTCGATTACTACTATGAGATGACGAACGACTACTACGATTCCCTCGTGAAGGACGCCGTTTATCTCTACCAGAAGGCCGCCGGCCTTGAGGCCACCGGCACGGCGGACGTCGCCACGCAGGAGAGCCTGTTCTCCTCGAGCGCTCCGCTCAACGAGGAGCCCGGTACGGTTTACCCCGGCTACCACAGCAGCATTGTCCGTCAGCTCCAGGAGCGCCTGATTGAGCTCGGCTACATGGAGGGCGAGACGTCCTTCTACTACGGCGAGACGACGGAAGCCGCCGTCCTCGCGTACCAGACCGCCGCCGGTCTTGAGGCCGACGGAGTCCTGACGATGGACGAGCAGAACGTTCTGTTCTCCGATGACGCCGTCGCCGCCCCGAAGGCTGAGAAGCCCGAGGAGGAGCCCGCAGAGCCTGCAGAGGAGGACGAGGCTGCTGACGCCGAAACTGCCGAGACTCCCGCCGAGGACGAGGATGCTTCCGCGGAGCCCCGTGCAGCCGTCTATTCAGAGAATGATGCAGATCAGGCTGCCGCCTCCGTCGTAGACAGCGTATCCTCTGCCGCTGAAGTGACGAACGGGTTCTTTGTGCAGACAGTAAACGCCGCCGTGAAGGGCGAGCAGGCCGGCCAGACGGACGATGCTGGCAACGGCGTTATCGCATTCTTCATTGTGGTGCTCGGAGCCGGTCTGACGGCGACCATCTTTGTCGTGAAAAAGAAGAAGGTTTCCGTTCGCGAGCTTGCCGCCGCTGTTGTCCGCAGATTCCGCTGAGAATGAGATGCTGCAAAGCCGCAGACACTTTGAAAAAGTGTCTGCGGCTTTTTCCGTACAGGCATACCCGCGCCTGTTTCCCCATACAATACGCAGGCGGGGAAAATCAGAGGGCAGGCCGCAGCGGGGAGGGGAAGACACATTCCATTCATAAAATAAGCCAAATCTGTTCCGATTTCCATCATCCACCCGTCACAGAACGCCGGTATACTGATCCTGTACCTCAAAGATGGATGCGAGAAACCTCAAATATGGATTTACTGCCTGAAGGACCCGGAGATTGGACGGAATACCGGCCCGGGACACCCGGCAGACCAAAAGCAATCCTCCCCATGGGAGGTTCCTGATACAGTGCGGAACGCCGGAAGCCTGCAGGCCTCCGGCGTTCCGTATTTTGTGCCTTGACAAGCCTGCGGCGGTGTGATACGCTCAAACGGAACGGCGGCGTCCGCCGGGAAAGGCAGGAATAGCCCAATGGAGCAGAAAAAAATCGATCGCATCAACGAGCTTGCCCGGCTGGCCAGGGAGAGGGAGCTCACGCCCGAGGAGCCAACGGAGCGCGCCGCGCTGCGCATGGAGTACGTCAAGGCGTTCCGCGAGAGCCTGCGCGCGCAGCTCGACGGCATCACTGTAGTCGAGAAGGACGGCACGAGCCACCCTCTCGGCAGGAGGT
>CASFAA010000029.1 GCA_949292505.1 uncultured Oscillospiraceae bacterium
GAGAAGGGGCGTCTTGCACCCCTCGTCCATAGTTTAACCGAATATGCTTGCAAGCCCGCTGAAAAAGCTTTCTACTTTATCTGCGAAGGCGCTTACTTTTTCCCTTATCGCGCCGCCTACGGTTTTTACCACCTTTATCGCCGTGTCCTGGATTGCCTTGACGCCCTTTGCGACTGCCTGTCCCAGCTTTGACCCGGCCATGTAGCCGACCGCGCCGCCGACCAGGCCGCCTGCGGCTGTGCCTATGGGCCCGAGCACGGAGCCTACCATTGCGCCTATCCCCATCCCCTTCGTGCTCGCCATTATGCCTCCGAGGGTGGAAATTGAAACTTCCTCCATTTTCTCAAGCCCTTCCTTAGCGGTCAGCTGTCCGTCCGCCATACGGCCTAGGACTTTTACATTCTCGATTGCTACATTCGCTATGTTTGCTATCGTCCCAGCGGGCGTGCCTTGCAGGCATTTTATTATGCCTTTTTCAGAGCCTACTTTCAGCGCTCCCGCCGCCGCGGCCTTTATGCCGAAGTCCGCGCCAGTGGTGACGGCCTTCTCAATGACCTCTTCGCCGTCGATTTTCTCGCCGTTCCATACTTTATTCGCGATTTCAAATCCTGCGCCGACCGCAGCGCCCATCAGCGCCGCCTGTCCGGCCTGTTTGCCTATACCTGCGGCGACGTCCTTGAGCTTGTATTCGTTCCAGTCCAGCTCTTTCCAGCTGCCGCTCTGCGCCTCTTCCTGTAATTTATCCGCGCCCTCTTTGCTCAGCGGATTGCTCTTCGTGCCGTCCGGGGCTTCGAGGACGTTCGTCGCGTTTTTGCCTACCGCTCCTTCCTGCCCGTCCGGAACGAGCTTCCTCTGCCCTCGGTAGTTTCCGTCCTCGAACGCCTTGGCGGTGGCCTCCGCGTCCTTGCAGTATTTCGACTGGTAGCGTCTTACGACCTTCCCGCCGCCGTCCACGATTACGATGTCCACGGAGTTTTTACCGTAGACGCTCCCGTCGGGCTCCAGCACCTTCGCGCGGTACGGGCTTCCGCTCGCTTCCGCGTTCAGGTTGAATGTCTGGGCGTGATACTGCTCCGCGATGAAGCCGCCGAGGTTCGGATTCTGGCTGACAATCCCCGCCTGCGTCGTAATGGTTCTGTATAACGCAGAGTTCGCCTTTTCCAACGCGGCGTCGAGGCTTTGCGCATATTTCGCTGCCTCCTGCCCGCTCATGTGGGCCGTGGCCTGACGCAGCTCGCCCGCGAGCCACGACTCTTTGCTTCTGCCGTCGGCTACGGCGCGCTCCAGCGACTTTTTCTTTTCCTCCTGCACCTTCAGCGTAGTAATTATCTCGGCGCTCATCTCGGAGATCTCTTCTTCGCTGCGCTCCGGCAGGCTCCGTCCCATTTCGCCCTTCAGCCATTCCTCCACCGGCATTTTGTCCCTGTTCGCCAGGTAGCTTTGCATGAACTCCTTCTGAATAGGCTTCAGCGCCTCAGCCTCGGCCTCCGTCACCTTCGGCGCGTATTCCTCGTCTATTTCGAGGACTGCGTCGAAACTGCGCTCCGCCTCTTTCTCGTCCGCCATGACCGTTCCCCCTATTTTTTATCCGGCGCGCTCGCCGGTTTTATGTCGATTTTCTTTATCGTCTCTCTTATCTGCGCGATCTTGTCCTTCAGCGTGTTGGATATGGATTTAGTCTCCCTGACTGTTTTCAGCAGGTCGGCCGTCGTGACTGCGCCGTTCCCATCTATGAAAGCCGTCTCTATCGTCTCTTTGACGACGGCTTCGAGGTCCGCGCCGTTGAAGCCCTCGGTCGCCTCTATCAGCGCCGCGATGTCTATGTCCTTGCGCAGTTTATTGCGCTTGCGCAGGTGTATCTCTATTATCCTGCGGCGCTCCTCTTTGTTCGGCAGGTCCACGAAGAACAGCTCGTCGAAGCGCCCCTTGCGCAGGAACTCCGGCGGCATGTGCGATATGTCGTTCGCCGTCGCGATGATGAACACAGTGCTCTCCTTCTCCTGCATCCACGTCAGGAACTGGCCGAAGAGCCTCGTCGTCACGTCGCTTCCGCCGCCGCTGCCGCCGACGCCGGAAAAAGCTTTTTCTATCTCGTCTATCCAGAGGACGCA
>CASFAA010000030.1 GCA_949292505.1 uncultured Oscillospiraceae bacterium
ATGCGGCAGCGCGTCATGATCGCCATGGCGCTGGCCTGCCGCCCGAAGCTCCTGATTGCCGACGAGCCGACGACGGCGCTCGACGTGACGATTCAGGCGCAGATTTTGAAGCTCATGAACGAGCTCAAGGAGCAGACCGGCACGTCCATCCTCTTTATTACGCACGACCTCGGCGTCATCCATGAAATGGCGGACGAGGTGGCCGTCATGTACTGCGGCCAGATCGTCGAGAAGGCAGACGCGAAGACCATCTTCCACGACGGCGTCTACTCCCATCCGTACACGGAGGGGCTTATGATTTCGATCCCGCGCCTGAACACGCCGAAGGGCAAGCGCCTCGAGGCCATTCCCGGCGCGGTGCCGAATCCGCTCTATCTGCCGCAGGGCTGCAAGTTCGCCCCGCGCTGCAAATACTGCACGCAGAAGTGCCGCGAGGCCGAGCCGCCGCTGCAGGAGGTCGCGCCGAATCATCTTGTCCGCTGTTTTTACGCGGAGAAAGCGGGGAGGAAAGAAAATGCCGAATGAGAATCGCAGCGTGCTGCTGGAGATCCGCGATCTGAAGCAGTATTTCCCCGTCAAGAAGACAAAGCTCCGTGAGGAGCAGCGCTATGTCCGGGCAAACGACGGCATCACCCTCGACATCTACGAGGGCGAGACGCTCGGCCTCGTCGGCGAGTCCGGCTGCGGCAAGTCGACCTTCGGCCGCACGCTTCTGCAGCTGTACCCGCAGACGCACGGCGAGGTCATCTACCACAAGGACGGCAAGGCGATCGACCTCAAGTCGCTTTCGAAGGAGGAGATGCGCGTCCTGCGCAAGGACCTGCAGCTCATTTTCCAGGATCCGTACTCGTCGCTGAATCCCCGCATGACGGTCGGCCAGATCATCGGCGAGGGCCTGACCTCCCACGGCATCTTCAAGCGCGGCGATCCGGCCATGCGCGACTATATCTTCCAGGTGATGGAGGACTGCGGCCTCGCAACGTATATGTTCGGCCGCTATCCGCACCAGTTCTCCGGCGGCCAGCGCCAGAGAATCGGCATCGCGAGAAGCCTCGCGCTCGGCCCGCGCTTCGTCGTCTGCGATGAGGCTGTATCAGCGCTCGACGTGTCCATCCAGTCGCAGATTTTGAACCTTCTCTCCGACCTCAAGGAGAAGCAGAAGCTGACGTATCTCTTTATCACGCACGACCTGAGCGTCGTCAAGTATATCAGCGACCGCATCGGCGTCATGTACCTCGGCAACATGGTCGAGCTTGCGCCGACGGAGGAGCTTTTCGACAACACGATGCACCCGTATACCGAGGCGCTGCTCTCCGCTATCCCCGTGGTGGACGAGAACGACAAGCGCGAGCGCATCCTGCTCGAGGGCGACATCCCGAGCCCGGTCAATCCGCCGAAGGGCTGCAAGTTCCACACCCGCTGCCGCTACTGCCAGCAGAAGTGCACGGAGGAGGTTCCCGAGTGGATCGACGTGGGGAACAACCACTACGTCGCCTGTCACTTCCCGCTCCACGGCAAGAAAGGATAAGCC
>CASFAA010000031.1 GCA_949292505.1 uncultured Oscillospiraceae bacterium
GACGACGTGGCGGACTGCGGCGTCGACGGCTTCGTCCTCGAGCCGACGACGAACATGAAGTACATTGCCGAGAAATACGGCAAAACGCACGCCTTCATCGGCAACGCCGACACGAGGATCCTGCTCATGGGCTCGAAGGACGACATCGAGAACGAGGTCAGGCGGTGCATGGATATCGGCAAGAGCTGCCCCGGGTTCTTCATGGCCGTCGGCAATCACATCCCCGCCAACACACCGGTCGAGAACGCGCTGTGGTACAACGAGTGCTACGAGAAAATGTGCAGGCGCAGATAAAAAATGCGGCAGACAGCGCGTCTGCCGCATTTTACTATTTCCGGCCGCGCCCGGCCCTTTCCTGCCGCTTTGCCGCCCGAGGCGGGGCGAGCTCTATTCCTCCGTCTCCCAGCGGGCCATCCAGCGGCGAAGGGCGGCGTCGGGCTCGACCTTCCGCTTGTCGCTCGCGCGCACCTGCTTGATAAAGAGCGTCCGCGTGCCGGGGGCGGATTTCGAAGCGTACGGCGTATTCGGCGGGATGCTGAGAAAATCGCCGGGCGCGAGCGTGAGCTCCCTTCCCTCCTCAATGAGGAGGATGCGCATCGCGCCGGAGAGAAGGTAGATCATGTCGGGCGTCTCGGTGTGCAGATGGGGCTCGTCCGCCGTGAATGCGTCGTACCGGCTCGTGCCGACCTCGAGCGACTCCGTGCGGATGAAGTCGAGCAGCTGCGGGCGCTGCAGGTTCCCGCAGAAATACTGGCGGTATTCCCTGTCCGTCGCGGCGTCAATCTCCGCGCCGCGCAGGTAAAAGAGCTCGTCCTGACTTTTTGCCATACTGGTTTCCTCCCTGTCACAGGTCGACCGGCCTGCTGTTCTCAAGAATTCTCTCAATGTTGCGGCTGAACGTGCGGTAAAGCTCCGGCTGTCTCCCCCGGAAGACGAGGAAGCTCTGGCGCTGATCGTTGTCGCACTCCTCCGCAAGCTCGAGGACGCCTGTCCGCGGGTCGTACCCGGAGAAGGCGGGCAGATACAGATCCACCTTGATGTTAGAGCGGCTCTCGTCCTCAAACTCGTTTTTGAAGTAGGCGCACGGGAGCGCGACGTCCGTCAGGAAGCAGCGGATGCGGCTCTCCGGGAAGCGCACGGCGAGATCGCGCAGGACGGCGAGGTTCTGCGGGATGATCTCGTCGATGGCGCACGACTCCCGGATCGTCCTCGGGCGCATCTTGTAGCGGACGGCGTCCGCCGCGGCGGCGGACTGCGGGTCGGTCAGGACGATGTCCACCTCGGTGCCGCCCCAGAGGAGGTTGTAGAAGAAACGCCCCCACTCGCTCTCGACCTCGTTCGTGACGCTGCGCCCCGCAATGAACGAGGTGCCCGCGTAGTTGACGAGTACGATGCGCTTCGCGCCCTGGCAGCGGCTCTCGAGCGAGTACAGCTCCTGAATTTTCCCCTTTGAGGCCATGTAAATGTTCGGCGCGCAGTCGTCGCGGACGCCGGGCGCGTCGGACAGCGGAAGCTGCAGCGACTGCGCGTAGACCAGCAGCGCCGCCCATAGCGTGAACCATTCCTCGCGCGTCTTCGATTCCTTCACAAGCTTGCCGAATACCTCGCGCGGCTCGCGGAGCTTGAGCTCCTCCATTGCGAGGAGCGCGCCCCTGGCCGTCTCCTCAAGGAAAAGCATCGGATCTCCGCCGCAGCGGCTCTCATACAGGCGTCCGAGGTAATCCGCCGCCTCGCGGCGGACTGCGGGCGTGTTGGAAACCTCGAGGAAGACCTTCCGCGAGCCGCTGTACGCAAGCTCATACGAGCCGGTAAAGCCGCGCGGGTTCTCCGCGAGCTTCACAAGACCGTTGTTCGGCAGATCATTGAGATAAGCGGCGCAGAGCTCCGGGTCGAGCGCCTCGAGGCGCTCGACGTCCTCCGAAAACTCCCGGAGCCAGCCGTACACGGCGCGGCAGTATTCGCCCCACGAGGGGAGGCGAAGGCCGCACCGCACGGCGGAGGCGCGCATGGCCTTATGGAGACTGAAGAACACGCCGGCGCGGTACGATTTTCCCGGCATTGCCGTCACTCCCTTCTCCCGTGTGTATGATTTCTTGCCTTTCGTCGTGAAAAGCAAAGCTTTTTTACGCCGAAAGGCACAGCTTTTTCTGCTTCGAAATGCTTAGCTTTCTGTCCCTCCGGATTTTCACCGGTGCCGGACAGCATACAGGATTCAGCGTACGATGCGGTGTCCTAGAAGCTTCATCTCACCGATTCCCCTCTCTCTTTTCTGTCTCCAGTATACCTCCCGCGGGGAAGGATTTCCACGACAGAAAAGGGGGAGGTGTTTACGCCGTTTCCCCTGTTTTTCCCCTTGACGCCGACTCGCGGCAATAGCGGACGGCGTCGTCCGCGGCGACGAGGCCGAGCCCGAACGCGAGCCCGACGGCGGCGCCCTCGTTGTCGTAGTACGGCACGGTGTAGCAGCTTCCCGCGTCGACGCCGGCGGCGTAAAGGCCGGGAACCGGCTCCTGCGCCCGGGTCAGAACGCGGCAGAACGCGTCGGTGCGCACGCCGCCGAAGGTGCACCACGCGCTCGGCTCGTACTGAAAGAGGGTATACGGCCCCGCCCCAATCTCCCGCAGCAGGTACGGCGCTTTCCCGAAACGGCCGTCGTGCCCCGCGCGGCAGGCGGCGTTGTACGCCGCTACCGTCTCCGGAAGGGCGGAAAGGCCGCTCAGCGCCGTAAGCGCCGAAAGGCTTTCCGCGCGGAACGCCCAGCCCTCCTCGATGTCCTTCCGCAGCTCGCCCTCGCTGTCCGCGGCGTCTGGGGGCGTGTTCAGGCAGCGCTTCCCGACGTGCCACTCCTCCGGCTCCCCGTACACGCGGTACGGCGGCTCCGTCTGCAGGCGGGCGTACGTTTCGCCGTCGAGAAGCGCGTAGAAGACTCCCTCGCGCAGCGCGGCCTCCCCGCCGGCGCTCAGCGCGTGATCGGAGAGCAGCTGCTCGTTCACAAAGCGCCTGCCCTGCCGGTCGAGCAGGAGGCCGCCGTAAACGGCGTAGCGCAGATGCGGGGACGAGCGCCGCCCGCGGCTCCCGAGGAGATGGTTCGAGCCGCCGAACTCGTTCGCGCAGATGCCGAAGGCGCGCTCCTCCATCCCGCCGGCCTCCGTGAGCATCCGAAGGCCCGCCCCGTCGCTCAGGCGGCTGCCGAGCGGGTTGACGAAGATATCGCCGAAATGAGCGCGCAGCAGCTCGTCGCTGCCGAGGAAGCCGCCCGTCGCGACGATGACGGCGTCCGCCTCATACCGCTCCTCCTCGCCCGTCCGCAGGTTCCGCGCGAGGAGGCCGGCGGCCTTTCCGCCTGAGAGCAGCACGCGGAACGCCTCGCGCTCAAAGAGCATCTCTCCTCCCGCAGCGCGAAACGCGTCCGCGAGCGGCGTCCAGCGCTTCACGGGCGGGTCCAGAAAGAAATGACGCGCGCGGAAGCCGACGCCGTAGCTGTCCTCGAGCAGCGTCATGCGCAGGCCGTTTTTCACGAAGATCTCCTCCGCCTCGCGCCCTTTGTCGATCGCGGCGCGCAGCAGACCGGCGTTCACCGTCCCGCGCGAGAAAGCGTACATATGGGAAAACAGCCGCTCCGCCGTGACCGTCTCCCCCTCCCGCTCCTGCAGGCGCGTCTGCGCGAGAGCCGGGCCGCCGCAGCGCGCCGCGTTGCTCGACGCAATCGAGCGCCCCTTCTCGAGCAGGACGCAGGAAAGGCCGCTCTCCGCCGCCCGGATGGCCGCGAGCATTCCCGCCGCGCCGGAGCCGGCAATCACGACGTCCACGCGTTTTGTCATCGAACCTTCCTCCCCTTTTCTTCCCTTCCCGAGAGGGGCAGGGCTTTTTTCCAGTATAGCACAGGCTCCCTCTCCCGCGCAACGGCGCGCGGAAAACGGGAACGCAGAATTTACAAATTATCTGTAGGGTTTCGGGCGTTCATCGTGTATAATAGAGGAAACGAGACGGCGGCGCTGGGCCGCCGGAGAAATTGGAAGGGAGAATTGCCATGAAAATTCGGCCGCAGGACAGGAAAAGGCTTTTGCGCGCGGCGCTTGGGCAGGAGCCGTGCGACCTTTTGATTCAAAACGCGCGCCTCGTCAACGTGCTGACGGGGGAAATCTACGCGGCGGACGTCTACGCGGCGGACGGCATTATCGTCCATGTGGAGTCGGACAAGCCCGGCGCGGACTGTGCCCTGGCGAAGACGGTGATCGACGCCGCGGGAAGCTACCTCATTCCCGGCTTCATCGACTCGCACGAGCACATTGAGAGCTCGATGATGACGCCGCGGAACTTTGCAGGCGCGGTGATACCGCAGGGGACGACGACGGTCATCACCGACCCGCACGAGATCGCGAACGTGCTCGGCGTCGAGGGCGTGCGCTACATGATAGAATCGTCCGAGGATCTGCCGATGCGCCAGCTCCTCGACGTGCCGAGCTGCGTGCCGTCGGCTCCCGGCCTCGAGGGCGCGGGCGCGGCCTTCGGCGCGAAGGAGGTGCGCGAGCTCGCGCGGCACGAGCGCGTCGTCGGCCTTGCCGAGGTGATGGACTTTCCCGGCGTCATCGGCGGCGCAGACCGGATGATGGAGATCCTCGACGCCGCGGAGGAGGCGGGTCTCTACCTGCAGGGGCACGCGCCGGGACTCGCCGGCCGGGCGCTCTCCGCCTACCGCCTCGCGGGGCCGAACACCTGCCACGAGACGGTGGCGGGAGACGAGGCGCTCGCGAAAATGCGCAGCGGCGTCTATGTCGACGCGCGGGAATCCTCCATCATGAAAAACGTGCGCGCCATCTGGGACGGCGTCAAGGACGTGCGCTTCTTCGACCTGCTCACCTTCTGCACCGATGACCGCGAGGCCGACGAGATCCTCGAGCACGGCCACGTCAACGACGTCGTGCGCGCGGCGATCGCCTGCGGGATGGAGCCTGTCGCGGCCATCCGCTGCGCGACCTGGAACGCCGCCCGCGAGGCGGGGCTCGAAAACCTCGGGGCGATAGCGCCGGGCTTTGCCGCGGATATGCTGCTCGTCCCCGATCTGCGCGAGCTGCGCCCGAGCCACGTCTTTTTCGGCGGACGCCTCACGGCGAAGGACGGCGCGCTCACCGAACCGATCGCGCCGCGGAGCTTCCCTGTCGAGACGCGCAGCACGATGCACGTCCGCCCGCTCTCGGCGGACGACTTCCGTCTCCGCGCGCCGGCGGAAGGCGGGGCTGTCACCGTCAACGTGATGGATTACCCCGCCATCGACGGGGCGCTGTCAAGGCTTCTCCCGCTGGAGCTTCCGGTGGAGGACGGCTGCGTGCGCCTGCCGGACGAATCGATGAAATATATGGCCGTCGTCAACCGGCATGAGGGCTCGGACGCGATTGCGCTCGGCGTCGTGCGCGGCTCCGGCATCCGCACCGGCGCGCTCGCCTCCACCGTCGCCCACGACTGCCACAACCTGATTCTCGTCTACGATACGCCGGAGAACGCCCTGCTCGCCGCGAACGAGCTCATCGCCTGCGGCGGCGGGATGTGCGCCGTCCGGGACGGCGAGGTGCTGCACACGCTTGCCCTCCCGCTCGCGGGCCTGATGTCTACCAAGCCGGCAAAGGAGCTCGCGGCGGACGGCAGCGCTATGAAGGACGCGGTGCGCGCCCTCGGCCTCGACGCTCTCGAGAACCCGCTGCTGCGCATCGTCACCTTCGCCCTGCCGGTGATTCCCGAGGTGCGGCTGACCGATCTCGGCCTCGTAGACGTTATCGCGCAGAAGCGCATCCCCACCTTCCCCGACAAAGCGTGAGGACGCCCGGACAGTCAAACGCCCCGATCGAAAACGATCGGGGCGTTTCTTTCGGATTACTGCACCTCGCCGAGCAGAACCTCGGCGTTTGTGCCGATAAAAATATCGGGATGACCGCTCAGGCGGCGGCAGATTTCCTCGAGGCGTTCCCAGTTGTCGTTCGCGTCGAACTCGTAGGCGTGACCCCAGATGTAGAGCAGCTGCGGCTCATTGGACTCGGACGCGAGGAAGCGGTCGATGAGCTCGAAGACCTCCGGATCGTCGTGGTGGCACGTCGGCTTGAGGAGGATCGGATCCTCCGGCAGCGCGAAGCTGTGCGAGGAGAAGACCGTCCGGCCGTAGCGCAGGCCGGCGCGCGCGACGGAGGCGGCCACCGGAGCGTCGCAGTCGCCGTACGGATACGCCATGCCGCGCATCGTGACGCCGAACAGCGACTCGAGCGCCATTTTGTCGCCGCCGAACTCCTCGTCGAGCGCCGCGTCGCCAAGCTCGTTCGCGTGCAGGTGAAGCGTGCCGTGAACGGCGACCTCATGCCCGCGGTAGAGGGAGAGAACGTCCTCGCGAGAGAGCCTGCGCACGTCGAACGACTTGCACGTCCAGTAATCGGGCGTGCCGATCAAGCCGGAATTCAGGTTGAACGTCGCCCGGAAGCCATATTTGTTCAGGATCGCGATGAGCTTTTTGTCGGATTCCACGCCGTCGTCATAGCTGAAGGTAACGGCCTTTTTCAGATTGTTCCACATATTCCATTCCTCCGTTTCCCAAAAAGGGCGGCGCGGCTCTTTCCTGCCGCGCTCTCTTACCCCTATGATACCGCGCTCCGCCTGATTTTGCAAGGATAAACCGGCTTTTTCCATCTGTCCGGTAATTGCCTCTGTCCGGACAATATAGTATAATAGAAAATAATGCGCAGGCAAACCAGCATCAGGCATAATCCGGGAGGAGCTATGAAACGACAGATAATTCGCACCTGCCTTGCGCTGCTTCTCTGCGTCTGGCTCATTGGGCTTCACGCGGGCGCGGCGCTGGCTTTGACGTTTATCGGAGGGGGAAGCGCTTCGACGGGCGGCGGCGCGCCGGACTCGAAAAACCATGTGGTCGAGCTTGGCGACTGCGTCATCGGGGCGGGGGAAATCGTGTCCTACACCACCATCGACGTCTCGTTTCCCTCTGACATCGCCTCCGGCAATTACAGCGGCGAGCTGACCATTTCTCTCAAGGGCGACGTTGTGATCGAGAGCGGCGGCGAGCTCGGCATCGGCACGCTCTCCATCGGCGGGTCTGAGAGCTCCCCTGTCCTGCGCGCCGAAGGCGGCAGCATCACGGTCGAAGCGGGCGGCAGGCTTTCCCTGACGGGCGTCGTTCTCGAGCCGCAGGAGGACGCGGCGGAGCCGTTTCTCCTGCAGAAGGACGGCGGCCTGCTGACCGCCTTAGCCATGGACATTCCGGAGGGTGCCGTCGGCTGGGGCGCCCCGCTCGTCGACAATACATACCGCTCGCCGGATGATCTCCTTCTCCCCGAGGGGACGGCTCTGACGGAGGAGCTGCTTCCCGAGACGCTTTTCTGCACCCTACAGCATGAGGGAAAGGAAACGGACGCCGAGCTGGCGGTCGTCTGGGAGCTGAGCGCCTACGACGGGCAAAGCTCCGGGGAACTGACGCTCACCGGACAATTTCTGGACGAGACGGGAGCCGCCGTCCCAAGCTTTCGCCCGCTGGAGCTGTCCGTCCTGTGGTACCGGACGCAGGAGCTTCTCGTCTCAGACGCCGAGTGGAAGGGCGGCGAGGCCGCCGCCGTCACTCTGACCGTTCAGAATCTGCCGGATCCCGATTCGTTCTACGGAGACATCTGGGGCGAGGTCTCGGCGGACGGCGGGGAAACGTGGGAGGTCTGGGAGGAGGGCGACTCCTTCTCCATCGCCGGCATCCAGAATTCCGAGGATTACGCGTGCATTTTCGCCGTACCGGACAGCACGGCGCGCTGGTTCCGCGTCTGCGCGCAGGAGTGGCGAAACGAAGCCGCGCGCTGGGAATCGGCGTGGTACGAGGTCTCCCCCGACGAGGAGGACGACGACATCAGCGGCAACCGCGGCGGCAGCACCTCCCCCAATCCGCCGTACCGCCTGCCTGCGCTCGCAGCCGATCCTGGGGAGGAGACGGACGAGCCGCCCGCAGCGGACAGCTCCGACAGCTCGGAACAGGAAACCGTGCAGGAAGAAGGCGGGACAGCATCCGGCGGGGAGACCGCTCCCGAAGCGGAGCCCGAAACGGAAGAAGACGCGCCGCCTCCCGCCCTGACAGCCCCGGAGCAGACGCCCTCCGTGCCGGACGCCGCCGCGGTAAACAGTGCGGCAGAGGAAGAGGCGGAATTCTCCGATACGGCGGTTGAGGAGCCTCCTCTCGCCGGTGCGGAGAATGACGCGGCGGAGGAGACGCTCGAGCTCAAGCCGGAGCACGGCTTTGCGAATGCGGAAGATCTGGAGGACGCGGAGAAAGCGGAGCCCGGGGCGGGAGCTCCGGAGACGGAGGAGACGGCCCATATGGAGGCGGAGCAGCAGAAGGAATCGAAAGGGCTTCCCCTTCCGGCGCAGGCCGGCCTCGCCGCCGGCGCGCTCGCGCTGTGCTGCGCGGGCGGCATGGCGTACGCAGGCGTCGGGCCGTTCAAGGCGTGGAGGAGATAACGGAAAGAGAAAAGAGAGGGACGCCCCGGAGCAAACCGCTCCAGGGCGTCCCTCTTTTTCGCTTCCGGGCAATCACGCCCTGCGGTATTTCCGCGCAGCCTCGAGCATGACAGTCAGGCTTTTCGGGTTGACGTCGGGCTGGATGTTGTGGGCGGCGGCGAAGATGTAGCCGCCGTCGCGGTTCAGGATCTCGATTGTCTCGTGCACGGTCTCCTCAATCTGGCTCTCGCTCGCAAACGGCAGGAGCTCCTGCGTATCGATGCCGCCATGGAAAACGATTTTATCGCCGTACGTCTCCTTGAGCCTGCGCGGCTGCATATCCGTCGCCTTCGGCTGGATCGGGTTGAGGATCTCGACGCCCGCGTCCACGAGGTCGTCAATCAGGCGGAACACGCTGCCGCAGGAATGGTGCAGATACCTGGCCTTTGTGAATTGCTTCGTATACGAAATGCGCTCCTGAAAATACGGCTTGACAAGCTCCCGGAACATATCGGGCGAGACGAAGGGCGCGTTCTGCGTGGCGAAGTCGTCGCCGCTCGAGGTGTAATGAATATACTGCCCAAGCGCGCCGTAATACCGGGCGATGACTTTCTTCTGGTACTCGAGCACGCGCTCGAAGAAGCGGTGCACCCACACCTCGTCAAGCGCCATCCGGGTCAGGAAATCCTCAAAGCCGCACATCCAGCAGCCAAGCTCGAAGATCCCGTACACGGGATGCTCCGCGCAGATCACATAGTCGGTATTCTCATACAGCTCCTTCGCGCGCTGCGCGTGCGCCTGGATCTCCGCCTCGTCGATGGAGTCCGGATCGGGAAAGCGGTAGGCATTCAGCTCCTCGAGCGTCGCGCCCTTGAGGGGCGTGTTGACGCTCTCCCAATAAAGGCCGGTAAAGCGGCGGCGGACGCCCCACTCGTCAATATATTCCGTGTCCGAGATCCGCTGGAACAGCGAATCCTTCGGCGTAAAGATCTCGCCGACGGAGCGCGTGTCGATGTCAAAGTATGTAAGAATGCGCTCGTCGAGCCGCTTCGTCTTGCCAAACAGGAGATTCGGCCCTTTTTTCGGCTCGTAGCCGAGAAATTCCAGCAGCCTGTCCTCGCTGTCACCCTCCATTGAGGAGAGCGGATTGCCGCCGAAATCAAGTATCAGGTTTTCAGGCTTTTCATGGCGCATGGTGCGCGCGAAGTCTTCTCTGCGTCCCATCTTGTTTTCTCTCCTTTGTCTATCTGATCCCGCGCCGTGCGAGCGTCAGCGCCCGGCACGCGGTCACTTCTTCATCCCAGCCGCCCCATTCGACGTGCAGGCGCACGCCCGCAGGAACAGAAACAGCCAGCCGGTCGGACTCGACGGCAACGGACAGCTCCCCGTGCGGGGTCGCGAACGTCCCGAAAACGCGCTCCAGCCCATCCGTATGCGGGCGCAGGCGCGCCTTTGCCCATCCGGCGTCCGTGGGCGAGAGGCCGAGGACATACCGCGGCAGCAGGAAAGCGGGCGCGGCCGCCCAGCCGTGGCAGACGGTATTGTTCGTGCCGTTCTGGCGCATCTCCGGCAGCGTCCGCAGGCCGCGGTACGGCCCCCACATGGCGCGAAGGTATTCCATGGCCTCCTGCGGGCAGCCGCTCTCAAACAGGCCCTGACAGACCAGCATCGCCCCGGCAAGCGTGCCGGCCGGAATGATCTTCGTGCGCCCGGCGCGGCGGTAATCGTTGAGCTTCTGCTCGCCGATCGTGACGTTCTCAAGCTCCGACGGTTCGATGACGCGGCGCGCGGCTTCCCGCGCCTCCCCGCCCTCAAAGAGGCCGGCGAGCAGCGCCATACCGTTCGCGAGCTGCGAGCGCACGGGGCTGAGCGTCCCGTCGGGAAGAATCGCGTCGCGGAACAGCCCGCCGCGCAGCAGGAGCGCGCGCAGGCGGCGGCGCAGGACGGCGGCGTCCGGGAACAGGCGCAGGCTCTCAAGGGTTTGGAAGAACGGATGCTCCCGCAACAGGGAGAGCGTGTAAAGCAGGCAGGCGTTCGTGAGCGTCAGCGTCCCCTCGAGCTCGTTTTCACTCCAGTCCCAGAACTGCTCGTCACCGTACCAGCGGCAGATGAGCCCATCGCCGCCGCACAGTGTGCTCAGATACCGCAGCAGACGGTCGATCGCGGGCAGCAGGAGCGCAGCGCCGGCCCGATCGCCTGTAAAGTTGAGGTATTCGACTACAAGCTGCATCCACAAAAACGTTCCCGGCGGGTTGCAGCACCAGGTAAGATCGGAGGGCGTGTAGGTGATAAGGCGGCCGTCCTCCCGCTGGCCCTGCGCGAAGGTGAACAGAAGCTGGCGGACAAGCTCGGGGTTCTGATAGTGGTAAAAGACCGAGAGGCTGTCGGTGTACAGATCCTGCATCCAGAGCACGCGCTCGCGCGTGACGCAGTCGGAAAAGCCGTCGATGGTGCAGATCCGCGTCGTGCGCAGACTCTGCTCCACAAGACCGTCAAGAAACGCGTCGGAGAAGCCGGCAGCGGCAGGCGCGGAATAGTCGTACCGCTCCGCGCGGACGCGGACGCCGTGCAGGACGGCTCCCTCCGGCAGATCGATCAGCAGATAGCGGAAACCGCGCGGGAAGGCCGTTTCAGCCGTCTGCCGCCCGGCGGCGAGAAGGTACCGGTCGGTATAGCGCGCGTACGTCCTGCCGGGATTCACAAGCCCCTGTGCGGAAAGCCGATCGTCAAACGAGACGCAGACCTCCTCCCCTCCCGCGCCGGAAACGTCCAGAATCACGGTACCCGAGACGGTTTCCTCCAGCTCAAAAACGGCAAAGGAGCGCTTCGCCCCGCCGACAGGAAGCTCGCCGCCGAACCGCTCCACAATGCGGAGCCGGCGGCAGGCGTCGAGGAAAAAGTCTCCCGTGTCCGGCCCGTCCGCCGCGCTGCCGCGGCAGTACACACGCGGCGTCAAAATCGCATAGACGAACGGGCGCAGCCTGTCGGGCACAAGAGCCGTTACCCCCAAAGAGGCCGGATCGATTGCGGTACACGGCTCGACGGGCGTTCCCGCCCCGAGCAGCCGCAGGTCGACGTCCTCCTGGAAGCCAAAATGGGAAAGCATGGCGGGCGTCTCGCGGTAGGCGTCGAGCCGTACCGCCGTCCAGCTCTCGCCGGTCGAAAGGTTTTCCTCCCCGCAGAAGCAGTCCGCAAGGAAAAAGCCCTCGCACTTGCGGTGGGTGGCGCACTCCACGCCGAGGTTGTGCACGAGAGCCGTCAGCGTGTGCGGCCCGCGCGTCACGGGAAAGGCGCGCTCCTCGTAAAAAAAGCCCTCGAGCTGGCCTCTCGCCGGGCCGCGGCAGAGAAACTCGCCGTCAAGATAGAGATTGCACATCGCCGACGCGGTGAAGGCAATGCGGAGCAGCCCGTCCTTTCCGGCCGTAAAACGGCGTTCGAAACGGCAGTAGGCGTTCTCGCTTCTCCCCGCCGGGAAC
Source organism: uncultured Oscillospiraceae bacterium (assembly GCA_949292505.1). GTDB lineage: Bacteria > Bacillota > Clostridia > Oscillospirales > Acutalibacteraceae > Caccousia. The sequence continues at coordinate 11,949 of CASFAA010000031.1, forward strand.
AGCAGGCAGCGGCCCGACCAGTCCGTTTTCGGCGGCTCGGGGAGAGGCGGATGGGCAAACGGTTTTTCGCTCATGTCAATTCCTCCTCACAGCACGGCTTCCAGCTCGAGCGGACGGCGCTCGTCCGGCTCCCAGAGCAGCGTCACGGTGACGCCCTCGGGCCGTTTCTCGGCCTGCGCCGCCTCTCCGTTGAGACGGATCGCCTTCGCGCCGTACAGGCGCGGGTCCTTCCAGATAATCCGCTCGAACCAGACGCCCGCGCGGTATACGCGCGACACGGACAGGCGCAGCCGCAGGCTTTCCGTCGATTCGGACGCTTCCAGGCGGTACCACGCGGCTGGCGTAAACAGCGGGACGCGCAGCGCGCCGCCGGGCAGCTTCGGCGAAACCGTCATGGCGTGGCCCGGGACGTCGGCGGTAAAGCCTGAAAGCGCGTCGAGCAGATAAAGGCTCGCGGGCGTCGTCATGTAGTACGGCAGCCCGCCGCGCCTGCCATCCGCCTGATACGTCAGCGCCACGTTCCAGGGCGTGCTCTCATGCAGGGCGGCGATCTTCTCAAAGCAGCGCAGGCCGTCGTCCACGCGGTTCTCATAGATGGCGAGGCAGGCGTAATACGTCTCCGCATACGGAAGAAACGCGTACTGATACCAGTCGAAGCCGCCGCGCTCCGTTGTCTCGTCGTTCAGGCCGGGGAAGCCCGGAACGAAAACGTTCCGTTTCGCGATGGTGTCGAGCGCTTCGCCGACGCACCCGGCAGGCAGCAGCTCGCCGAGGTTCATCAGCGACGCGAACCACTGCCCCGCGAGCTGGGAGAGGAAACAGTTCCGGCTCTCTGTTTCGCCGGGGCCGTCGTGGTAATTCTTGAAGTACCGGCCGAAGTCACCGGCATCTGTCCACAGCTCCTCCAGCATGGACCTCTGCGCGCGGAAAAACGCCTCCTCGCACTCAAGGGCGAACGCGGCGTCTCCCCTGCGCTGCGCGGCATCGCGCAGGACAAGCAGCTCGCACAGCCACAGGCTCGCCGTAAAGGCGCTCGTACCGTACCACTGGTAGGAGTCGTACGTCGTGCCGTGGCCGCGCCCGACGTCGGGAATTCCGTTGCCGTCGTCGTCAATCGAGAGCTGCCAGCGGTACGCGGCCTTGCACTTCGGATACATCTTGCGGAAAAAGGCCTCGTCGCCGGTGGACAGGTAGAACCGCCAGCACTGCAGGACGAACGACGACGCGAGATCGCTCCACGTCCCGCCGCGCGGCGTGAGATCAAACTCACCCCAGCCGAGGTCGTGGCTCACCGAACCGTCCGGCCCGATGCAGCGGGCAAAAAGCAGAAGCTCCGTCCTGTCAAGGGAGGGAAAAAGGTTTGTATACAGCGCCCCCGTACAGAGCTTTTGATCGAGCGTACCGAGGCAGCCCATCATGCCGGTGGGCGCTTCGTTGACGGCGAAATGCCCGCTTCTGTCAAACCAGGTGTTCGTCACCAGCGGATACAGATCGTTGAGCAGCTTGCGCGAGAGCCGCGGCGGCAGGGAGCTGCCCTCGAGTTCGCGACGCACCGCCGCCGTCTCCTCCCGCAGAGCGTCCGCGCGTCGCAGGAGACGGAGAGCCGCCTCCTCCGCCGAGGAGAAGCGCGCCGCACAGCGCACGCCGATGTCGCGGCCTTTCGCGTCGAGAAAGAACGGCATCCGCCACGCGAGGACGAAGGAAACCGTCTCTTTTCCGCGCGGCGGCAGCACAAGCGTTCTGCACACAGCTCCGGCGACGTACCCGCCGTCCTCGTCCCCGACGCGCGAGCCGGGATCGCCGGGCAGCGCGCCACAGGCCGAAAAGCCGTCCCAGAACGCGGACTCATCCGCGCCGAGCCGCCAGCTTCCTGACGCAATCCCCTCCCCCTCGCACAGCAGGGCGTACTCGCCGAAGCTCTCTGGGCAGCCGTGATCGCTGCCGGAGGAAAACCGCAGTCCGGACGCGCCCGGGTGGAAGACCACGTCCTGTCTCGTGCCGGTTCGATCGCTCCAGGTATAGCCGGGGTTCCAGGTGTTCATGATGACGGCCTCGCGCGCCCCTGCCGGAGCACGGTGCGCCATGGAGCCGCCCGTGCCAATCAGGTTTTCCCACGAGAACAGCAGGCTCAGGGAAACCGGCTCGTCCGCCGTGTTTTCTGCGGTGAACCGGAAACAGGCCGCCGGAATGGAGGAATTCTCCACATCCTGCGGCACCAGCGGGGAAAACGCCTCGAGGCGCAGCGAAAACGGAAAAGCCGCGTCGCGGAAACCAAGCTCTGCAAACGGAAAAACGCCCGTGAAATCGATCGCTTCCACGCGGGGAAGTGGGCAGTCCGCGTCCCCGCCCGTCTGCAGCAGGCGCGCGCCGGACGTCCCGCCGCCGCTCCACCGGACGGCGAAAAAGCTGCCGGGCGCGCGGTAAATGGGAACGTCAAAATTGTTGTTGATGGTGATGGCGGTGAACACGCCTTGCCCGTCAAGCTCCACCTTTCCCGTGCCGACGCCGCCGAGCGGAACGCCGCAGCGGCACTTCCCCTCGGACGTCTTCTGGCCGTCCCGCTCCAGGAAGCCGCGCTTTCTGAGCTCCCGCTGGTTGTCGGGATCGCACGGCGCGAAGAAGCGCTCCGCACGGGAGAAATCGGGCTCCTCCCCGCGTGCGAGAAGCTCCGCGTCCGCGGCAGCGCGGCGGCATTGGACATAATCCTCATCGTAGGTCAGCAGCAAAGCCTGCAGGACGGCCTCGCCGCTCCCCAGGTTCGTCACGTCGACGCGGTGCTCGCCCTTCGTCCAGCGGACAGCGCCGAGCTTCGCCCACGCCCATTTGTCGGAAAGCGGCAGAGCGCCGTCAGGCCCCAGCCGTTCCCCGTCCGAGCGCACCGCGGCGGTGAGCCGCGCAGACGCTCTGCACCGCAGGTATATCTGGTAAGAAAACGCGCCGTCGAGCGGCTGGCTGACGGCAAACGAAACGGTCTCCCCCGGCCTGAGCGGAGCTTCCCCGCCTTCGGCAAGTTTCCAAAGATAAACGTTCTGCAGCATCCGGACGCCTCCCCTTTCGTCTTGTCTCTCAGTACGTCCCGAGCTCGAGCGCCTTCTCGATGAAATACAGGAAGCTCTCGTAATCGACTGTCTTCGGGATCGAGTGATCGCTGTGCAGGATGTAGCGGTATCCGTCCTTCACATACGGGATCGTGCGAAGCAGCTCCCGGTCAATCTGCTCCCTGTCGTTGGAATACAGGGCGCGCACATCGACGCCGCCCATGAAGGCGATTTTGCCGCTGTACTGCGCATAAAGCTTCACCAGATCCATTCCGGCCTTCACCTCGAGCGCCTGGAGGCAGTCGATGCCGGACTCGATCATGTGCGGCAGAAGGGGCTCCACAAAGCCGCACGAATGCATGATCACCGGCAGGCCGTGCTCGTGCGCATAGCCGATGGTGTATTTGTGCGCGGGCTGAAGCAGGTCGCAGTACATTCTCGGCGACATGAACGGGCTGCCCTTGTAGCCCATATCCTCATAATACCATATTCCGTCCGGATAGCCCTCCTCTTCAAACAAAATTTTCTGCAGCTCGACCGTAAGGTTCGCATAGACGGACGCCATGTCGAGTACCCAGTCCGGGTCGAGCGCCATCCCGGCGAGAAGGTTTTCATGCCCGCAGAGAGGATGCATACACTCGAAGACGTTGATCCCGCTCCACACGAAGAAGCGTCCCGCTCTGCGGCACTCCTCCTTCACGCGGCGGTACGCAGCAAAGTCGATACGACGCCTGTCCGGTTCAAGCAGCAGCGGACGCACCTCCTCCCACGTCTCGCGATCGCAGACACGGAAGGCGACGTGCTCCGGCGTCGAGTCGTGGAGCTTATGCCGCTTGAGCGTGGCGCCGTTCCCGTCAAGGAAGGTGATGGTCTCCGCCGTTTCGGCGACAACCTGCGGTTCAAAGTCAAGATCGGCAATCATGTTGAACGCCCAGCACTCGTCAAGGTCAAAGCCGAAGTGATCAGCCATATTTTCGCCGGGACGAAGATGTCCCTGCTGCGTCCACTCTTTCTGGGTATCAATCCAGAAATGCTCGTGAAGGGCCACACGGTCGACGGGTTCGCCGCGCAGGATACGCGTAATTCTCTCTTTTCCGGTCATGGAATTCTCTCCTTTTCATTGGACTGACGCGCGCTCGCGCGGCGCGCGGGGCAGAAGGGCGAGCAGCAGATACTGCGTTGCCAGAATCAGCAGGACGACGAGCCCGATTGACTCGATGCTGAAGGAGAACGCGAACACAATCAGCGTGCCGGCAACCCTCCCGAACGAGACAAAGTATTCGCGCACGGCCATCAGCCCCGCGATGGATACGCCGTATTTTTCCTCAAGCTCCCGCATGACGGAGAGCTCGTAATTCATGGGGGAAATCGTGATGAAATTGGTCAGAAGCGAGTTGAGGAACGAGAATGTCAAAATCACGGGAACGGAGGGCGAAAGCACAACCACGACGGCGACCGACACCAGGACGCTCACCGACGCGGCAATGCAGGCCCGCCTGTTCTTCGCGCGGACAATTTTCCCATACAGGATGGCGGAAGCCAGAGCGGCAAACCCGCACAGCGAGGAATTCCAGCCGATCAGCACCTCGCTTTTGACCACCGCGAGCAGCATCATGTTGACCACAAAGCCGAAGACGCCGTCGCGCATGGAACGAAGCAGGCACATGACGAGCATCCGCCGCGCCTCCGGCATTCGAAGCATGGAGACGGAGCGTCCTGCGGCGGGCGACGTCCTGTCCGGCTTTCCGAGGAAGTAGCCGTGCGTGAGCGCGAAAAGCAGAAAGCCGAGCAGCATGGAGACGATCGCGGCTATGCTGTAGCCCGTCAGGCCGTCGAAGCCCTCAAAGAGATAACTCGCCCCAATGGGAAGAATCAGCATGATAGCGTTTGCGCCGGCCATGGCGCGTCCCATCAGGGCGTCGCTCGTATTGTCGTTTGTCAGGCGGGTAAACAGGGTGTAAAAGCTGCTGTTGTACCCCGCCACCGCGATGCTGAATACGACGGAAATCAGGACGAGCAGCTTTCCGGGAAACAGAATGACAAATATGAACGTGACGGCGTGCAGCAGCACCGACAGGCGAAAAACGAGGAAATCCGACTTCCGCTCCGCAAGCCTGCGCGCCAGCGACATCACAAAGGGAGAAAGGATGTACATCAAAGCATAAAACAGAGGCATCACGTTTTCATCTCCCGTGACGCGCACGAGGTAGACGGCTAAAAAATACGGCTGAAATCCGGCGCACAGATAGCTCGCCCAATAGACGATGCAGAAAAAGCCTGCGGGCTGCGGGGCGTTTTCTTCAAGAACGATCTCTCCCTCCAATTTTTAAAAGCAAAGCGCACAAGCGGGTGTGAGACCGCTTGTGCTTTTGTGACGTTACGCCACGCAGACGCCGCGGGAACGCCGCGTCTCCACCAGCCGCCGGAGAGCCAACATATTGGCGGCCATCCGGTGTGTGACCCCGCGCTCCTGCGCCAGCTCCCACACGGCTTCGTATGCGTTTGTCAAAACCGTATACAATTTTTCGTTGACGTCGTCAAGGCTCCATGCGACGCTCTGCAGATTCTGCACCCACTCAAAATACGAGACTATCACGCCGCCTGTGTTCGCAAGAATGTCCGGAATCACCAGAATCCCGCGTTTCCCGAGCTCTTCGTCGGCCTCGTTTGTCGTGGGGCCGTTCGCCCCCTCCACAATGACGCGGGCGCGAACCTCCTTCGCAATCTCGCCGGTAATCTGATTTTCCAGCGCGGCGGGAATCAGGATGTCACAGCCGCACGTCAGGAGCTCACGGTTCGTGATATGTACCGCGCCGGGCGCGTCATACTCCCTCAGCAGCGCGCCGGGACGGTCAAGAAAAGCGCGCAGCGAGCGGAAATCCAGGCCATCCTCACAGAGGACGCCGCCCGACACATCACTGATCGCTGTCACACGATAGCCGCGCTCGCTCAGAAGTCTGGCCGCGGCAAAGCCGACATTGCCGGCCCCCTGCACTGCGACGCGGCATTCGGAGGGCGTGAGGCCGAGCTTCGAAGCCGTGCGTTCCGTGCAAAGCATAACTCCCCGGCCCGTGGCTTCCTGCCGGCCGAGCGAGCCTCCCAGAGCGATCGGTTTTCCGGTCACGACAGCAGGGACGTCACGGCCGCACAGACGGCTGTACTCGTCCATGATCCAGCCCATCACCTGCGCGTTCGTGCCGACGTCCGGCGCGGGAACATCCCGATGCTCCCCAATGATGGGCGCAATCTGATCCACATAGCCACGCGTGAGACGTTCAAGCTCTCCCTGGGAAAGCTCGGAAGGATTTACGCAGATGCCGCCCTTGGCGCCGCCGTAAGGAATCCCGGCGACGGCGCATTTGAGCGTCATCCATGCGGCGAGGGCGCGCACCTCGTTCATCTCAACGTCAGGGTGATAGCGCACACCGCCCTTACACGGGCCGCGCAGACTGGAATGCTGGACGCGAAACCCCTGAAACACACGGACGCTTCCGTCATCCATCCGAACTGGAACCGAAACCTGCAGCTCGCGCTCCGGATGAGTAAATGTGACAACATCGTCCTCATGGAAACCAAGCTCACAGGCTGCCTCCTCCATCACCTGCAGCATATTCTGATACGGATTGTACTTCCTTTGCATATCGATTCTCCTTCCCATTTTTGCGGCGGCGTGTTCCGCTGATCTCTATACATTGATTATAGAGATCTTATAACAGGAAAAAACAAGAATCGTCCAAAGGAATTGCTCCATTTCACGATTTTTTCTTTGCCTGATAATAGTCGCTGATCTTTCTCAGAGCGTGAACAATATCCGCCAGATCTTCTTCCGTCGAGAACTCGTCAAAGTTGATGCGCACGCTCGTTTCGAGGATCTCCTCCGCAGAAGGGCAGATACCGTGCTCATAGACGACGGGTTCCGGATGGTGCGGGCAATCAAACGGGCAGTGCGTGTTCTGGTACGCCGTATGCTCAAGGAAGAGCTCGTACTCGTAGATACAGGCGGGAATGTAGCCCTTGAGCGCCGGAATCCCCTCCGCCTTGAGCATATCGACGAGCTCCTGCGCCGTAAAGCCCGTTTCCTCCTCGCGGATACGGAACAGATAGAACCAATAGGTGTGATAACCGCCCTCATACACCTTCGGCGGATAGAAGCCGGGAAGCTTTCTGAGCTCCTCGCTGATGCGCTCGCCGAAGCGGTTCCGCTTCGCGCAGACGTCTGGAAGCTTTTCGACCTGCGCAAGGCCGACGGCTCCCTGCAGCTCCGTCATGCGGTAGTTCGGCGCGAGATATTCCACCTTGCGCATGGCCGCCATATCGTTCGCGAGACGGTTGTAGTTCTTGTCGGCAAACTTGAAGCAGTTTTCATAGAGCTCGCGGCTGTTCGTCAGGACAAGACCCCCGTCTCCCGCGGAGATCTGCTTGAAATCGTTGAGGCTGAAGCATCCGATATCGCCGATGGTGCCGACAAGCCGGCCCTTGTAGCGGCACATATAGCTCTGGGCGCAGTCCTCGATCACATAAACGCCGTGTCTTCGGGCAATCTCCATAATGGGATCCATGTCCGCGGCGTTTCCCGCGAGGTGCACGACGACGATAGCCTTCGTACGCGGCGTAATATGCGCCTCGACGGATTTGGGATCGAGATTGTATGTATCGGGATCGAGATCCGCAAAGACGGGAACGGCGTTCTGGAACAGCACGCCGATGACGGTTCCCATATCGGTGACGGGACTCGTGATCACCTCGTCGCCGGCTGTAAGGCCGATCGCGCCGAGCGCCGTGTGAATCGCCGCCGTCCCTGAGGAGGTCGCCATGCAGTACTTCGCCCCGTACAGGGAGGCAAAGCTTTCCGTGAGCTCTTTCACCTTTTTCCCGAACCAGTAGAAAAGCGTGTTCTGCTCCAGCGCTTCTTTGAGGTATTTCAGCTCGTTTCCCGCGAAACGGCTTCCCTTTCCGAAAGGAGTGGTTTTTACGGGGGTGCCGCCGTGGATAGCCAGTTCTTCCATATCGATAACCTCTTTTCATATTGAATCGCAGCGGTTCGGACGGATTTACGCCGACCCCTTGCTGATTTTGCGGTATTGGATGGGACTGAGATTGACGTTCGCCTTGAAGGTGCGGATGAAATGACTCACATTATTGAAGCCGCTGTTGATTGCGACGTCCGTAACGGACAGCTCCGTCTGCGCAAGCGCTTCCTTAGCGTGTTCGATGCGCACCTCTATCAGGTACTGGGTAAAGGTCTTGCCGACGAGAAGCTTGAAGAAGTAGCAGAAATAGCTCTGGGACATCAGCGCGAGCTTTGCCACTGTCTCAATCCGCAGGTCCTCGGCGTAATGCGCTCTGGTATAGGAAAGCGTCTCCTCGATCGCCCGGCGGTGCTTCATAAAGATCTGCGTATATTCCTCGTTCTTGAGCGATTCGCTGTACGAGCGGCTAACAATGACGAGCAGCTGCAGCAGAAGAGCCTTGAACGCGTGCTCAAACAGCGGGCGCTGCTCCTGGTATTCCTGATACAGAAGCTGCACGATCCTGTTGATCTCCTTCTGATCCTCGCCGGAGAAGCGCACGTCGCTGCGCACCTCGTCCTCAGAAACAAGGAACAGAGAGATATACGAAAAGTCAAACAGGCCCCGCGCAGAACTGATGTCGCTGAACTGCTCGTTCAGGAATTCCGGAACAAACTCGATTTCCATGACCTCAATCGCAGCCGCATCTTCGGAGGAAACTATTTTGTGGGGGACAAAGGGAGGCATCACAAAGACGTCGCCCACCTCAATACGGTAGGGAACGTCGTTTACAATGTGGAAGCCCTTCCCTTTCGTCACATAATTGATCTGGATATACTGGTGCTGATGCAGCCTGGACTTTGTGCGGAACTTGTTTTTCCCAATCCAAAACGGGAAACTGCAGTTCGTGTTCAAATCCAGCGTATAAAGCGGCACCGATTCCTGCGGGGGAGAACATTGATTTTTCACGAGTATACTCCTTCCAAAAGCTGCCCGTCTCCTTGTCCTGTCAATTAGTATACAGATCCAAAGAAGAAAACTCTTGCGCTGCTCGCCAAAGAAACTTGCAAATCCTACAAATCCGGCGGTAAAAACAATTGATTTCCATGCAAGAAGGCAATTATAGCACGAAATTACCCGTCATGAGAAGATCCTTTGAATTTTAGAATATCTGCAAATTTTTTCACTCAATATGCGTTGCAAACCAATCGCACAAAGGCTAAACTTTTTTCATAAAAGTTTTGTACATTATGCGAGTGGTGCTGCTGAGGCCATCTGTGGTAATATAAGTATCTTGCTTTATTTCCTATGCACCGCCGCAAGAAATAAAAAGGAGGAATACCATGAAACTGTCCAAGCGAATTTTAGCCGCCGTACTGGCTGCCGCTAGCGTATCCGTCGTTCTCTGCTCCTGTCAGGGCGATACCACGGCTTCCCAGGCGGCCAGCGATTCCCCGAGCGCCGGAGGGGAAACCTCCGACACCGCTTCCGAGGGAGACTCCGGCGACACCGGCGAGCGCGTGAAGCTGAGGATGTTCTTTGGCGACTCCGGCTCCGCAGTCCCGTCCGGCACCGACGTCAGCGACGAGCCGTTCATCAACATCGTCGAGGACTACGCGAACGTCGACCTCGAGGTCATCCAGCCCGCTTACGCCGATTTCCAGACCCAGTTCAACCTCATGATGACCTCCGGCGACCTGCCCGACATTATCCACTGCTGGTTTACGGATGACTGCATGAAATACGGCGATCAGGGCGCGTTCATCGACCTGAAGGAGTATTACGACAACTCCCCCGTCGTGCAGAACGTCATTTCACCCGAGGTTATGGAACTCTCGAAGAGCCGTCCGGTCACTATTACCGCATTCCGCAGGGCACCAACGGCGCCAAGCAGGGCTACGGCAACGCCATCCGTTATGATCTTCTGCAGGAATACAACGGCGGCGAATTCCCGACGGACGTACAGGGCTACATTGATTTCCTGTACTGGGTCAAGGAAACGTATCCCGATTCCATCCCGCTCTCCTGCCGCAACTCCGGCAACAAGATTTTTCTCTACGGCGAGGTCTTCTTCAAGTGGTACGGCGCGCTGCCGCAGAGCTACAATGTGATTGACGGAGAGGTCGTCAGCACCTTTGTGCTCCCGCAGTACCGCGACGCGGTCGAGCTGTACCGCCAGCTGTATGCCGACGGCATTCTCGACAAGGAATTTGCCACGAACGATCCCACCGCGTTCGGCGCGAAGCAGTCGGCAAACAACGTGGCGATTTATACGGAAATCCCGATCAACCAGCGCGGCAGCAATACCAACGAGGTCGCGAACAACACCGGCAAGTTCTGGATGTACACCCCGGATCTCGAAACCTACCCGGAAGGCGTAGATGAAGTCTACACGAAGGCTTTCGCTTCTCCTCCCATCAGCATCCACGGCCTGTATATTTCCAGCACCAGCAGCAATCCCGACGCAGCCTGGAAGGTCGTCGAAGGATTCAGCAGCGAAGAGCTGCGCGAAGCTGTCACCTGGGGCACCGAGGGTGAGCAGTACACGCTCGGCGATGACGGCAAGAAAATCCCGATTGCGGAAGGAATGTCCGCGGACGATTTCCGTTACGGAAACCACTTCCTCATCACCTGGGGCTTTGGCGCCAACACGGAAGCGCAGGACGCTCTTGCTGAGCAGTCCATGGGTGAAGAGTACTGGGCGCTGCAGACCCAGGGCTTCGACCAGATTGCCGGCGAGGCTGAGGAGCGCGGCTACGCTCTGATCGACGTCTACCGCTTCACCGGCGGCCTGCTGACGGCTCCCGAATCCATTCAGGCAAAGCAGGACGAGATTGATCAGTTCACCGCGGAGGCAACGGTCAACGCCATCACCGGTCAGATCTCCATGGAGGAGTTTGACCAGCGCGTCGAGACCTACAAGTCTCAGTACGCCTTTGTGGATCAGGACTGGACAAAGGTTCTTCAGGACAACATGGATCTCCTTGTCGAAGTCGGCGCCCTTGAGGCTTCCCGTTAATCGATTGTGATTGTTTATTCTGTACCGGGCTTTATGCCCGGTACAGAATATCGTCTTTTTATTGCAGGAAATGATCTGCCCAGCCGCAGGCTGAACGCGTGTCGCCGGTAGAAAAAACTTCACTGCAGAAAGATAGACGGCGAACAAACAGACATGACAGAAAGTGAGGTTTTTTATGCGTACGACCGCAAAGACTGCCAAACGACCGGTTCCCGCCGCCGTAAAGCGCTCCCAGCGCGCCAGGAGCCTGCGCCTCGCCACGCTCCTGCTGCCCTCAATGGTGCTGCTGTTCTTATTTTACTATATTCCTCTTTACGGCCTTTCCATCAGCTTTCAGGACTACAGTCTCTATCTTGGCATTACAAGAAGCCCGTTTGCAGGCTTCAAGTATTATATCCAGTTTCTGACCGATCCGGTCTTCTGGAACGTTCTCAAAAACACGCTGACCATCAGCTTCTGGGATATTGCCGCGGGCTTTACCGCTCCCATCCTGTTCGCCATCCTGGTCACGGAAATGGGCAGCCGCCGCTACAAGGTCACAGTGCAGACGATATCCTATCTGCCGAATTTCCTCTCGTGGATCATCGTCAGCATGATCTTCAACCAGGTGCTCTCCCCGTATGATTCCGGCCTGCTCAACCAGGTGCTCGGCGTCTTCGGCCTCGGGCCCTACACCTATCTGACGGTTCCGGCTTATTTCAAGCCGATCGTCGTTATCGCCGACATTTGGAAAAACGTCGGATGGAACGCCATTCTTTACTTCGCGACCATGGCCGGCATTGACCAGAGCCTGTATGAGGCCGCCTTCATCGACGGAGCGGGAAGAATCAAGCAGATCTGGCACATCACCCTGCCCGGCATGGCGCCCATTATTTCCCTGCAGTTTCTGCTCAAGATCTCCAACATCTTCAACGTCGGCTTCGACCGCATTTTCCTGATGTCAAACGCGGCAATCGGATCGACCGGCGACGTATTGAGCACCTACATTTACCGCGTCGGCCTGACGCAGTCGCAGTTCAGTTTGACCACGGCAATCGGCCTGGTGCAGAGCCTCATCGGCTTCACCATTCTGATCGTGGCAAACCGGATTTCGAAACGCGTCACCGGCATGGGTCTGTATTGAAGGAGGCGGTATCATGAAAATTTACAACACTCCTTCCCGCAGGACCTTCCAGATCATCAACAATGTGTTTATGCTGGTCTTCTCGCTGACCATTCTGCTTCCCTTTATCAATCTTCTCTCCATCTCCTTCAGCAACTACAGGGCGGCGGAGGCGCAGGCTGTCAGCCTGCTTCCCATCGGCTTCAACCTGCGCGCCTACGGGAAAATTTTTCAGGACACCGTCTTTCTCTCCTCGTTTGTCAATACGGTGTGGCTCACTGTGCTCGACACGGGCCTGACCATCCTGATCGCCGTGTGCGCCGGCTTCGCCCTCGCGAGCAAGCATCTCAAGCATCCGAAGCTGGTTCTCTTTTTCTTCCTCGTGCCGATGTATTTCAGCGGCGGCCTGGTGCCGACATACCTCGTCATCAACAAGTATCTCGGCCTCGCCAACTCGTTCGGCGCGCTGATTTTCCCCGTCATCACGAGCCCGTTTTACATCATCATCTTCCGCAACAACATCATGAATCTCCCGCAGGAGATCATCGAATCGGCGGAGATAGACGGATCAAATGAGTACACGACGCTGTTCCGCATCGTGATGCCTATTATCATTCCCACCGTGGCGGCTTTTATCATCATCAACGCCGTGACGCACTGGAACGAGTGGTACAACGTCATGCTCTACATCAAGGACACCAACAAGTGGACGCTCCAGTACTATCTGCGCGACCTGCTGAACAAAGCCTCCATAGACAGCGTCAACGCCAACATGGGCATTGTGAATTATGAAACGGACGTCCATCCGGAAAGCTTCAAATACGCGGCGCTGTTTGTCACCGTACTTCCCATTCTGGCCGTCTACCCCTTCTGCCAGCGGTATTTCATCTACGGCGTCATCACCGGAGCAGTCAAGGGATAACGCGAAAACCACCCGGATTCCCAGGAATCGCAACAGAAATCGGAGGAGTTTATGGAATACAAAAAAGTTGGCCGGCCCTGCAGGATATTCAGCGGACTTTCGATCACCCGGATCGTCGACCCGCTCGACGGCTGTGAGAAGACAGCCTTCATCTGCATCTCCCAGGGCGCCGAGGGAAAGCTTGTCATCGCGGAGTACGAAAGCGGAAAGTGCGAATCGTATCCGCTTGTCATGGACGGAGGCGCATGGGCGCTCATGCAGCTGCCCCAGGACGGCTCCATTCTCGTGGGAACGTGCAACTATTACGGCAGCGTCCAGCGCTTTGACATGAGAGAGCGCCGCTGGTATGCGCCGCTGCGCATCGAGAGCGAGGAGTACATCTGGAATTTCGCGCTCGGCACAGACGGCAACGTCTACGGAGGCACCTGGCCGGGCGATCGTCTGCTGCGCTACTGCCCCGAGACGCACACGCTCGACGATCTCGGCAAGGTCAGCCCCGAACCGGGAAACAACTATTCGCGGATGGTGTACGGCGCAGTGCCCGGAAAAATCTTTATCTCGTCCATTTTCGAGCGAAAGCGCGTCACCTGCTATGACATTGCGTCAGGAACGTTCGATCGCGGCCTTATTGAGGACGAGGTTACGGTTTTCTGCCTGACGGAGGATTTTCTCTGCGCGTCGGACGACGTCTCCCTCTATTTCTACGATCCCCGCTCGGGCAAGCGCCTTCTGGACGAAGCGATCCCCGCCGCCTCCTGGCGCGACTGCACGGAGCGTTATCCAATCGTCTCCCGCCTTGAAGAGGCGTACGACGCCGACTGCAAGAACTATCTCATCCGCCGTTTCGGCAGGGATTTTTCCGGAATCGGCGCGTTCATGGAGAACGGCGACATTGTCGGCGTTTACGGCCAGCAGCTGTTCCGCCTGAAAAAGGGCGCGGCGGAGCCGGAATACGCTCCCATTCGTACGGAGCCGCCCGCCGCCTTCATCCACGAGCTGATCCCCGGCGACGACGGAAAGCTCTGGGGGGCCTCCTCCTTCGGCATGACAATATTCTGGTATGATCCGAAAACAGGAGAGTCCCACAACACGGACAGCATCGCCCTCTCCGGCGGCGAGGTCTACGGCATGGTCAGCAGCGGCGGAAAAATCTATTCCACAGCGTACGCAGGCGGCGAGCACATCGTCTACGATCCCGGAAAGCCGTGGTATGTCGGCGAAAATCCGCGCTCCGTCTGCTCCCTCGGCCCGAAGTACATCCGTCCCTACACCAAGAGCAAAATTGACAAGGACGGCTACATCTGGACAGGCTGGCTCGAGAGCTACGGCGTGCGCGGCCAGGCCATCACGAAGTGGAATATCCGCGACGACACTGTCGAGGTGTTTGAGCACATCATCCCGCAGACCGGCATTTTCGGCCTCGACATCACCGACGACTACATCTGGTTTACCACCTGCAACCACGCCAACGGTCTCCCGGACATCACCGCACCGCTGAGCCTGTGCGCGGTGGACAAGGAGGGCAATCTCGTCTACCGCAAGAACTTCGACGAGGGCGTCCATGTCGGCCGCGTGGCTTTTGCCGGACGGTACGGCGTCGTGCAGGCCGGCAAATATCTCTACCGCATCGACAGCCAGGAGCTGGAGGTCAGCCGCATAGACACCGTGACGCTCTCCTGGTACGAAAAGGGGCATCTTGAGACGACGCTGCGCTGCGGCGAGGACACGGTCGCCGTCTTTGACATGGACGAGACCATCTTCCTCAAACCGGAGACCGGCGAGGTTACGGCGCGCGTCAGGAGCCCGAAGGGAAATCCGAAGGAGCTGTTCTACCACGGCGTGTTCGCCGCCGCAATGCTCGACGGAACGCTGTACGCCTCCGTCGGCGCGGATCTGTACCGTCTGGAGGAATGAGTATGAAAATTGACGTACACGCGCACCTCATGCCGGACTGGCACGAAAGCGAGCGCGCGCTTCTGGAAGGCGCGGAGCGGTACGGCATCGATCGGTATTACGTCTCCGCGCTCGACGGGACGGTCTTTTTCCCTAACGAGGAGCAGATTGCCTCCTACAACGCGGCCATGTATGACTTCATGCGCCGCGAGCCTGAGCTGATCCGCGGCTACTGCTACGTCAACCCCTGCAATCGGGACGTGTTCGACGTGCTGCGGCGCGGCCATGATGCATACGGGATGAGCGGCGTCAAGCTTTGGGTCGCGTGCTTCTGCGACGATCCGCGCGTCTACCCCATTGTCGAATACTGCATCGAAAACGACTGGCCGATTCTGATGCACTCGTTTCACAAGGCAGTCGGCCAGCTCCCGTATGAGACGACGGGACCGCACGTCGCTGCGCTTGCCAAACGCTACCCGGAGGCCAAACTCATCATGGCCCACCTTGGGGCAAACTGCTATCACGGCATCCGCGCGATTGAAGCGTACCCGAACGTCATGGTGGACTGCTCCGGCACCATCTTCCGCCGCGACGACATCGACTACACAGTCGAGCGGCTGGGCGCCCGCCGCGTGATGCTCGGCACGGATATGCCCTCCCCGGGCTGTATGCTGACCAACTACGGCCAGCTGCTCGAGGCGGAGCTCACAACCGAGGAGCGCGAGCTCATCGCCTGGAAGAATGCGGTCCGCATATTTGACAACGTGGAGGAATGAGCATGGAACGCTGGGACTGCAACGTACTGGTCGGGCACTGGCCCTTCCGTTACCTGCGCAAGAACACGCTCGCAGATCTCCGCGAGCTGCACAAGGCGCACGATATCACCGGCGGCATCATTGCCAGCCTCGACGCCGTCTTTTACAACGATCCGCTTGAGGGCGACCGCCTTCTCGCGCGGCAGCTTGCCGGAACCTCCTACCGCCTGGCTGCGACGATCAACCCGAAGCTGCCGGCGCTTGAGGAGAACGTGGAGGCTGCCGTCTCCCTTGGAGCCGCTGCCGTCCGCGTATATCCGGGCATCCACGGCTACGCGCTCGACGACGAAGAATTTCTTCGGCTGTGCGGCCTTCTTGAGGAAAAGGGACTTCCCCTTTTCCTCACCATGCGGATGGAGGACATCCGCCTCGAATATTTATTCCATACCGAACCGGTTTCGCTGGAACCGCTCGAAAACGTCGCAGCGCGTTTCCCCGCCCTGCGCATCGTACTTCTGAGTGCATTCAATCACGAGCTCGAAGCGCTTCTGCCCTGGCTTCGCGGTGCAGAAAACGTCTTTTTTGACACCTGCGGGCTGAAGTACGATCTGTTCACGGTGGAGCGCGCTCTGGAAGCGTTCGGAAAGGAACACATCGTCTTCGGCTCCCAGTGGCCTCTGAACTGCTTTACCAGCACCTGGCTCAAGGTAGAAGAAGCGCGCTGCTCGGACGAGGAGCGAACCGCTGTGTATCAGAATTTCGCAAAGCTTCTGTGACGCAGCAAAGGCAGGAACGGATTTGCGCATTCCGTTCCTGCCTTTTGAGTGCATGGAAGCCCGGGAGGTAGTATGAACGACAGAGAAAATCTGATTGCCTGTATGCGCCGCCAGCCCTTCGAGCGCATTCCCTTCCAGCTCTCGCTGTGCGCCGCCCAGCAGGAGGCGCTGCGGCAGAAGTACGGGACGGGCGACTGCACGCAGCTGTTCGGGATGCCGGTACGCTACGTTGAACTGCCGCCGTGCGAGCATCCGCGCGACTACTCGTCCTATCACAAAAACGCGAGGGAGCTCTCCTTCATCGACGAATGGGGCGTTGGCCACAAGCGCGGCAGCATGGGACATTTCACGCAAATGTTTCCGCCCATGGGCGAATTCACCGAGCCGGAGGAGGTCTATGCCTATCCGTATCCTGATCTGCTGGAGGAAAAGCGCTGGGAAGCCGTACGAAGGGAAAGCGACGCGGCGCACGCGCACGGGCTTGCCTCCGCGTACTTTGCCGTGCAGGTTTTTGAGCCGGCCTGGTATCTGCGCGGGCTCGACAATCTGCTGAGCGATATGCTGACTGACGAGGAGATGGCCGACGCCTGCCTCTCCAGAATGACGGAGATGCAGTCCGCCGTCGCGGCAAAGGCCGCCTCGTGCGGCGTAGACATGATCGTCTTCGGCGACGACGTGGGGACGCAGCGTGCGCTTATGATGAGCCTCGAGACATGGCGCCGGTGGGTAAAACCCGCGACGGCGGCAACCATCGCCGCAGCCAAGCGCGTCAATCCCGATATTCTCGCCATGTACCATTCTGACGGGGTGATCGACGATATCATTCCGGAGCTCATTGAGATCGGCGCCGACATTCTCAACCCTGTCCAGCCGGAATGCATGGACGCCATAAAGCTCAAGGAGGAGTACGGCGATCGCCTCTCCTTCTGGGGAACCATTGGCACGCAGACAACCATGCCCTTCGGCACGACGCAGGACGTCGAAGACACCGTGCGCCGCATGATTGAGACCGTCGGAAAAGGCGGCGGCCTGTGCGTCGCCCCAACGCACCTGATTGAGCCGGAAGTTCCGCTGGAAAACATCGAGGCTTTTATCGCCGCGGTGAAAAAATACGGCGGTTATCAATGCTGAAAAATGGAAAGAGAGATGGAACCTATGTGGACCGAAGAAAAGCTTGACAAAATGCTGACAACGCCGAGCGAGGCGCTGTCGAAGGAGCTCGCCGCGCTTGACGGAGACATTCTCGTCCTCGGCGCGGGCGGCAAGATGGGGCCGACGCTGTGCGTGCTGGCAAAAAACGCCCTCCGCGCGGCGGGCTCTGACAAACGCGTGATCGCGGTTTCCCGCTTCAGCGACCCGTTTGTGGTGGAGCTTCTCACAAAAAACGAGGTGGAAATGATCAGCGCCGATCTGCTCCAGCCCGGCGCGCTTGACAAGCTGCCCGACGCGGAAAACGTCGTCTTTATGGCGGGTAAAAAATTCGGTACGGACGGCAACGAATATGCCACCTGGGCGATGAATACCTGGCTGCCGAGCCGCGTGGCGGAGCGGTACCAGCACAGCCGCATTGTTGTGTTTTCCAGCGGAAACCTGTATCCGAAGGCGCCGGTTTCAAGCGGCGGGGCCACGGAGGAAACGCGCACGGAGCCTGTCGGCGAATACTGTATGTCGTGCCAGGGCCGCGAGCGGATGTTTGAATACGCGGCCAAAACGTTCGGCACCAGAGTCGCCGTGTTCCGCCTGAATTATGCGGTCGATCTGCGCTACGGCGTGCTGTACGACATGGCGCACAGCATCCTCGAGGGCAAGCCGATCAGCGTCGAGACGCCGAGCTTCAACTGCATCTGGCAGGGAGACGCGAACGAAGCCGCGCTGCGTCTGCTCGCCCACGCCTCCTCCGACGTCTTTACGCTCAATGTGACGGGACCGGAAACGGCGTCGGTCATCGGCACGGCGAAAAAGCTCGGCGCGCTGCTCGGCAGGGAGCCTGTCTTCTCGGGCGAGCCGGCAGACACCGCCTACCTGAGCAACGCGGGAAGGATGTTCCGTCTGTTCGGCTATCCGCGCGTTCCGCTCGAGACGCTGATCGAGTGGCAGGCGCAGTGGATTCTCGACGGCGGACGCGCGCTCGGGAAGCCCACGCATTTTGAGGAGAGAAAGGGGAGCTATTGATGGGACGGCATGAGGACGCGCTCCATATTCTTCACGAGGGGACGGTCATCCCGGCCATTCCTCTCGTGCTCGACGCAAACCGCAAGTTTGACGAAGCGGGACAGCGCACGCTGATCCGCTACTATCTGGCCGCGGGCGTGGGCGGTATCGCCGTGGCGGTGCACACGACGCAGTTTGAAATCCGCAAGCCCGAGATCGGCCTGTTTGAGCCGGTGCTCCGCGTCGCCGCCGATGAAATTAACGCTTTTGAAGCGCGCACCGGCAAAACAATCGTCCGCGTGGCGGGCGTCTGCGGCGAAGCCGAAGAGGCGTGCGCCGAGGCGCAGACAGCGAAGGCGCTCGGCTTTGACGCCGTCCTTGTCAGCCCCGGCGGGCTTGCCCATCTGACGGAGGAGCAGCTCGTCGAGCGCACCGCCGCCATTGCGGCCGTGCTGCCCGTCATCGGCTTCTACCTGCAGACCGCCTGCGGCGGACGCCGTCTCTCGTACGAGTACTGGAAAGCCGTGGCAGACACGCCGAATGTGGCGGCCATCAAATGCGCGTCGTTCAACCGCTACCAGACCATCGATCTCCTGCGCGGCGTGGCGTA
>CASFAA010000032.1 GCA_949292505.1 uncultured Oscillospiraceae bacterium
CGAGCCACATGAAGGTTGTGGCAGCGGACGCGGCGCCACACCGCAAGCCGATCCTTCGTTTCCGGCTTTTCGTCCGGCGGCGACTTCCCATCCGCCGGCACTTAACGCGTGACGCCTACTCTGACGTCACACAGTATAGCATGGTTTACTCCGTTTGTACAGCCTCATTCTCATTTTTTGCTTTTTCAAATTCGCACATTGTGCGGATGCGGCGGCGGTAGGTGATGAGCAGGGGAATGCCCGCGCCGATCCACGCCATCGGGCTCGCGAGACACACCGCCCAGAAGCCGAGCGGCACGGCGAGCGTGGCGACCACCACGCGCATGATGAGCTCCATCACGCCGCCCATGAGCGGAACGAACGCCTCGCCCATGCCCTGCAGCGCGTTGCGGAAAATGTTCACCCAGCCGAGCGGCAGGTAGAAGGCCATGATGATGTAGAGATAGGTGCGCGCCGCGTCGAAGACCTCCGGCTGATCGCCCGAGATAAAGAGCGACACGAAGCTTCTCCAGAACAGGTAGACGAGCACCATCAGGACGAGGGAGCTGACGTCCGTGATCTGGCGGCAGCGGCGCACGCCCTCGCGGATGCGGCTCATCTTGCCCGCGCCGAGGTTCTGCCCGACGAACGTGGCCGTCGTCGTCGCCAGCGTCTGCATGAGCTGCTGCGTGAGCGTCTCGACCTTCGACGCCGCCGTGTACGCCGCTGTGACGGCGGAGCCGAAGCTGTTCACCGCGCCCTGCAGCGTGATGCAGCCGATCGCCGTGATCGAGAACTGGAACGCCATCGGCGAGCCGATCTTCAGCAGATGGCGGCACGTCGCGGCGGAAAAGCGCCAGTCCTCGCGGCGAAAGTGAAGGATCGGGAATCTCTTCGCCATGTAGACGAGGCACAGAAGCCCCGAGACGAACTGGGAGAGCACGGTCGCGTACCCCGCTCCCGCAACGCCCATCTGAAAGTTGATGATGAAGACAAGATCGAGCACAACGTTCAGAAGGGAGGAAAGGATCAGGAAATAGAGCGGCGTTTTGCTGTCGCCGAGGGCGCGCAGAATGCCGGAGAGGGAGTTGTACAGCACGATGGAGAACGTGCCTGCAAAGATGACGACGATGTAGTCGTACGCCATGCCGATGATGTTTTCCGCCGTGTTCATGATCTCGAGCAGCTTCCAGCAGAACGCGACGCTCAAAATTGTCATCAGAATGGTGAGTGCGACGGAGAGTATAGCGCTCATCGCGACGGTGTGGCGCATATCGTCGTAGTCGCCTGCGCCGAAGCGCTGCGCCACGACGACGGAGAAGCCGCCCGTCATGCCCATGACGAAGCCGAGCACGAGGAACGAGAGCGGCCCCGTCGTGCCGACGGCGGCCAGCGCGTCCACGCCGAGAAACTGCCCGACGATGACGGCGTCCACCATGGAGTACAGCTGCTGGAACAGATTGCCGATGAGCAGCGGGATGGAGAAGCTGATGATCAGTTTGACGGGGTTCCCGACGGTCATATCCCTTGTCATATTTTTCCCTGCCTTTTTATGAACCGTTGACGTCTGTTTTCCTCCCTGTTCCCCGCCCAAATCAGCGCGAAACATCATAAAGCATTATAAGCTTCCCGCTTCCAAGATTCCATTGTGAGGATTGGAGAATTTCAACGAAAGAGGAGAGCTCTTCTTGTTGGAATGGCGCAGGGAACCGGGGCGATGCTTCCCGCGTCAAAAACGCCCGGAGACCTCGCGGCCTTCCGGGCGTTTTTCCTGGCGTATTTCTCCGGATTTCGCTCCGCTCAGGCGAAGATTTCCCGGATTTTTTACGCGAACGCGCGGGCGAGCTTCGCGTGCTCCTCCGGATCCATGTGCAGGCCGTCCACGGGGGAGGGGGAGGCAAACTGCGCCGCGTCGAGGAACTCGCAGCCGAGCCGGTCGGCAACGTCGCGGTAGTACGGCGCGAGCTCGTGCGAGTAGTTCGACGCGCGCTCATACCCGAACAGCGGCCCAAAGACGGGATTCACCGACACGTCCCCGATGTAGATGGGCGAGACGAGCAGGATGCGCGGCGCG
>CASFAA010000033.1 GCA_949292505.1 uncultured Oscillospiraceae bacterium
CAGCGCGTCGTCGTGATGGAGGAGACGCCGCAGGAGCTCAGCGAGGCCCTCGGCAACGAGGCGCGCACCTATCCGCGCCCGAGCCGCCTCGGCTCGCTGCGCGCGGCGGATGAAGCGTCCCGCGAAAAGGCGGAGCAGGCCCCCGCCCGCTCCGTGCGCGAGGAGCTTCTCGCGGAGGAGGAGAACGAGGGCCGCGATATCTTCTCGAGCTCGCAGCCCGCGTCCGCCGCCCGGCGGGAGGCCGGCGAGGAGGCCGCCCCGGAGCGGGAAGCCGCCCCGGAGCGGACGGCGCGTCCCCGGCGGGAGCCGGGCTCGTCCCCCGCGTCCGGCGAGACGGAAAAGCCCGCCGCCCCGCGCACGATGGGCAAGACCATCCCGCTGCGCCCGCCTGTGCGCGGCGAGGAGGAAAAGGAGGAGAAGGAGGACGAGCCCGTCCGCCGCAAGCCGGCGAAGCGCCGCCGCCGCTTCTCCATCCTCGGCACGCAGGAGAAGGACAACCGCCCCGAGGACGAGTTCCCCGCCGATCCCGGCGAGCTCGACGACTACGAGAAGCCCGACGACGCGGCCTCGATCTTCCACGACCTCGCGGAAAAGCGCCGCACGCTGCTGCTGCGCGCCGGGGTGACGGGCCTCTCGCTCGTGCTGATGCTGCTGTTCGGCCTTCTCTCGGAGTACAGCGGGATTCTGCCCGCCTTCCTCCCCTACTACCTGCTGACTCAGCCGTATCTGATTCTGGAATTCATCTTCCTGCTCGTCTCGTGCGCGTTCTCGTGGCCCGTCCTGTGGAACGGCCTCAAGGGGCTTGTGAAGCTCAAGGCGAACAGCGACAGCGGCGTCGCCATCGCGGCCGCCGCAGGCGTGATACATACGGCGCTGCTCCTGTTCTTCACGGGGAGCGTCGAGTCCGCGACGCTGCACCTGTACGCTCCGCTCGTCTCGCTCGCGCTGCTTTTGAACACGCTCGGCAAGCTCTCGATGGTGAACCGCGTGACGAAGAATTTCCGCTTCGTCGCCTCGCCTGACAGGAAGTGCGCCGTCCACCTGTTCGACGATCACAACACGGCGCTGCAGATGGCGCGCGGCGCCGTCGCGGACGCCCCGTCGATCGCGTACCAGGCGCGCACGGGCTTCCTCAAGGATTTTCTGCGGCTGTCGTATCTGCCCGACCCGTGCGAGCAGAACGCCTCCGTCCTCGCGCCGATCGGCTTCGTCTCCTCGCTGCTGCTGTTCGCCGCCGCGCTGCTGCTCTCGCATGACGCGATGGCGGCGCTCACGGCCTTCACCGCCTCGTGCTGCGTCTGGACGCCGATGATGGGCCAGCTCTGCGTGAACCTGCCGCTCGCGCAGGCGTCGCGCACCGCCTCCCGGTACGGCGCGATGATCTCCGGCTACCGCGCGCTCGACCGCTTCAGCGACGTGAACGCCGTCCTGCTCGACGCGAAGGAGCTTTTCCCGAAGAACTGCGTCGTCCTCAGCGGCATCAAGACGTTCGGCGACCAGCACATCGACGACGCCATTCTCGACGCCGCCGCGCTGCTCAACGAGATGGGCGGCACGCTAAGCGAGATTTTCGATCAGGTGATCCAGAGCCGCCGCGAGCTGCTCCCGAAAGTGGAGAGCGCCTCGTATGAGGACGGCAAGGGCATCGCGGGCTGGGTCTCCGGCCACCGCGTGCTCGTCGGCACGCGCGAGCTGCTCGCCGCGCACGACATCACGCCGCCGTCGCGCGACTACGAAAAGAAATACAGCCTCGGCGGCAAGAAGCTTCTGTATCTCGCCTCCGGCGGGCAGCTCGTGGCGATGTTCCTCATCGCGTACAACGCCGACCGCCGCCGCACCGTCGAGCTGTGCCGCCTCGAGGACAACGGCGTCGCCTTCCTCGTGCGCACCTGCGACCCGAACATCACGCCGCGCCTCATCGCGGACGCCTTCCAGCTCGACGAGGGCTCGGTGAACGTCCTGCCGAAGCGCCTCGGCGACGTGTACGGGAAGGTCACGAAGGAGACGAAAACGGCTCCGGCCTTCCTCGCGACGAAGGGCCGTCCGACGAGCCTGATGCGCCTGCTCGCTATTTGCATCCGCCAGCGCGGGAACATTTCCATCGCGGTCGCGCTGCAGAACGTCGCTGCCGCCCTCGGCTTCATCCTCGTGGCCTTCCTCTCGTGCTATTCCGGTCAGGCGAAGCTGACCACCATGTTCCTGCTGCTGTATGAAGCGTTCTGGGCAGCGGCGATTGTCGTCATCCCGAAGCTCAAGAAGCCGTAACGCCGGCGGTCTGTGGGGCCTTTGGAGCCTGTGTATTCTTTGTATAAAAAGGGAAGCCTTTCCGAAGAGGAGGGCTTCCCTTTTTTGATTGGTGTTTGGCGGAGCCGGAGAGCGCTGTTGCGGGAGCGGCCCCCTTGCCTTCCCCGCGAGGGAGGGGAGCATTGCTTT
>CASFAA010000034.1 GCA_949292505.1 uncultured Oscillospiraceae bacterium
CGTGAATCAGCTGCAGACACTTGACCACCGCGCCGATGGCCGCCTTGACGGAGGCGTCCTCTCGAGAGAGCAGGGAAACGCAGGAAAGCACGCAGTCGTGCAGCCGCTTTTCTCCCGCGTACCGTGCATTGACGAGAGCGAGCAGCTGCGTGTCGGAGGCAGCCCAGCATTCGCAGGGAAAGCCGCTGAACAAGGCGGAAACCCTCGCGGGCGCGTCCTCGGGAAAGGAGACTCCCGTTTCCGCCGGGAGAAGAGAAAAGAGAACGATGCAGGACGCCTCATCACGGACGGAACAGCGCAGGAGGCGAAGCTTCTCCTCTATATCCTCCGCCTTGTAAAAATGCTTCTGGATCAGCTGATTGAGAAAAAGCGTACGCGAGGAATCGATGAAAATACTGATTCTCCCCTCGTCTAGACCCTCTTTCCCTTCGCGCAGGCGCAGCACCTCTCCGCACTGGCGCAGAAACGCCTCGCGGAACTCCTCGACGTCGAGCGGCTTGAGAAAATACGATTTGACGCCGTACCGGATCGCCTGCTGGGCATAGGAGAAGTCGTTGTAGCCGCTCAGGATGAGAAAAGCCGTCGGAAGCTTCTCCTCCGCCGCCGTCCGGATGACATCCAGGCCGCTGATCCCCGGCATACTGATGTCCATCACGGCGATGTCGGGGCGAAGCGCTCGGAGGGACTGGAGGGCGCTTTCGCCGCTGTCGGCACACGCCACAACCCGTGTGTTTGCCTGGATTCGGGCAACAATCTCCTGCAGACCGTTCCGGATGGCTGCCTCGTCGTCCGCAATCAAGACGGTGATGGGCGGTTCCTGCATGGCACGTCCTCCTCTTTTCAAACGCATGGTACGACCGGCTGCTCCAATCTGCCGCACAGAGGGCTGCCGCTCGTTTTCATCAATTATAACACAAAGTATTTAATCGGATAAAGCGAAAATGACTATATTGTTGGAATCTGTTACTATATTCATGTAAAATGTCCTGGCTATCCCGTTCATCAGCTTCGTGTATAATACACAGTTTATATGACTTAGACGAATCGATTATTGGAAAATGACACATATTTCTCGAAATGTGTCCTGTTCTTCCCGCACAAAAAAGCCTAAAATAAAGCCCGGAAAGCAAAACAACACCGCGAAAGGAGAGCGTATCCATGAAAATCCAGAAGCTTCTCTGCATCTTCCTCGCGGCCGCGATGGCCGCCTCCCTTGCCGCCTGCAATGACGGCTCCTCCTCCGCGTCCTCCGCGGCCGGCGCGGCCTCCGCGGCCTCCCAGGCTGACGAGGCTGACGAGGGCGGGGATTCCGGCGACAGCGGCGAGGCCGTGACCGTCGAGGTCTGGTCGAACAACCGCCACGACGAGACGTACATGACCAGCTCCATCGACCAGCACAACGCCGACAATCCGAATCTGCAGATCGAGTACACCATCATGGCGGACGACTGGGCCAATTCCATCCAGCTCGCCTTCCAGGCCAACACGGCGCCGGATATCATTTCCATGTCCGCCTCCGACGGCATGACGCTGAGCGACTACGTCTCCGCCGGGATGTTCGAGAGCCTCTCGAGCTACATCGAGGGCGACGAGACCTTCCAGACCGTCAACGAGCCGTACGAGCATATGTATGAGGGCCTCAACTCCATCGGCGACGACATTTACTGGGTGCCGACGGGCGTCCGCTCCGGCACGAGAATTGAGTACAACATCGGCCTGATGCAGGACGCAGGCTATGACGGGGTTCCCTCGACGCTCGGGGAGCTTGTTGAGGCCGCGAAGGCCGTAACCGAAAACGGCGGCGGCACCGTCTACGGCGTCGGCTTCACGCAGAACGGCTTCGGCCGCTGGCTTGAGGGCATCGGCGAGATGAGCGGCTACAACCATATGGGCTACGACTACGTCAACGGCGTGTTCGATTTCAGCGAGTGGAAGCCGCTGCTTGAGACGGCGGCCGAGATCTACGCGAGCGGCTCCGTTCTGCCCGGCTCCGAAAACCAGGGCGTCGACAACAACCGCGCGCTGTTCGCGCAGGGCAGCTTCGCCATCTGGGGCAACGCTTCCCAGGAGGCCGGCGTCTTCACCGACCAGTTCCCCTGCGACTTCGAGTGGGGCGTCGCCGAGCTGCCGACCATGGACGGCGAGGTCAAGGGCGCTCTGCCCTGCACGCCGAACTTTGCATGGGTCATGCTGACCTCCGCCGAGGACAAGGACGCGTGCTGGGACGTCATCTCCTACTTCTCGAGCGAGGAATTCCTCAAGGGCTACTTTGAGGGCGGCTACAGCGCTCCGCTGACCGGCTATATGGCTGACAAGTACGACGCCTCGAAGGCCGGCCGCATCGCCGACTTCGCCCTGCAGGACTATGAGGACGTCTACCCGACTATCCCGACCATCACCATTGAAGGCGACGACTACGCGACCGTCATGTGGAACGTTATTCTCGGCAACGTCGGCGCGGACGAGGCCATCGAGGATCTGAACACCCGCTACAACAACGCGCTCGAGAGAGGCCTTGCGAACGGCAGCTGCACCCGCCTGGTCATCAAGGATTTCGACAAGCTCAATCCTTCCGCTGGAACGTGCGAGTATCTCACCGAATAAGAGAGAGCGGGGAGGCCGCGCCGCTGCGGCGATGAGCCTGTAAAAAATGCTCTGCGGCGGAAGAAACGGACTTTCCGTTTCTTCCGCCTTCCTGTATAATAAGAAGGAGGGAAAGAAAGAATGTCTGCTCAGTCAAAAACCGCCGTCTCTCCCACGCGAAAGAGAAGCCTGAAGCAAAAAATAGCGCGGGTCCGCGCTGAGGGCGGCTTTGCCGCCGCCCTGATGCTTGCCCCGTCCGTATTTCTGCTGCTCGTGACCTCCGTGTACCCCTTCCTCTGGGTTTTCCGCTATGTCGCGTACGATTACAACGGCATGACAAGCTATTACGTCGGCGCGCACAATTTCACCCGGATGCTGCAGGACGCCACCTTCTGGGAGAGCGTGCTGCACACCTTTGAGTACGCGGCGCTCAAGGTGGTCTTCATCATCCCGCTGGCGCTCATCATGGCCGTGCTCATGAGCCGCAAGATCATGGGCTCCGGGATCTTCCGCGGCATTTATTTCATGCCGACGATCATCTCCGCCGCCGTGTCGAGCATGGTGTTTACCTTCATCTTCGCCGCCTACAACGGCGTGCTCAACGCGGTGCTTCGCGCGGCGGGCCTCATCAGCCAGAACATCAACTGGCTCGGCGACGAGAACGTCGCGATGTGGTCCGTCATCATCGTGGCCATCTGGGGCGGCTTCGGCAACTACATGATCTATTTCATGTCGGGAATGTCGAGCATCTCGAACGACGTGTACGAGTCGGCGCGCATCGACGGCGCGAACGGGATGCAGATCTTCTGGAAGATCACCCTGCCGATGCTCAGCCCGATGCTCAAGATCATCCTGATGCTCGCCATCACCGGCGCGTTCAAGGATTACGAGTCCATCATGGTTCTGACCCAGGGCGGCCCGAACAACCGCACGCAGGTCATGTTCCTCTACATCTACCAGCTCATTTTCGGCACGAACGTCAAAAATCCCCAGATCGGCTACGGCACTGTGCTGAGCCTGATGGCCGCCGTCATTGTCGGCGCCGTCACGGGGATCTATCTGCTGCTCGCCCGCAAGCTGGACGATGTAATGTAAGGAGGGAACCATCATGGTGAAAAGAGATACCGCTGTCTATTCCAGGCAGGCGAAATTTGTGCGCGGGCTGCTGTTTGTCTTCATGCTCGTGGTCGCCCTGCTGACGCTCTACCCCATCATCTATGTGTTCTTCGGCTCGTTCAAGGAAAACAAGGAGCTGCTCGTCGGCGGCGTCAATATTTTCCCGGAAACCTTTGTGATTCAGAACTACATCGACGCCTGGGAGCAGGCCGACTTCGCGACCTACACCAAGAACAGCCTCTTTCTCGGCATTACCATTATGCTGTTCTCGCTGATTCTCTCCAGCATGGCGGGCTACGTCTTCGCGCGGAAGAAATTCCGCGGCAAGGAGCTCATCTACGGCCTGTTCGTCGCCTTCATGTTCATCAACGTCGGCTCCGTTTCGCTGCGCCCGCTCTTTGAGCTCGCGATCGGCCTGCACATGAACACGTCGCTGTGGAGCGTTGTGCTCATCTCCGCCGGCGGCGGCCAGGCGACGTCTATCTTCCTCGTGCGCGGCTACATGAACACGATCCCGAAGGAGCTCGACGAGGCGGCGAAAATCGACGGCTGCACCTTCTTCCAGACCTTCTACATGATTCTTCTCCCCGTGCTCAAGCCGATTCTCGCGACGGTGGCGCTGCTCTCCTTCCGCGGCGGCTGGAACGAGTACATTCTCCCCCTCGTCTTCACCATGACGACGCCGGAGCAGCGCCCTCTGACCGTCGGCGTGAATATGCTGAAAAACGCCGGAGACGGCGCTGCGGCCTGGAACATCATGTTCGCGGGCGCGACGATCGCCATCGTCCCGATGCTGCTCATCTACATCTGCTCAAGCCGGTACTTTATTGAGGGTCTGACCGCCGGCGCCGTGAAGGGCTGAGCCCCCTTCGCGGCCGGCCGCGGTCCGGAACGGAACCAGGAGGTTTTGCGCATGAAATATCCACTTGACCGGAACGGCTACATCACGAAATACCTCGTCGCGGGGCGCGTCGACGGGGAGGTGCACGACAGCACCCGCGACAGCAACCAGCTGCGCTATGAAAAGCACCTGCGCAGCGTTGTCGCGCAGCACGGGCCGATCGACGCGGCAAGGCCCGTCAAAATCGGCGGGGAGAGTCCCATCGGCGCGCCGTGGCGGTACTACTACTCCTACGGCAACATCTTCGTGGACGACTCCGACTTCTACCTGAACCCGAAAAGCGTGCAGCTCCTCGGCGCGGCGCGGCTCGAAGCGCCGAGAGACATGGAGGTGCCCGCCTGCGTGTGGAGCTACGACGCCGTCGACGTGTGGGTGAACGGCGAGAAGGCGGCCGTCATCGAGAAGCCGCAGTATAAGCCCATCAACTATACGCGCGCCGTCTTCCGCCTCAGAAAGGGATGCAACGACGTGCTGGTCCGCCTCGAGACGCTCGGCGTGCGCGACACGAGCATCGCCTTCGCGATTCAGCTGCTCGGCGGGCAGGACGAGATCGCCGTCGTCCTCCCGGACGAGGAGGGCGCGCCTCCCTACGAGGCTGTCGAGCGGCTGCTCGGCACGGCGCGCCTCTCCGGCGGCTGCCTCAGCTTTGCCGCTCCCCTTCCGCAGGGCAGCGTCATCCGGTATTTTACCGAGAACATCGACTTCCGCAAAAAGGACGCGAACGTCGTGCGCGAGGACGTCTCCGGGCAAACCGGGATCGCTTTGCAGCCCTACGCGTCGTTTGCCGTGACCGTCCCCGCCGGGGACGGCGCGCTGACGCGGGAATTCGAGCGCATCGAGCTGCGAAAGCCTGTCTTCCTCCATGTCCCGCCCGAGAAGAACCGCGAGGAGGTGCTGCGCCGCCTCGGCGCGGTGGCGTCCATCACGCGCGGCGAGAACGACGGCTTCGCGCTCTGCCCGATGCTCGCGCGGTACGCCCTCGGGGAGCGCTCCGAGGCGGACCTCGAGGAGCTGTGCGTCACGCTGCGGCAGATTGACCGCCGCATGGACTGCGCCGACTTCATGACGTGCACCCTCGTGCGGATGATGAAATCGTACGACCTCGGGGAGGAGCTGCTCGCCGAGATCAAAAAGACGATGCTCGGCTTCCGCTTCTGGATGAACGAGGAAGGCTTCGACGGGATGTGCTTCTGGAGCGAGAACCACTCGCTCATGTTCTTCGAGACGGCCTATTTCTTCGGCCTCGAGTACCCCGACGACGTGTTCGTCCGCTCCGGGAAGACGGGCCGCGCGCTGGCCGCCGCCGCGCGGGCGAACATCGCGGAGTGGCTCGACGACGTGCTCGGCACGGGCTTTGACGAGTTCAACAGCGGCACCTACTGCGCCATCACCTTCGCCGCCATGCTGCTGCTCGTCGACTTCGCCGAGGAGGAGCTCTCCGAAAAGGCGAAAAAGGCGTGCGACAAGCTGCTGCGCATGGTGGCCGTCCACTGCTTCAAGGACATCGTCGTCTCGCCGCAGGGCAGAATCTACCGCGACGTGCTGTATCCGCAGCGCCAGAGCCTGCAGGGCCTCGTGCAGTACTTCGTCCCGCGCGCGCCGTACGTCTTCAACGAGTGGGTCGCGGCGCTCGCGACGTCGAAGTACGCGCCTCCCGCCGACTTCGAGGCGCTCATGCAGACGCAGGGCTGGCAGTCCTACACGACGTCGAACGCGCGGGTCGACCTCTACAAGACAAGCGACTACATCCTCACGAGCGTCGAGTCCCCGCGCCGCGACGGCGTCGTCCGCGCGTGGGAGAACGAGATGCGCGACGGCGAGGAGGGCGCCTTCCACTACACGAAATCGCTCAACGAGTGCTTCCACGGCACGATGCAGTTTGAGCCCGGCGTACGCGGCTACCAGCAGAATCTGTGGTACGCCGCCCTCTCGCAGGAGCTCGCCGTCTTCTCCAACCATCCGGGCCAGAGCTGCGAGGCGAAGAGCGAGGTGCGCCCCGGCTACTGGTACGGCAACGGCGTGATGCCCGCGATGCGCCAGGAGAAGAACGTGCTCGGCCTGATTTACCGGATCCCGGATTCCCACCCCATCCGCTTCGTCCACCTGTTCTGGAACGAGCGCGGCTTCGACGAGACGGCGCGCGACGGCGGCTGGGTCTTCGGCAGGAAGGGGGACGGCTTCGCCGCCGTCTGGTGCAGCGAGCCGCTCGTCCCGCACAACGACAACCTCTATGACTGCGAGCTGCGGGCCTACGGCGACACCATCGGCATGGCCTGCGTGTGCGGCTCCCTCTCCGAGGACGGGAGCTTCGCGTCCTTCTGCAGCCGGTGCCTGTCGCTCGCACCGTCTCTCAGCGGGGACAGGCTCTCGTGCGGCGCGCTCGAGCTGACCTTCGAGGCGCACGAGAACAATACGCAGATCGTTGAATAAAAAAACCCGCGCAGCGTTGTTTTTTTCAGAGAATCACAAAAAAAGGCTCTTGCGGACGCGCCGCGCGCGGGCTACAATATGACTGAAAAGGAGCTGACACCAGCCATGTTCAAATTGAATCAGGATTGCGCTTCCACCCCGTGCGAACCGGGCGTCACGAGAAAGGTGATGGCCTACACGAAGGACGTCATGATGTGCGAGATCACGTTCCAGATCGGCGCGATGGGCAACGTCCACTCCCATCCGCACACGCAGGTCACCTACGTCGCGGAGGGCAAGTTCGACTTCACGATCGACGGCGAGACGAAAACGGTGCGCAAGGGCGACAGCGTCCTGATGCCGCCGAACGCCGTGCATGGCGTCGTCTGCCTCGAAAGCGGCAAGCTCGTCGACGTCTTCACGCCAATGCGCGAGGACTTCGTCAAGTAACGACAGGCCCCCTCGGCTCCGCCCGCCTCCCGCGAGGGAACGGGCGGAGCTTTTTTATCACGGAAAGGAGAAGGACAATGCACGAAACCCTCGACGAGAGACTGGTGCGCGTCGTGCCGAGCGAGCGGCAGCTGCGCCATCAAAGCATGGAATTTTACGGCTTTATCCATTTCACGGTGAACACCTTCACGGGACGCGAGTGGGGAGACGGGACGGAATCTCCGTCGATCTTCAGCCCCACGGCGCTCGACGCCGGCCAGTGGGCGCGCACGGCGAAGGAGGGCGGGATGACGGGGCTCATCCTCACCTGCAAGCACCACGACGGCTTCTGCCTCTGGCCGAGCCGGTACACGGATCACACGGTCGCGGCGAGCCCGTTCCGGGAGGGGCGCGGCGACGTCGTGCGCGAGGTCGCCGACGCCTGCCGGAAGGAGGGTCTGGCCTTCGGCGTGTACCTCTCGCCGTGGGACAGGCATTCGCCGCTCTACGGGACGGGCAAGCCGTACGACGACTATTTTGTGCATCAGCTCGAGGAACTGCTGACCGGCTACGGCCCGGTGTTCTGCGTCTGGTTTGACGGCGCGTGCGGCGAGGGCCCGAACGGCAAAAAGCAATACTACGACTGGGAACGGTACTACGAGACGATCCGCAGGCTGCAGCCGGAGGCGTGCATCTCGGTCTGCGGGCCGGACGTGCGCTGGTGCGGCAACGAGGCCGGGCACACGCGCCCCTCGGAGTGGAGCGTCGTGCCGCTGCGCACGCGCGACACGGAGAAAATCGCGTCGAAGAGCCAGACGGCGGACGACGCGGCCTTCCGCGAGCGCGCCATCGCCGCGTCCGACCTCGACCTCGGCAGCCGCGCGCTGCTCGAAAACGAGAAGGAGCTCGTCTGGTACCCGGCGGAGGTCAACACGTCCATCCGACCCGGCTGGTTCTACCACGCGGAGGAGGACGATAAGGTCAAGCCGCTCACGGAGCTCCTCGGCGTCTACGAGCGCGCCGTCGGCGGGAACGCGACGTTCCTGCTCAACCTTCCGCCGAACCGCGAGGGCAGGCTCCACGAGGCGGACGTGCGGCGGATGCGGGAGCTCGGCGCGGCGCTGAGGGAGCAGTACGCGGTCAACCTGCTCGGCGAAGCGCGGATCGAGGCGGACGTCTGCCGCCCCGGCTGCCCGCCGGAGAACGTGCGGGAGGACGCGTATGACAGCTGGTTCGCGACGCCGGACGGCGCAGCCTTCTGCCGCCTCACGCTGCGGTGGGACGAGCCCGTCAACGTGCGGCGGGTGGTCCTCAAGGAAAACCTTCGGCTGAGCCAGCGGATCGAACGCTTTTCGATCCGCGCGAGGACGGCGGACGGGAGGACGGAGGTCTGTGCGGGGACGACGGTCGGGTACAAGCGGATCGCGTCCTTCCCGGAGGTTGAGACGGACGAGCTGGAAATCCTGATTCACGATTCCCGCGTCTGCCCCACCCTGTCGTTTGTCGGCGTCTACTGAAAAAACGGCTCCCCCCTCGCTCATCGAGCAAGGGGAGAGCCGTTTTCTTTTCTCTTCTCAGACGTGGAAGGCGCGATAGAAGCGGTTGCGGATCTTGCGCAGGTTCGGCGTGGTGTCGCAGTCGATCTGGGCCGTCATCAGGACGAAGCAGACCTTCTTCTCCGGGTGGAGCTCCACATAGGGGCCCGTCCAGCCGTCCCAGCCGAACGCGCCGGGGCCGCAGACGACGCCCTGCTGGCCCGGGCTGACGAGAATGCGCATCAGGTTGCCGTAGGTGTAGCCGCGCAGCGAGGGCCAGCCGAAGTCGGCCTGCTGGCGCGCGTCGAGCTGCCCGGCGCGCATGAACCGCACCGTCTCGGGGTCGAGCAGGCGGCGGCCATGATAGACGCCCTCGTTGAGGAGCATCTCGCCGAAGGCGGCGTAGTCCTTCACCGTTGAGAACAGTCCCGCGCCGCCGGACTCAAAGGCGGGGGCCGACGTGTAGTCGAGAATCACGAGGTGGCGTCCATGGTAGGCGACGGGCTCCTGATGCGGCGGCATCCGGTAAATCGTGGCGAGGCGATGGAGCTTCTCCGTCGGGACGAAAAAGCCCGTATCCTCCATCCCGAGCGGGTTAAAGAAATTCTTTTTCAAAAACTCGCCGAAGCGCATCCCCGAGACGGCCTCCACGAGCGCGCCGAGCACGTCGGCGGACGCGCCGTAGCGCCAGCTCTGCCCCGGCTCGAAGACGAGCGG
>CASFAA010000035.1 GCA_949292505.1 uncultured Oscillospiraceae bacterium
GGTGCGCCGCGCGATGAAGCTCGCGACAAAGAGCGAGATCGGCGTGAGCAGAACGACGACGAGCGTGATGCCCGCGTGAATCGAGAGCATGAACACGAGGGTGCCGAGGATTGTCAGAGCGCCGGTGAACAGCTGCGTGAAACCCATCAGCAGGCCGTCGGCAAACTGGTCGACGTCGGCGATGACGCGGCTGACAATCTCGCCGTGGGAATGGGCGTCGAGGTATTTGAGCGGCAGGATCTGCAGCTTGCGGAATGCCTCGGAACGCACGTCGCGCACGACCTGGAAGGTGATTTTATTGTTGATCGTATTCATCAGCCACTGCAGAAGGGCGGTGACGCCCACAATTACGGCGATCTGGAAGAGAATCGCGCCGATGCAGACAAAGTCCACCTGCCCGGGGCCGACAATGAGATCAATCGCGTCGCCGACAAGCACGGGGACGTACAGAGTGAGCCCCACCGTCACGGCGGCAAAGAGAATCGAGAGCGCGATGAGGACGCGGTATTTTTTCAGGCGGCTGAGCACCTTGCGGAGCGCTTCCCGCTGGACATAGGGATTGTTCTCCATCTCACGCGTCCTCCTTTCTGAACTGGGAGTTGTAAATCTCCTGATAGACGGCGCAGTCTCTGAGGAGCTCCTCGTGCGTACCGATGCCGACGGCCTCGCCGTCGTCGAGGACGACGATTCTGTCGGCGTACTGGATGGACGAGGCGCGCTGCGAGACGACGAAGACCGTCGGCCGGTACGGAAGCGCGCGGAGAGATTTGCGCAGCGCGGCGTCCGTGGCGAAATCGAGCGCGGAGGAGCTGTCGTCGAGAATCAGGATGCGCGGACGGCGCACCAGAGCGCGGGCGATGGTCAGGCGCTGGCGCTGGCCGCC
Source organism: uncultured Oscillospiraceae bacterium (assembly GCA_949292505.1). Lineage (GTDB taxonomy): Bacteria > Bacillota > Clostridia > Oscillospirales > Acutalibacteraceae > Caccousia. The sequence continues at coordinate 884 of CASFAA010000035.1, forward strand.
GGAGAGGTTCCGGCCGGCCTGCTCAACCACAAAGTCGAGGCCGCCCTTCTTGCCCTCGACCACCTCGCGGGCCTGCGCGCTGGCGAGAGCGTCCCAAAGCTCATCGTCGGTCGCGTCGGGATTGCCCCATTTGAGGTTGTCGCGCACTGTTCCATGGAAGAGAACGGCCTTCTGCGGCACGACGCCGATCAGGGAGCGCAGCTCGGCGAGCGGGTAGTCCCGCACGTCGGCCCCCTGCACGAGCACCGCGCCGTCCGCCGCGTCATAAAAGCGCGGAATCAGGCTGACGAGCGACGTCTTGCCGGAGCCGGTGCCGCCGATGACGCCGACGGTCTCCCCGGGCATGGCCGAAAAGCTCAGGCCGGAAAGGGAGTCCTCGCCGGCTCCCTTGTACCGCAGGGAAACGCCGCGGAACTCGACCTCCGGCGCGTCCTTCCGCTTCTCAGGGGAGGCGGACGCCTGCTTCTGGCTCGAGGCAATCTCGAAGACGGCCTGGATGCGGTTGCCGCACGCGACGGCCTTCGTGATATTGATGATAAGGTTTGCCATCTTGACGAGCTCGGCGAGGATCTGCGACATATAGTTGTAAAGCGCAATCACCATGCCCTGCGTGAGGATGCCGGCCTCGACGCGGAGCGCGCCCGTCCAGATCAGGACGACGACGGCGAGGTTGATGATGATATACGTCACCGGGTTCATCAGCGCGGAAATGCGGCCGACAAATTTCTGCACGGCTGTCAGGGCCTCGTTGCGCGTCTCGTACTCGGCGATTTCCTCGTCCTCCTTGCAGAAGGCGCGCAGAACGCGGACGCCGGTCAG
>CASFAA010000036.1 GCA_949292505.1 uncultured Oscillospiraceae bacterium
CACAGATGGACGACGCGCTCCTCAAATTTATTGAGATTGTCATAGCAGTTGGCGAAGTCGTTCTGCGCGGCGCTTTTTGATTCTTCGTAGGATGCGCGGAAAAACCGCACGCCGCTGACCGCGATGCCCAGCATCAGCACCGCGATGAGCAGGGAAACTGCGGCGACAAAGTTGGTGAAGAGGGAGGGGCGCCTGCGCGCCGCCGTTTTGCGTTGATGCATCATAGGCTTCCTCATTTTGATGGGGATTCCCGGTATTCGAGCGGCGACATCCCCGTTTCCTGATGAAACAGCCGCGAGAAATAGTTGGAATTGCGGTACCCGACCTGTGAAGCGACGGCGGAGACGGAGAGGTTTGTCGAGGAGAGCAGCTCGCAGGCTTTGCTGATGCGGACCTTCATAATCAGGCGCTTGAGGCTGCGGCCGGTGTCTTTCTTGAAGGAGTCGCTCAGGTAGGCGGCGTTCAGATGGACGTGTTCCGCTATCCGCTCGACCGAGAGTTCCGGATCCGCATACTGCTTTGCCAGATAGCGGAGCACAACGCTGGTGCTGTGCGAGAAACCTTCCTCAGGCGGGCTGGGCAGCCATTTGAGCACTCCGGTTTCCTGCTCTCCGCCCTGCAGCCGCCGAAGGAGACGCTTTTGACTGCGCCGCTCCACAGCCTGCCGGATTGCCGCCGTCAGCTCGCCGAGATCCACCGGCTTTTCAATATAGGCGACTGTCGAGAGTGAGATGGCCTGAAAAAGATATTCCTTGTCGGAGTAGCTCGAGAGAATGATGACCTCACAGTCGGGATCGGCCTGTTTGGCGAGGGAGGCCAGCTCCAGCCCGCTTTTATAGGGCATCCTGATATCCGTCAGGAGAATATCCGGGCACAGCGCGAGAGCTTCCTCGCCCGATTTTCCGTCGCAGGCGGTCTCCACCTTCTCGATCCCGAGCGAGCGCCAGTCCAGGCTGGCAAGAATGCCTTCGCGAATATAAAATTCATCCTCCACAAACAGGAGCAGCATCTAATTACCCCCTTTTCTGTTCTCTATTTTAACAGATTTTTCTGCTTGTGAAAATGTTTTTTTGGCGTCTCGCGTTAGTAAGTCAGGGAAAATATCTGAAATTGGGTAAAAGATCTAAAAAAACTGAACAAAACACAAAGAATGTGACTTTGCCATCTCTCCAGAAATATGACATACTGAATATACAAAATAAAAGGAGGGTGGCTGAGAAAATTATGCAAAAAACAAAAGAACTGTCCGTGAAGCCTTCGTTTCTCCACACAGTCAAAAAGCATTGGATTCTGCTTCTGATGCTGCTGCCTGCCCTCGCCTACGTCGTGATATTCAGCTATATCCCGATGACGGGCATCGTCCTGGCCTTTAAGGATTACCAGTACGCAGGCGGCATTTACAACTCCCCGTGGTCGGGGCTCGAAAATTTCAACGCTTTGCTGGTGGCGGGAAAGCTTGGCCAGGTGACGCGCAACACGCTGCTCTACAACATCGCGTTCATCGTGCTCGGCGTGGTCTTTGAGATGGGAAGCGCCATCCTGCTCAACGAGATTGTGTTCCGCAAATTCAAAAAGACGGCGCAGACGTTCATGTTCCTCCCCTACTTCATCAGCTGGGTTGTGGCGGGAGCCATCATGTACAACGTGTTCAACTATGAGCGCGGCGTCGTCAACCATCTGCTCACGGCGATGAACCTCGAGGCGTTCGATTTGTACAATACCCCCGGCGCCTGGCCGTTCATCCTCGTCTTTCTCAAGCTCTGGAAGGGCACAGGCTACGGCTCTGTCGTCTATCTTGCCGCCATCACCGGCCTGGATCAGGAAATGTTCGAGGCGGCGACCATTGACGGCGCGAGAGCCTGGCAGAAGGTCCGCTACATCACCATTCCCTCGCTTATCCCCACGATGATGATTCTTGTCCTGCTGGCGGTCGGCAATATCTTCCGCGGCGATTTCGGCCTTTTTTACCAGACGGTCAAGTCGAGCGCCCTGCTTCAGCCCGTGACAGACGTCATCGATACCTACGTCTTCCGGCTTCTCATCAACAACAGCGACGTCGGCGTCTCCGCCGCTGCCGGCCTGTATCAGTCGGTGCTGTGCTTCATCACCATCACGATCTGCAACAGGCTCGTGAAGAAGGTACAGCCGGACTACGCCCTGTACTGAGAAAGGAGGCTCGGCACTATGGCAGCAATGACCGCTCAAGCGAAGACCGGTAAACACGGCCTCGACCGCAGAGTCTGGACGAAGGACGCCGTCTCGCTCAACGTCGTCGGCATCGTTCTCATCTCCATTTTCGCCCTGCTGTGCGTCGTCCCGTTCTATCTGATCGTGGTGGCGTCGTTCACGCCCGAGTCGTCCCTCATCCGCGACGGCTACCCGCTGTTCCCCACGGCCTTCGACGTGCAGAGCTACCTGCTCTGCCTGAAAAACCCCGTGAGCATCCTGATGGCGTACGGTACGACCATCGGCGTAACGCTCGTCGGCACGGCCCTCGCCGTCTTCCTTGCAACCATGACGGGCTATGTGCTCTCGAGAAAGGACTTCCCCTGGCGCAATAAGCTGTCGTTTTTCTTCTTCTTCACTACCCTCTTCAACGGCGGCCTTGTCCCCTGGTACATCCAGTGCGTGCGCTATCTGAACTTCAAAAACTCGTATATCAGCCTGATTCTTCCGCTGATGTTCTCCGTCTGGAACATGATCATTGCCAAGAGCTTCATGAACGGCGTTCCCGCCGCCATCAGCGAGTCCGCCATGATCGACGGCGCGAACGACTTCGTTATCTTTGTGCGCCTGATTCTCCCGCTTTCCAAGCCTCTCATCGCGACGCTCGGGCTGTTCTCCGCCCTGGCGTACTGGAACGACTGGTACAACTGTATGCTCTTCGTCACCGACGAGAATATGTTTACCCTCCAGTATTACCTGCAGAGAATGCTCGGCAGCGCCGAGGCCATGCGGCTTGTCGCGGAGAAGTCCGGCATTGCTCTCCCGAGCGTTCCGCTCGAGGGCATGAAGATGGCGATGACGGTCATCGCGACCGGCCCCATCGTTCTGCTGTATCCCTTTGTCCAGCGCTATTTTGTCAAAGGCCTGACCATCGGAGCCGTCAAGGGCTGAGTCCCTGGCTCTGAGCAGCATATCAACACTTTTGTGAACAGGAGGTCTATCATGAAAAAACTGCTTTCGCTTCTTCTGGCTTTGAGTCTGGCGCTTACCGCGCTGGCCGGCTGCGATTCCTCGTCCGGCAAAAGCTCTGCCGCTCCCTCTCAGGGCGGCGCGTCCGCCGGAGACTCCGCCTCCGGCGGCAGCTCCTCCATGGAGGAGCTGCTCGCAGCAATGCCCGAGTCGTATGATCCCGGCGTTCAGGTGGCCGGCACGCCCGAGCTCTACGCCAACACCGATCTGAGCGACGCCTACACCGTCAACCTCTACCTCATCGGCGACAAGCCGAACGATTATGACAGGGTGGAGGAGCTCGTCAACGAGTATCTCGCCCCGTTCAACACCTCGATCAAGACGACCATCATGAGCTGGAGCGACTACCAGACGATGTACTCACTCGTGCTGGCCGGCGGCGAGCAGGTCGACCTGATCTTCACGGCTCCGTGGTGCTATATGTTTACGGAGGCGCCGAAGGGTTCGTTCCTGACGATCGACGAGGAATTCCGCCAGAAGTATATGCCGCTGACGAACAAGTACCAGGCTCCCGAGAGCTGGGATGAGACGACCATCCAGGGCAAGACGATCGCCGTCCCGTCCGACGAGGCCTCTCCGATGGGCAAGATCGTCGCCGTGCGCAAGGATCTCATGGATAAATACGATATCGACGACCTCGAAACCTGGGATGATTACATGGAGTATATGCTGACGATCGCGGAGAAGGAGACGCCCGAGAGCGGCATCTACGCGCTTGCCGCCGCTGCCGACAACAACGAGCTCTGGGACGTCTACCGCCAGCAGTACGATATGCTCTTCGCGCTCGACAACAGCTGGCTCGACATGGCGTACGAGTATGACGGCGAGCTGCCGACCTCCGACGAGATCACGCTCGTCTACGAGCATGACGCCTTCCGCGAGTACTGCTACGACATGAAGAAGCTCGCCGACGCCGGCTGCTGGAGCCGCAGCGCGCTGACGAACACCGTCACCGACGACGACGCGTTCGGCAACCTGCAGGGCGCTTCCATCGCCTGGAACACCTCCGTCTTCACCTATATGGAGCAGGCAGAGAAGACCGAGGGCGTCGAGTGCATGGCCTATGACCTCACCAAGGATCATCTGGTTGCCGCCGAGGCGTACTCCAACAATGACATCGCCATCACCGCCGGCTCGAAGAACCCCGAGCGCGCCGCGATGGTGCTCGACCTCATGAAGTTCGACACCTATGTCAACAATCTCCTGATGCTCGGCATCAAGGATGAGCACTACAGCATCGACGACCAGGGCCAGTATACAGAGCTCGCCGCCGCCACGGAATATCCCGCCAACAACCTCTCCGCCAGCTGGGCCATCAAGAACAACACGCTCAAGGAAGCCGGCACCCCCGAGCGCGAGCTCGTCATCACGGATTCCTGGGAGGAGCGCATTGTGATGAATCCCTGCATCACCTTCGTGTTTGACGATACGAACGTGAAGGCGCAGTGCTCCGCCGTCATCGCTGTCATGCAGGACTATGTCCCGATGCTGGAGCTCGGCCTGGTTGACGACGTCGACGCGACGCTCGACGAAATGCTGCAGAAGTGCAACGATTCCGGCCTGCAGGAGGTCAAGGACGAATTCTTCCGCCAGTATGAGGAGTGGTACGCCACCCGCTGACGGCTTCCCGGACACAACAGAACACAGCAGCCCAGCGGGGGACGGGAAAAGGCCCGTCCCCCGCTTCTTTTGAAGGGAGGAGTATTCCGTATGGAGAAGAATCTTCAGAGCACAGGCCCGCGGACGAGGGAATTTTTCGGCTTTGACTGGGAGTTCTGCCTCACAGACGACGCCGGTTTCCCCGGAGAAGAGGCGGCGTGGCGTCCCGTGCAGCTGCCGCACGACTGGTCGGTCGATTATCCCGTCGCAGAGGACGCCCCGAGCTGCGGATCCGGCGGCTATGTGAGGACGGGAATCGGCTGGTACCGCAAGCGCTTTTCCGCAAAGCGGGAGGAGGGGAAACGCGTATTCCTCGAATTTGAGGGCGTGTACATGAATTGCGGCGTCTGGCTCTCCGGCAGGCGCGTCGGCGGGCACGTCTACGGCTACACGTCGTTTTCGCTGGACGTCACGCAGGCCCTGCAGGAGGGGGAGAACGAGCTTCTCGTGTGCGTCGACAACAGCCATCAGCCCGGCTCGCGGTGGTACTCGGGAAGCGGCATCACCCGCCCTGTGTGGCTTGTCACGACGGGGGAGCTGCATATCGCGCCGTGGGGCGTGTTCGTTTCCACCCCGTCCGTCTCGGAGGAGGCGGCGGCTGTACGCGCGGAGACGTCCGTTGAGGGCGCTCTGGGACGCGAAAACGCCCGCGTCGAGACGCTGATCCTCTCGCCGGAGGGTGAGCTCTGCGCCCAGGCCTCGTGCCCCGTTCCCGCGAAGGAGAGCGTCTGCGCCGTGTCGGAGCTTACGCTGCCCGCCCCGCGCCGCTGGGATACCGGCTCGCCCGTCCTGTACACGCTCGCCACGCGCGTCTATGACGGCGCAGTCCTCACCGACGAGACGCATACGCGCTTCGGCGTGCGGGAGATCGCGTACGATGCGGAGAACGGGTTTTCGCTCAACGGCAGGAAGGTCATCCTGCGCGGCGTCTGCCTCCATCACGACGGCGGCTGCCTCGGCGCGGCCGTACCGCCCTCCGTCTGGAAGCGCCGCTTGCTGAAGCTCCGCGAGATGGGCGCGAACGCCCTGCGGTGCAGCCACAATCCGCCCGATCCCGCTTTGCTCGATTTGGCGGACGAGCTCGGCTTCCTCGTGATGGATGAGGCGTTCGATGAGTGGGAGGCCATGAAGGGCAAGGAGTTCGGCTCCAACACCCACGAGAGCCGCGGCTATTCCGAGTGGTTTTCCGCCTGCTGGCGCGCCGATATGGAGGCGATGGTCCGGCGCGATCGGAACCACCCCTCCATCGTGATGTGGAGCATCGGCAACGAGGTGCGCGAGCAGGTGCTGCCGGACGGCTGGCGCGTGGCCCGCGAGCTGGCAGGACTCTGCCACAGCCTCGACCCGACCCGCCCCATCACGCAGGCGTGCGACCAGCTCAAGGCGGAGCCTGTGCGGGCGGGGGACGAGTTCCTCACGCAGCTCGACCTTGTGGGCGTCAATTACACCGATCGCTGGCGCGAGCGCACCGAAACCTTCTTCGACGAGGAAAAGCGCGAACATCCCGACTGGCTCCTGCTCGGCACGGAGGACTGCTCCGTCAGCGGGCGGCGCGGCGATTACCGCCTCAAGACGGAGGAAAGCGTATGGGGGCGCACGCCGTACTACGCGAAGATGCTCAAGGCGGAAAAGCTCTGGAAGTTCATCCGCACCCGTCCCTATGTGATCGGCAGCTTCCTCTGGACGGGAGTCGATTACCTCGGCGAGTGCTTCTGGCCGGACAAGAGCGCCTCCGCCGGCGTCCTCGACACCTGCGGCTTCGAGAAGGACGGCTTCTATTTCTACCAGTCCCAGTGGGTGAAGGATCGCCCCGTCCTCTTTGTCTGCCCGCACCTGAACCTCGATCTCCCGCGCGGGACAATCTATCCCGTCGTCGTCTATACGAACTGCTTTTCCGTCGAGCTGTTCGTCGACGGCGTGAGCTACGGCGTAAAGGCGTACGAGTTCCCCGCGCAGGGAATGACGCAGTACTGGCCGCACTTTGATCATCCGCTCGCGCCCATCACGACGAACGATCTCCATCTGAGCTGGGACGTCCCCTACACAGGCGGGGAGCTTGTCGCCGTCGGCCGCGACTGCGAGGGACGCGAGACGGCCCGGCAGACGCTCCGCCCCGCCGGAGCTCCCGCTGCCCTGTGCGTTGAGCCGGACAGGGACGCTTTTGCCGCCGACGGGCGCGACGCCGTCTCCCTTGCCATTTCGCTGCTCGACGCCGGCGGGCGCCTTGTCCCCGACTGCGAGCTTCCCGTCTCCGTCGAGGTGGAGAACGGCGTCCTGCTCGGCATGGACAACGGCAGGCCGGACTGCCATGAGCTCTACCGCTCCGGCGTCCGCGAGACGTACCGGGGCCTTGCCCTTGCGGTCGTCGGGGCGCCCCGCACGCCCGGCGATGTGACGATCCGCGTCTCCGCGCCTGGCCTCGCCCCGCAGACCGTCACGATACCGGCCGTCTGACGAAGCGCCTGCCCTCAAAATAAGATAATCCCGGCCCCGCGCGCAGCGGGAGCCGGGATTTTTTGACGCCGTGAAAAACTCAGTTGTCCTTGGAATGGCGCTCGCCGATCTGGAAATCGTCGGCGTGCTGGAACATATAGAGGACGGTCATCGGCTTCGAGCCGGTGAGCTTCTCGAAATCGTCGGTGAAGGTGTCCATCTTGCCCTCGCGGATGGCCTGGGCAAAGGTGACCATACCGTCGGAGGAGAAGGGAGCCTCGCTGTCCTTCCTGAAGACGCCGTCGGTCGTTCTCGGAACGCCCATCGCGTCGAAGATCTGGTAGTTCTCCTCGTCGGTGATCTCCTGATAGCGGACGTTGTTGCCGGTGGCCTGGTTGCCGTAGGCGCAGAACTCGGAGATCGTCATGAGCTCGGGGCCGTTGATGTCGAGCGTCGCGTGGGCGTACTCCGCGCCGCGGTGCAGCGCATAGGCCACCGCCTTCGCGCAGTCCTTGCGGGAGATGTACGCCATCTTGCCGTCGCCCTGGCTGTTCTTCAGGACGCCGTCGAGCTTCACATAGGTGAAGTAATTCGTGATCATCGCCTCGGCGTACTGCGAGTTGCGCAGGAAGATGTAATCGAGGCCCGCCGCCTTGATATAGTTTTCCGTGTAGATGTGATCCTTCTTCTCGACGCTCGGGTTCGTCTCGTCGCCCGCGTTCACGAGGGAGGTGTAGACAATCTGCTTGACGCCGGCAGCCTTCGCCGCGTCGACGGCGTTCCTGTGCGCGTTCTGACGCTTCGCGCCGACAAACGGCATCGAGATGAGGGCCAGGCGATCCGCGCCGGTGAAAGCCTCGACGAGGCCGTCGGGGGAGTTGAAGTTCGTCTTGCGCGTCTCAACGCCCTTCGCCGCGTACTTTTCGAGCGCAGCCTCGCTGTAGCCGCAGAAGATCAGGTTCGAGGGGGACTCGAGCGTCAGAAGAATTTCGGCGGCCTGTCCGCCCAGATTTCCGTCGACGCCCGTCAGTAACAGCTTGCCCATGTGAATAGCCTCCCATAATCATTTTTTTGCCCGATGTGGAAAACCTTCGGGCGATTTGTCTGTGTTTTTATTATACCGCCCGGTGAGAAGGAATTGCAAAGACAAAAAGAAAATCGCCTATTGTGTTTTCAAATAAGTCGTTAACTCCTTGACGAAGAGGTCGAGCGATTCGCTTTCCCCGGCGAAATACTTCATTTCCAGGCGGAAGCGATGGTTCGTGTTCTCGATGGGAATGCGGCGCAGCTCGCCCTCGTACTCCGCGGGGAAGCAGTTGTCCGGCGCGAAGCCGATAAGCCCCTCCGTCAGGATGAGGAACATCTCGGCCTCGAAGTCGGAGGCGGTGCGCTGAATGTTCGGGTAGTAGCCGTCGAGCTTCGCGTGCTCGATCATCCCCTGATACGAGAGACCGATGACCTCCGGCGCGAGCATGACGAGCGGGAAGCGGTACAGCTCCTCCTTCGGGATGACCTCCCGCGCGAAGAGCGGATGCCTCTTCGGGACGAGCGCCTGGTATTCTCCCTCGTACAGCGTCAGCGTCTGCACCTCGGCGGTGTATTCCGGCTCGAAGTCGATGCCGACGGCGGCGTCGCATTTGCGGATCCACAGTGTCTGCGAGGCGTCGCGGAACGAGCAGTGCATCACGTCGATGAGCACGCCCGGATGGCGCTCCCGGAAGCCGCGCACGAAGGGCAGCAGGATCGTCTGATCAATGCTCGACGTAAAGCACAGCCGAATGCGCGCCGCCGTCTCCTCGAGTCGCGGCAGCACCGCCTTCATGCGCTCGTACTGCTGCAGAAGGAGCTTCGCGTCGCGGTAGAACTGCTTTCCTGCCGCCGTCGGCTGGATGGGCAGCGTCCCCCGGTCGAACAGCCGCACGCCGAACTCCTCCTCAAGCGAGTTGACGAACTGCGTCACCGACGTCTGCGAGATGTAGTTTTTCTGCGCCGTCCTTGTGTAGCTGCGTGTCTCATACAGGTCGATAAAGTACGGAAGCTTCTCCAGTCTCAATCCGAATCCCCTCCTTGCGTTCCGCGCTCCGGTTATCTGGTTTCATTATAGCACAAATTCGCATTTCAAAACAAAAAGGACGGCTCCTTTGAGAAGGAGAGCCGTCCTTTCCTTTATTCCTCCATCAACGGGATCCGCAGCGTGAAGACGCTGCCCTTTCCCGGCCGGGACGACGCCTCCGCGCTTCCGCCGTGCTCGAGGGCGACGCTGCGCACGAGGAAGAGCCCGAGCCCCTCGCCGCCGTCGTCCGCGCGGGTCGTAAAGCCCTGCTCAAAGAGGTGCGGGAGGTTTTCCTCCGCGATGCCGGGGCCCGTGTCGCGCACGTCGATCCGCGCCATGTCCTCCTCCCGCGTGAGGGAGAGCGTCACGCTGCCGTCCTCCGGGGTGAAGGAGACGGCGTTGTAGCACAGATTCTCGAGGGCGGAGCGCAGCCTCTTCTCATCCGCCGCGGCGATGAGCTCCTCCGCCGGAAGCTCGAGGAGGAAGCTCTGCCCGCCGAGCTCCATGTCGGGGCGGTTGTCGCGGTAGAAGCGGCGCAGAAGCTCGTTGAGGGAGATCGGGTCGCGGGCAAGGGTCTGCCGCTCGCCTCTCGAAAAGCGCTGCAGCGCGCCGAAGCGCTCCTCCACCGCGTCGACGCGTTCGGTCAGCGCGTCGAGATAGGAGGCGACCTCCTGGTCGAGCGCGACGCCGCCCGTCCTGACGAGCTCGGCGTAGCCGCGCACCGCGGAGAGCGGGTTTTTGAGGTCGTGGATGACGCTGCCGAGGAGCTCCCGGCGCTCCCGGAGGAGCGTTTCCATCGCCTGCGTGCGCCGCTCGACCTCCTCCTGCAGGTGGAGCGTCAGACGCCGGTTTTCCCGCGCGATCAGCATCGAGCGCCGCGCGGACAGCGCCGCGAAGCCTGCCGCGAGCAGGAAGCCGCCGTACTCGTCCGGCCACGCGCCGCGGCTCGGCTCAAAATAGCCGACCGACAGCACGGAGATTGCCGCAAACAGGCCGTAGAGGCCGGAGGCGCACAGCAGATACCGCCCAAGCGGATCGCTTGACCGCAGCGCGCGCACGGAGAGGCCGATCAGATACAGTCCCGCTGCGAGCCGCCAGACAAAGATCAGGATGCCGTACCCGTTGATGAACGCCGGCGCAAACGGGAGCACAAAAAGCGGGAAGACGACGCACACGCCGCACAATGCCGCCGCAGCGGGGACGGCCAGCTTCCGGTGGAACCACCGCCCCGCCGCGCCGGAGAGCTCCCCCGCGATGAGCACGGCGCACAGCAGGACGAGCGCTCCGCAGAAATCCTCGAGCGCGTAGAGCGGCCGCACGAGCGGCACGGCGAGCGCCCGCAGGAACGGATAGCAGACGCGCACGGAAAAGGCGAGGCACAGAAGACCGAGCCGCCGCGCCAGCCGGTCGCGCCGCGCCGCCCACACCGCGAGGCTCGACAGCGCCGCGGCCAGCGGGCAGAAGCATAAAAAGCCGTATACGGCCAGCCGCGCCGCCGTCATGCGCGCGATGGCAGCCGGCGTCCCGACAGCGGGCGGGTAGTACAGGCCGGAATAATAGTGCGAGTAGTTTGCGCACTGGATGACGATCTCCGTCTCCTCCCCGGCGAGAAAGGAGTAGACGCCGTCCGCAACGAGAGGCTCGTACGGCTCGACGCTGCCCTGACTGCCCGCGAGAGCGCCGCCGATGTAGACGCGCCCCGCACAGAGCAGCTCCGGCAGATACAGCGAGAGCATTTCCTCCTCGCCCTCATTTTTGAGCACAATACGGTAGGTGACCTCCCCGTACGGGCTGCCGAGCAGATCGGAGAAATTCGCGTCCTCTCCGGCGTACCCGTACCGCTCCGCCGTTCTCCCGGCTGCAAAGTCCTCCGGCTCAAGCAGCTCGCCGGGATAGATCTCCCACCCGTCGACGAGAAAGGCGGGGGCTTCCCTGTTTTCCTGCAGCACGCAGAAGCCCCAGCCGCCGGACAGGGCGGAGGCGTATTTGTTGTCATGGCGCAGCAGCGCCCCGAAAAAGATCAGGCCCGCGAGCAGGACGAGCAGCAGGGAGAAAATGCTTCTTTTCATACATACCTCACAGACGGCAGCTCCCGTCACGCTTTTTTCCCGGGGCGAAAGCGGTAGCCTCTGCGGCGGACGGTCTCGATGTAGCTTTCGCCGGGGCACAGCTGGTCGAGCTTCTGCCGCACGCGCGCCATGCAGACCTGCATATTGTGCAGCCCGCGGTTCATGGGCGACTTCCATACGCGATCGTACAGCTGCGCGTAGGAGAAAACCTGATTGGGATTCTGCGCGAGGAAGGCCAGCAGATCGAACTCGAGCGCCGTAAACGACGCCGTCTCCTCGCCGCGCCGCACCTCGCGCAGCCCGAGATCGATGCAGAGCTCGCCGAAGCGCAGCACCCCGGCGGGCTCCCGATTGTGCCGCCGGCGGATCCGCAGCCGGAGCCGCAGCTCGAGCTCGACCAGGGAATAGGGCTTCGCCATATAATCGTCGCCGCCCGCCATCAGGCCGCGGACGCGGTCGTCCTCCCGCGCGTAGGCGGAGAGAAAGAGGATCGGCACGCTGCTCGTCTCCCGCAGGCGCCGGCAGACGGTCACGCCGTCCATTCCCGGCATATCGACGTCGAGCACCACCGCGTCGAGCGACGCGCTCTCCGCGACGCTGAGCGCCTGTGTTCCGTTTTTCGCGAGCAGCACCTCGTAGCCCTGTTTTTTCAGGTACGCCTCATTCGCCGCCTGCACATGGGGATCGTCGTCTACCAGCAAAATCCGGTACATGGAAATTTCTCCTTTTTCAATGCCGGAAATACCGGCTTGCTGTCCCTATCATATCATAAACCGGAAGGGGCGAAAAGTCACTGGCTCGTCACATTGCTTTGCCTGCCGGGTGTGCCTGCGCACGGGAAAAGAAAGACACGCTGCAGCGTCCTGATTCTGCAGCGTGTCCGTTTGATTATTCCTTTTCAAAATCGCGGTACATCAGGCTCGGCTGGATGCCGGTGTTGTTCTGGTATTTCCCGCTGTGATACGGCTCGTACTCGCCGAGAATATCGTGGTAATAGATCTGGCAGATCTCCACGTTCGGATAGATAACGATCGGCTGCACACAGAAAATCTCGAGCGTCCAGAAGCCGGAAAAGCCGACGTCGCCGAAGCCTGCCGTCACATGGACAAAAAGCCCCAGCCGCCCCGTCGAGGAGCGTCCCTCGAGCATCGGGACGAGGCGGTCGGTGCGCGTGTATTCGTTCGTCCGCCCGAGATAGAGGCGGTTCGGTTCGAGCCGCAGGCCGCTCTCCGGGATGACAAGGCGGCGGCACGGGTTCGGCGTTTTCATGTCGAGCACCCGGTTCTCGTAGACGAGCAGCTCGGGCGCGAGCGTGAGGTTGTAGCTGTTCGGATTCAGGCGGCGCTCGTCGAACGGCTCGATGACGATGTCCTTTCCGATGCGCCGCAGAATTTCCTTTCCGGATAATATCATGCGCGTTCCTCAGCCGCGGTTGCCGCTCAGATAGAAGATCGCGATGCCGCCCGGCCCGGTGTGCGTTCCGAGGATCGGCCCGAGGTCATTGACAATGATCTCCTTCGGATGGACGCGGCTCTTCGTCTGCTTGTAGAGATATTGCGCGTCGTCGGGGGAATCGCAGTGGACGATGAACACTGTCTGGCGCTCCGGCTGCTGGATGGTCTTTTCCATCTGGTTGAGGAGCGTGTCGAGCGACTGTTTCCGCCCGCGTACCTTAGCCGCCGGGATGAGGTGCCCCTCGTCGTCGATGCGCAGGACGGGCTTGATGCCGAGCATCGAGCCGAACAGCGCCGCCGCCGCGGAGAGACGCCCGCCGCGTTTCAGGTGGTTGAGGTCGTCGACGGTAAAATACTGCGACAGGCTGAAACGGTTGACGCTGACCCATTCGGCGGCCTCGTCGATGGTCGCGCCCTCCTGCTGCTTGCGCGCCGCGTAGTAGACGAGCAGGCCCTCGCCCATCGAGACGGCCAGCGAGTCGACCGGAACGACGCGGCGCTCGGGATATTTTTCCTTGAGCTGGCGGATGGCGTCGAGCGCGCGCTCGTAGGTGCCGGAGAGGGAGGAGGAAAAGCCGATGTACAGGACGTCGAGCCCGTTTTGGAGATATGGCTCGAACGTCTCAAGGAACGTAATGGTGTTGATCTGGTTCGTCTTGGACATCTCCCCGGCGCGCAGACGGGCATAGAACTCCTTGCTCGACATCTCTCGCGCGTCCGGGTAATTGTGATACACCTCGTCCCCGAAAATGAACTCCATGGGGATAACCGTGACGCCGAGCTCCTCAACGAGCTTCGGGGTCAAATCGCTGGTGGAATCCGTGACAATCTGATACTTCGCCATGCAGAGCTGCACTCCTCTCGACAGTCGATCGATAGCCGATCAATATTTGTTGTCCGCCATAAAGAACAGGGCGATGGTGCCGGGGCCGGAATGGGCGCCGATGACGGGGCCGATCATGTTGATATAAATCTTCGTGCCGGGGAATTTCTCCTGGATCTGCGCTGCGACGTATTCGGCGTCCTGCTGGGCGTCGCCGTGGCTCAGGAAGACGGTCTTCGCGTTTTCGAGCTGCGCCGTCTTGCCCATATGGCGCACGAGCGCGTCAAGCGACTGGCGGCGGCCGCGCACCTTCTCGACGGGGATGAGGTGACCTTCGTCGTCGACGTGCAGGACGGGCTTGATGCCGAGCATGGTGCCCACGAAGGCCGCCGTGCTGCTCACGCGCCCGCCGCGCTTCAGATGGTTGAGATCGTCGACGGTGAACCAGTGCGCGAGGTGGTTGCGGTTATCGATCACCCACTGCTCGAGCTCCTCCATGGTGAGGCCGGCGCGCTTCTGCTGCACGGCGTAGTAGACGAGCAGTCCCTCGCCCATGGACGCGGCAAGCGTGTCGACGACGATCATCTTTCTCTCCGGGAAGCGGGAGGAAAGCTCCTCCACCGCCATGCGGGCGCTGTTGTACGTCCCCGAAAGGCCGGACGAGAACGCCATGTAGAAGATGTCGTGCCCCGCGCTGAGCACAGGGGTAAAGACGTCGATGAACGTGGCGGTGTTGATCTGGTTTGTGGTTGAGCTCTCGCCGGCGCGAATGCGGCTGTAGAACTCCCTGGCGCTCATGTCGCGCTCATCGGGATAATTCCGGTATACTTTTTCGCCGATAACGAATTCCATAGGGATAACCTGGATGTCGAGCTCTTCAATCAGAGCGGGGGTGAAATCGCAGTTGGAATCGGTGATGATTCTGTAATCGGTCATAAACTGGGCTCCTCTCCTCAGATATTGTATGGGAAAGCCTGGGAATATCAATTTGCATCATTTCAATATTATACCCTTTTTTTGCGGGGCTGTCCACCGTTTCCGGGGAAAAGAAGGCAGGAAAAAAGGCTTCCCTCCGCAAAGGGAGGGAAGCCCGTTTCTCCAAAGGACCCCGCCTGGCCGTAATGTGTGAGAATAACCTGCCTACCGAAAGCAGGTGGGTGCCCGCCCAACGGTTTCTCGCTCCCTTCCTCCGGCAAAGCCGGGAGGTCTGCAGTCCGCCGCCGGAGCTAAGCTCCCGATTTAAAATTGTAGGGTTATCATACGCAAGTCCGCGAACCAGGCAGGATAATTGCGCGGCGTTATTCCCCGGCGTCCTCGTCCTCAAGCGCCTCAAAGCGCTCCTCAAACTCGGCTGCCAGACGGTCGAGCAGCTCCTCGTCCTCCACCTCGGCGAGCATCTCCTCGCCGTCCTCCTCGGTGATCTGGAAGATGTAGTATGTCGCTTCGCTCTCCACTTCCTCCTGCGGATCGTCAAAGGTAGGCAGCAGGGCGAAAAAGTGGCCTTCGTCGTTCTCTATCTCATCCAGAACCTCAAATTCGTGCTCCTGGCCGTCCTCATCGATCAGGGTGAGCAGATCGGGGCCGAAATCATCGTTCATCATAGGGCTGGCTCCTTCCAAAAGAACTCTTTCGTTTGTATTTTATATGCGTTTGGATAGAAAGTCAACTGGTAAATCGGAGAAAGTTAAAATAAACAGATTTTTTTCACGAAATAGGATTTTTTCAGAAAAAAGCCTTGACTTTTTCCGCCGGAAGGTGTATATTATAATCACAGAAAAGGAAGAGGTACAAAGTAAGCAGACGGAAAGTATCCTGAACAGAGAAGATAAAAGAAGGGGCTTTGCATTAACAAAGTTTTTTCAAAAGGCTTCCATCAGGAGAAAGAAAGTGGAAAGCGTCTGCGAATTGTAAGACTCACTTTTGTGTAGATGAAAAAGAAAGGGGTGCAGTCCAATGGACAATAAGCCGCAGCAGTATCCGGCAGGCGTAGCTCTGTTGGGCCGCGTCTGCTGAGATAAAGGAAAACCAGTTTCCCAAAATCGGTGAGGCCGATAAATACCAGAGGAATGATTGCAAAGGCATAGAGGTATGTATTGTAAATCGTTCGGAAAAGGGAAAGGCGGCCAGCCGTAAATAAGGCGTTATCTGAAATCTAATCTGAGCCCGTGAAGCTCAGAATGTAATTGAACCAACAAGCAGAAAGGAACGGGAAGTTTATCCAGTGCAGTTTCTGAGTGTGGTCTCAATGAATCAGAGGTTTACAGAATAGCGTGATCTATTTTCAAAAACCCGATTGCAGCTTTTGAAAAAGCAGGAAACCGGTGAGGTTTCGTAAACAAATAAGAGTGCGGTAATTCTGGAAAATAGCTAAGCACGCATTGAGATTCTGAAAACTTTTTCTTAGGTGAAATCCAATGTACTGATTTTTCCGCTTCTGTGATAGAAGTATCGGATATTTCCCTTAGCGGTGATATGTAACTGTTACAGCAACATTCTTTCTCGGAAAAGAATGACTGGAAACAAAATTCTCCACGCAGTGATAAAATAGAAGCTCCGAAAAGGAGTGTAATTTCCCCTTAGCAGTGATATTTAATCGTTACGGCAACGATCCTTCATTTGGACGACCGGAAACAAATTAAATTCCATGCAGTGAATCTATAGAAGCTTCGAAGGTGAAGCGTTGTTCCTCGCGATGAATTTTGTAGCTGCGGCAACGGTTTCCTCCGTGGAGACTGACCGGAAGCAAAACATTCCAAGCAGAGAACCTATAGGGCTTCGAAGGAGAAGCGTTGTTCCCCAGGCGATGATTTTTAGTAGCTGCGGCAACGGTTTCTTTGAAGAAACAGACCGTGGGCAAAAGAGTCCCAGCAGAGAACAATGAAGGCTTCGAAGGTGAAGCAATGTTCCCAGGCGAAGAATTTAAGTAGTTGCGGCAACCGCTTCTGAGAAGGAGCAGACCGGAAACAAAAGAATCCAAGCAGAGAACAATAGAAGCTTCCAAGGAGAAGTATTTATCACCAGCGGAGAAAAGATGCAGTTGCAGCTTCGTTCGAAAGAATGACTGTATACACCTCCAAGACTCCAGCATTGAAATGATTGATTCGGGAGCCCCGGCCGGTACCGCCGGGGCTCTCTTGATCTGTCCGGGTGGATCTTTCCGCATCCAATTCCCGAGAAAATTTTCCCCAGGGTGAGAAAATCACTTTTCTCTCCCTGGGTTTTTGCTATAATAGAAAACAAATACACGATCACCGGCAGAAAGGCGGAAATCAGCATGGAGAATAAAATTTGGGACGTCATCATCGTGGGCGGAGGCCCCGGCGGCTACACGGCTGCGCTCTACTGCGGGCGCGCCGCGCTCTCCGTCCTCGTCCTCGAGAAGATGGCCCCCGGCGGCCAGATGGGCACCACGGATCAAATCGACAACTATCCCGGCTTCCCGGAGGGCATCAACGGCTTCGACCTCGCGATGCAGATGCAGCAGAGTGCCGAGCGCTTCGGCGCCGAGACGCGCCTTGAGGACGTGACGGACCTTTCTCTTGAGGGAGATATCAAGACGGTTGTGACCTCCTCCGGCGAGTACAAGGCGCGCACGGTTATCCTGGCCACGGGCGCCGCGCCGCGCGAGCTCGGTCTGCCCCGCGAGCGCGAACTCAGGGGCCGCGGCGTTTCCTACTGCGCGACCTGCGACGGGATGTTCTACCGCGGCAAAGACGTCGTGGTCGTCGGCGGCGGCAACACGGCGGCGGCGGACGCGCTCTACCTCTCGAAGCTCTGCCGCAAGGTGACAATCGTGCACCGCCGCGATACGCTCCGCGCGTCGAAGGCGTACCTCAAGCCGCTGCAGGACTGCGAGAACGTCGAAATCCTCTGGAACACCCTGCCCGAGGAGATCCTCGGCGATAACGCCGTCTCCGGCCTGCGCGTGAAGAACAAGCTGACCGGCGAATTGCAGGACGTTCCCTGCGCCGGTATCTTCGTCGCGATTGGCAACGAGCCGAACACCGCCCTGTTCGCGGACAGCGTCGCCCTCGACGGTGGCTACGTCGCCGCGGACGAGACGACCCGCACGAACCTCCCCGGCGTGTACGCGGTCGGCGACGTCCGCCGCAAGCCGCTGCGCCAGGTCGTCACCGCCGTCGCCGACGGCGCCATGGCCTCCCATTTCATCGAGGAGTATCTCTCCGGGACAAACTGAAAGACTGTTCAGACATGAAAAACGCCCCTGCCCGCAGCCGGTTTTCCGGTCGGGGCAGGGGCGCTGTTTTGATTAGGAAACGGAAGAATCAGATTTCAGGAATCTCAATCTCGATCTCGCGGCCAAGCTCCGCAGACTTCTGAATACCGGAAATGATAGCCTGGTTGTACAGGATCTGGCTCGTCGGGACGGGAGCCTCGCCGCCGTTCTTGACCGCGTCAAGGAAGGAGCGGATCTTCTTGTAAAACAGGCCGCCGAAGGAATCGCCCTCCGGGCAGAGCGGGATGGTCGTCTCGGTCTGCTCGCCGGCGACGTCACGGTACAGCGTCATGGGGCCGCCGACGGTGCCGTTCCAGCACTCCGTGGACGGAATGCGCAGCGCGCCCTTCGTGCCCATGATGATCGTGTCACCGGGAGTGTCGACGTGCATTGCCCACGCAATGCGGAAGTCGAGGATAATGTCGCCCTCGAGGCGGATGAACGCGGCGGCGAAGTCGTCCACGTTGAAGCGGGCGGCGTCTGCCGGGTTGTTGTAGAGCGGGTTCGTGCCGAGGAAGTTGGAGGTGTAGCCGGTGACGGTCAGCGGCTTCGGATAGCCGATGGCGTTGAGCACCATGTCGAGGGAGTAGCAGCCGATGTCGCCGAGCGCGCCGATGCCGGCCGTCTTCTTCTCGATGAAGGTGCTGTTCGGGATGCCGCGGCGGCGGCCGCCGCCGGTCTGGATGTAGTAAATCTTGCCGAGCTCGCCGGACTCCACGATCTTCTTGATCATCTTCATGTTGTCGTCCATGCGGGGCTGGAAACCGATGGAGAGAAGCTTGCCGCTCTCCTTCTCCGCCTTGCAGATCGCCTCGGCTTCCTCGATCGTGACGCACATCGGCTTCTCGAGCAGGACATTGACGCCCTTCTGGAGCGCGTAGATGGTGCACTCGGCGTGCGTGGCATTGTAGGTGCAGATGCTCACCGCGTCAAGGTTCTCCGCCTCGGCGTCGAGCATCGACTTGTGATCGGGATACAGGCGGACGCCCTCAACGCCGTAGCGCTTGAAGAACTTCTCGGCCTTGCCGGGAATGAGATCGGCGGCAGCGACGATCTCGACGTCGGGCATCTGCTTGTAGCTCTCAATGTGGGACTCGGCGATCCAGCCGGTGCCGATGATGCCGACCTTCAGCTTGCGGGAGGTGTCGATGGCCTCCTCCTCGGTCGGAGGGGTGAACTGGTTCAGGACAGTGTCGGACATGATGCGTTCCTCTCTTTCTGTTCGTTTCTCTCGTTACAGCAGCGTCTTGAGATAGCCGATGCTGATTTCTGCGCACTCCATCGGGGTTTTGCCCATGCTGGGCTCGTCCTGCTCGACGACGACCCACTCCGCGCCCGCATCCTCGGAGGCGGCGAGGATGGCCGGGAAATCCTGCATTCCCTTGCCGAGCGGACGGAACTCGAAGGTCTTCTCCTCGGGCTCCTTCTTCTCGGTCTCGATGCCGATGAGCTCGTACATCTGCTCCGGCTTCTTGCCGGAGAGGTAGAAGTCCTTGAGATGGACGACCGGCGCGCGGCCCGCGTACTTGCGGACGTAGGCCGACGGACTCTCACCGCCGACGTTGACCCAGCAGGTGTCGAGCTCGGTCTGCAGCAGGTCGGCGGGGACGGTGTCGTACAGCACGTCGAGGGCGTACTTGCCGTCGATCTTCACGAATTCAAAGTCGTGGTTGTGATACAGAAGCGTCATGCCGAGTTTCTTCGCCGTCTCGCCGAGCACGCGCGCGCCCTCGATCGTCTTCTGGAAGCCCTCGGTGCCGGGACGGTACTCCTCGGTCAGATAGGGGATGGCGACGTAGCGGCAGCCGATGGCGGCATAATCGCCGAGCACCTTCTCCGGATCGGCCATCATGTCGACGAACGGAACGTGCGCGGAGATCGGGACGAGCCCGATGTTCTCGCACAGCGCCTTGACCTCGGCGGGAGCCTTGCCGTACAGGCCGGCAAACTCGACGCCGTCGTACCCGAGCGCCTTGACCTGCTTCAGCGTGCCCTCGAAGTCCTTTTCAAGGTCGCCGCGCACGGAAAACAGCTGGATTGCGATGGGAAACTGTTTCATCTTGGTGACAACTCCTTTTCCAAAAAGCTTATGTCTGCCGCTCAGGCGGCTGTCAGATGTGAAGCGAGACGGAGCAGCCCTTCTCGGCGGAGGCGAAGACGGCGTCGATCACGCGCATCACGCGCAGCGCCTGCTCCGGGGTGACGGCGAGCGGGGCCTTGCCCTCGTCGGCGTCGCGGAAGTTGCGGTAGTAGTCGCGCGCGTCGCTCTCGAGCTCCGGCAGCGGCAGCTCCTCGATACTCTCCTTCGGCCGCGGGGCCATCGTGCGGGTCGGACCCGCCACGGTGTAGACGATGCCCTCCTCCCAGCGCATCTCCTCGGTCTTCGCGCGGAGAATGCGGCCGGTGCAGGAGAAGTCGTCGACCTGCGCGGTGCCGCCGTCGCCGGAGACGTGCCAGCGGGGCAGATTGATGAAGGTGTAGGTGTCGACCTCCACGAGGGCGGAGAGCCCGTTCTTGAAGCGCATCATGAGCTTGAAGTTGTCGTCGACGCCCGGGAACTTGACGGAGAGCAGGTGCGCGTACACCTCGGTGACGGGGCTGTCGACGAGGTACATGAGCTGGTCGATGAGGTGGACGCCCCAGTCGAGCAGCATACCGCCGCCGGCCTCCTTCACACAGCGCCAGTCGCCCGGAATGCCCTTGCTGCCCTGCACGCGGGACTCGATGTAAAACGGCTTGCCGATGGAGCCGTCCTCAATCAGCTTCTTGACGATGAGGAAGTCCTTGTCCCAGCGGCGGTTCTGGTGCACGGAGAACTGGCGTCCCGTCTCCTTCGAGACGGCGATGACCTCCTCGAGCTCCGCGGCGTTGAGCATGACGGGCTTCTCGCAGATGACGTTCTTTCCGGCGCGCATGGCCGCGATCGAGAGGGGCTTATGGAAATTGTTCGGCACGGCGAGAAGCACGGTACGCACCTCGGGGTCGGCGAAGACCTCCTCAAGAGAGCGGTAGCCGTGGATGCCGTCCTTCTCCGCCGCGTCGATGCGGGCGGGGTTGATGTCATAAACGCCTGCGAGGCGGAATTCCTCAGGCAGAGACAAAAGCTGTTTGGCGTGGTAGCCGCCCATGCCGCCGTAGCCGATGATTGCAATGGTATACATTTCGTTTCGCTTCCCTTCCGTCATTCAAACCTCAGGCCCAGTACATATCTCCCTGGCGCTCCTCGAAGATGATGGTGCGCTTCAGCACCTCAATCGCCTTCTCGAGGCCCTCGCGGGTCGTCATGAGGCCGTCCTCATGCTCGATGGAGATGATGCCGTCGTATCCGATCTTGCGCAGCTCGCTGAAAATCGCGCGCCAGGTGTCCTCGCCGTGACCGTAGCCGATGGTGCGGAAGACCCAGGGACGCTCGGTGATGCGGTCGAAGGGCGTCGTGTCGAGTACGCCGTTGACGGCGCAGTTGTACGGATCGATCGCCGTGTCCTTCGCGTGGAAGTGGTAAATCGCGCCCTTGAGCGCGCGAATGGCCGCGACCGGGTCGATGCCCTGCCAGAACAGGTGAGACGGGTCAAAGTTCGCGCCAATCACCGGGCCGACGGCCTCGCGCAGGCGCAGCAGCGTGCCGGGATTGTACACGCAGAAGCCGGGGTGCATCTCAAAGGCGATCTGATGGACGTTGTGCTCCTCGGCGAACTTCGCTTCCTTCTTCCAGTACGGGATGAGCTTTTCGTTCCACTGCCATTCCTTGATCTTCTGGAAGTCGTCCGGCCAGGTGGCGACGACCCAGTTCGGGTACTGGGAATTGTCGCAGTCGCCCGGGCAGCCGGAGAAGCCGACGACCGTCTTGACGCCGAGCTTTTCGGCCAGGCAGATGGTCGCCTCGAACTGCTCGTGGTAGGACTGCGCGATCTCCTTGTTCGGATGCACCGGGTTGCCGTGGCACGAGAGGGCCGCGACGCCGATGCCGTACTTCGCGACGGTCTCCTGGAACTGCTCGATGAGCTCCGGATGCTCCATGAACTTCACGGCGTCCGCGTGCGCGGTGCCGGGCGTGCCGCCGCAGCCGATCTCAACCTCCTGCACGCCGAGGCTCTTGAGATATTTCAGCGTCTCGTCGAGCGACAGATTTCCCAGAAGGACGGTCATGACTCCCAATTTCATAACAGATTTGCTCCTTTCGCACTGCACATAAAATCCATGGGATTTTTCCCGGAACGGTTGACTTACCATACAACTGCATTATAATAGAGGAAAACCGTTTTGTCGTGCCATTGGGACAAGTTTTAGTGACAAAAATTGCTGCGCCTCTCCGGGCGAAAAACGGCGAAAGGGGATCGGAATGGACGGCTATTACGAGCATTTCCGCGACGTGGACAAATGGCCCTCGTGCTGGAAATCGGAGAACAACACCTGCTTCCCGCATTTTCACAGCTGCGTGGAAATCACCTATGTTCTTGAAGGGAAAATCGACTTTATCCTCAACGGCCGCGGCGGGACTGCCGGGCCGCGGCAGGTGATCGCCGCGCCGAGCTATACGGTGCATTGCTTCAGCACGCCGGAATCGTCGCGCTCGATTGTGCTGACGATCCCGCTCGACTACGTCCCGTCCTTCCGCAAGCTGATCGAGCGCCGCACGTTCTCGACGCTTGTCTGGACGGACGACGAGCCGGAGAGCGAGCTTCTCCACGGCATGGAGATGCTCTCCCGGCTTTGCAGCGTCGACTGCCGCAAGCCGCCGGAGCTGCTGACGAAGGGTTATCTTTACACCGTCCTCGGCATCCTCACGGAGCGCCTCGGCCTCACCGAGAACAGGGAGGGTACGGACGCCTTCCTCGCGCGCGACATTCTGCAGTACCTCGACACGCACTACCGCTTCGACGTTACGCTTGAGACGCTTGCCGCCAGATTCGGCTACAGCAAGAGCCGGTTCTCCCACCTGTTCCACGCCTATTTCGGCTGTGGGATCCCCGAATACGTCAACACACTGCGCTGCCGCAGCGCGGCCCTCCTGCTGACGCAGGAATCCGCCTCCCTGACGAGCGCGGCGATGAACTCCGGCTTTGAGAGTATGCGCACCTTTTACCGCTGTTTCAAAAAGTCGTTTGGCATATCTCCAAGCGAATACCTGCAGGCAAAGCGCGGCGAGGAGCGCGCCGATATGCTCCACAATCCGTTCTTCCTCTCCGGCGGCTCGCCCGATTCTCCGCCGGACAGCGGAGACGAGTGACCCGCCGTTCTCTGCGGAAAGCAATAACCGCCCTCCTTCCCGGGAAGGAGGGCGGTTATTGCCAATTGCGCTTATTCTGCGGATCCTGCGGACGTCTGCACGCAGCCCGCTCAATAACCGTTTTGCTCCGCGCCGTAGACGGCTTGTTCGTGCGTAAATCCTTCAAACTCCAGCTGCTCGATCAAGCCCTGGCGGGAGAAGGGCATTGCGTTGAGATATTGGCTTGCCGCGATGGCGGCCTGTTCCTTCCAGTCTGCGCCGCAATGCGCGAGGGCATAATCGATTTCGCTGGAAGAATAGCCTTCAAACTCCAGCTGCTCCGCCAGCCCTTCACGGGAAAACCCGCCAAGATTGTTCAGATACCGCAGGGCGTTTTCCAGCGCGTTCTTTTCGCCGAGGGTGACGGTGTCCCGCGGCGCGGAGGAGGAAGCGCTCTTTTCAGACGTCGGCTCCTTGGAGGCCTCAGAAGTGTCGGAGGCAGGCGGCGTGTCCGCCGGCCCCTCGGGCGCCTTTTGGTAGAGACGTCCCCCTTTTTCCAGATAAGCCTTCGCCTCCTCCCGGCGGACGACGACCTTTTCCTCTCCGATATAAAAGATTCCGCGGGAGGGGATGTAGCCGATCTGCACGTCTCCCAGCTCCGGGTCTTTGACATAGCCGTAGCCGAGGATCAGCTCATCCTCTGCGCCGCCGCCCTCCGGCGCCCAGACGCCCTCGAGAGCGTGCGCCATCTGCTCGGCGGAGTCGTAAGTGCCGCGGGAGGAGAGCAGCGCATAGTTGATGAACACGGCGCTGATCCCGATCATCACCAATACGCAGAAGACAGCTGTTATCGCCATACCCAGGCGTTTGCGCCGCTTGAGCCGCCTCTCCTCCGCCAGACGCTGTTCCTCCGCCCGGCGAAGCGTTTCCTCCTGCTTCTTTTGCTGCGCTTCCTCCTCTTGCCGGCGTCTTCTTTTAAGGAACTGCGCCACCTCGTCGAGATCGGAGAGCGTCAGCAGTCTTTTGCGGGAGGTTCCGCACCGTGCGCAGCTTTCCGCGCCGCGCTCATTCCACCTGCCGCAGAGGCAGATCCAGCCATCCTCCCGCTCCGCATAGAGGCAGACGGCGCTGCTTGTGATGGTGCGCAGATATTGAAGAACCATCCCTTCTTGTCCCGCGCCGCTGAGCTCCTCAATTTGGTATGGGCGCGGCGCGCTCTCTGCGTGGGTGTGAATGGTGCCGTCCGCAAATTTAGTCATGTCCTCCTGCAGCGTGACGGCGCGCATCTCCGCGGCAGGCAGGGGAAAGGTAAGCTCCGGACTCATCGCGTGGGGCGGAATGTCCAAATCCTGCAGCAGGACGGTGAATGCGGAGGAGCCGTTGACACAAACGCATTCTCCGAACGCGTTCGTCCCATAGCCGCGCAGCTTGACGGCCCGCAGCCGCCCTCCGCCGAGATTGCGGAACCGGAGAAAGCCGATCGGCTGGCCGTTTCGTACCTCCGCACGGCAGGAGAGCTCCTCCAGCATCGCGTTTTGATCCACTGTTTTTTCTATCGTCTGCATGGCGTTTCCCTCCTCATTCTGCGCCGGACGTCCTGTTTTCCCCGGATAGGTTTCCGGACGCGCCGGCACTGCTCTCGACCGGTTCAAAGGATATGATTGCGCTGTACGAAGACATGGCGGGCTGCTGCTTTACGGGTAGCGGCTCCTCGCCGGGAGAGGGCTGCCTGCCCGGACGCTCAACCAGGACTGCTCCCGTGCACAGCAGGATCACCGCGCCGAGGGCGGCAGCCGAACCGATGACGGAATAGCCCGCAAAATACGTCCCGTTGATGATATAGTTGTAGGCGTCTCCTCCAACATAGGCGTTCACGTTGAGCGAGGGATAATTTTCGCTGCTGTAGTAATTGTCTTTCACATCGAAGCCCTTCGCAAAAAAGACGCAGGACAGAAGAATCAGGGCTGCGGACAGGATCCAGAACAAAACAGCAAAGCTTTTTCTTTTCATAATAAGCCCCCTTTTTTCACCAGTATAGCAGAGACGGGAAGAAATATCAACTGATAGTTGAATTAAGGCCTGCGAATTGTTGAAACGTGTTGAACGGAAGGAAAGAAAAAGGCGCCCCTTCCTGATGGGAAAGGGCGCCCGGTGTTCCCTATGGCGGAGACTGTGCGGCCGGATGAAATTTGCGCTTATTCCGCGGATCCTGCGGACGTCTGCGCGGCTGAGGAGCCGGCGTACGAAGTCCCGGACGACGCGGCGGAATCGAGGATCGCGTCGATGCTGAACAGCGACTGGCCGTCGGAGACAACGACGGGGAGCTTGCCGTCCCACTTGTCGATGAATTCCATCTTGAGCATCTGGTCGGTGATCTCCTGCGATTTCAGGCGGTAGCTTTCGGCTTCGGCCTGCGCCTCGGTAATCTTCTGCTCCGCCTCGACCTTCACGCGGGCGAGATCCTGCTCGGCCTTGAGGGCGTTCTGCTGGGCCGTCTGCTTAGCCTCGATCGCGGCGTTGAACTCGTCGGAGAACTGGAAGTCCACAATGTTTACGCTCTGAGTGGAAAAGCCGTACGGCGCGAGCTTGCCGGAGATCTCCTCCTGAATTTCCGCGCCGACGGTCTGGCGCATGGTGATCAGCTCCTCTGCCGTATACTGTGCCATGACGGACTTGACGGCTTCCTGGATGGCCGGTATGACGACTACATTCTCATAGTTGACGCCGATGTTCCGATATACGCTCGCGGCGCTCGGCGCGTCGATGCGGTAGTTGAGCGCGACGGTGCTGTTCACCGTCTGCAGATCCTTCGAGGCGCTCGCGGAGAGCACTTCTGCCTTCGTTACCTGGTTGTTCATGTCTATGACGCGCGTCACAAAGGGGATGACGACGTGCAGGCCCTCGCCGAGGACGGCGTCGTCGACCGCGCCGAAGCGCGTGACCACGCCGGTGTGGCCGGCGGGAACAGCGTGCAGCGAGCTTGCGCCAACGATGACGATCGCCAGGGCGGCGACAACGGATACCACGACTTTTTTAATGGTTCTTGGATTCAGATTCACAAAAATTCTCCTCTCTCGCTCTGTCTGAGCTTCCCACACAAAGCCGCCGCGCGGCGTTTTTGTGCGCTTTCGTGGGATTTGAGCCTATTATACAGAATCCCCCGGGGAAACGCAAAGGCGAAATCCGCCTGTTTTGGGCGGTTTTTGCCCCGCTTTCCCTCTGGCGGCGCGCTGGCTTTCCCGCTTGCAGGGGCGGTGCGTAGGGAAAGCCGGGGCGCGGCGGGCCGAAAAAAGCGGCCTCCTCCCCGCAAAGGGGAAAAGGCCGCCCGGAATAGGTGCTTCTCTGCCTGAAGCAGAGAGCCTGCTCATTCCTCGTGATCGTGATGATGGTGCGCGCAGATTGCGCCCTTGTCCTGGAGCTTCCCGGTGAGGTAAGCCTCCGCCGCGGCGCGGGCGGGGCCCTCCGCGCCCGTCACGACCTTGACGCCGCGCTCCCCGAAAATTCCGGCGGCGTGCGCGCCCATCCCGCCGGCGATGATCACCTCCGCGCCGAAATCGGCGACGAGGTTCGGCAGGAAGCCCGGCTTGTGGCCGGGATTCGGGATCGACTCCTCCTTGGTAATGACGCCGTTCTCCGCGGTGAAGAACGAAAAGCTCTCACAGTGGCCGAAGTGGCCGGTGACCATCGCGCCGTCGCAGGCGACCGCTATCATCATCGCGCTCATCCTTTCAATATAATTTGGCAGATCTTCTTCCGTTTATTGTAGCGCCGCAGTTTGGCCCCGTCAAGCGCGGTATTGCGTTTTTCTATGACCTCCATTTGAAAAGCTGAAACTTGTTTTCTTGTATTTCCCCGCGGTTCGACTTATAATGAGAAGGAAACCGTGTTGGGGCAACCCCCAACAAAAGAAAGGCGAGAAGCTATGCAATTTTCCGTGTGGGGCGTCAGCTATCAGGAGACGCCTCTCAGTCTGCGCGATAAAGCCTCGTTCAGCGACACGCAGAAGCTCGAGGCGCTCGAGCGCCTCTCTGCCGCCGGCATCACCCAGGCGGCTATCCTCTCCACCTGCAACAGAAGCGAAATCTATTATATGGCTCCGGAGGACAGTGCGGGCGAGGCCGTGCGCGCCGTCTTTCTGGAGAAGGAGCCCGCGCTCGGGGAGACGCTCTTTCACCGGCGCGGGAGGGCGGCGGTCGCTTACCTCTTCGAGGTAGCGGCGGGACTCGAGAGCCTCGTCCTCGGCGAGGATCAGATTCTCGGCCAGGTGCAGGACGCCCTCGCCTTTGCGCGGGGAGCCGGCTCGGCTGGGAAGGAGCTCACCCGCGTCTTCCTCGACGCCGCCGCGGCGGCCAAACAGATGAAGACGGCGCTGCGCATCAGCGAGAACCCGCTGTCCCTGTGCTCGATCGGCGTGCACCGGCTCGCGTCGTGCGGCGCGGTGCGCGGAAGGGCGGCGCTCGTCGTCGGCAGCGGCAAGATGGCCGCGCTGGCGCTGCGCTATCTCCGGGACTGCGGGGCGGAGCGTCTTCTCAACTGCAACCGCAGCCTCGAGCACGCGCTGGCGCTGCGGGAGGAGTTCCCCGAGCTCGAGGTCTACCCGTTCGCAGAGCGGTACGAGGCGGCCAGAGGCTGCGGCGCGGTCGTCTCCGCGACGTCCTCGCCCCATCTGGTGCTCAAAAAGGAGCATTTTCCAGAGGGGGGCGACCCCGTCTTCCTGCTCGACCTCGCCGTCCCGCGCGACATCGACCCGGCGATCGCGGAGCTGCCGAACGTGACGCTGTTCGACGTCGACTCGCTCAAACAGACGGCGCAGGAAAGTATGCGCCGCCGCCGGGAGCTCGAGGAACAGGGCCGGGCCATGCTCCTCGACAGCGTCACGGAGACGATGGACTGGCTCGCCTCGAGCCGCGTCGATTCCACGGTGCAGAGTCTGCAGCAGCTCTGCCGCGAGGCGGAGGACGACACCTGCGCCCTGCTCGAGAGCAAGCTCGCCCTCGGCGAGCACGAAAAGCGCGTCCTGCGCAAGTTCATCCACGCCGGGATGCGCCGCCTCGTGCGCGCGCCGATCCTCACCCTCAAGGGGCTGCGGGACGAGACGGAGCAGGAGCAGTACATGGAGGCCGTGGAACGGCTGTTTCAGATGAAAGGAGAGAGCGGACATGAAGATTCTCAGAGTCGGAACGCGGGGCTCTAAGCTCGCCGTCGCCCAGACGACGGACGCCGCCGCCCGCCTGAGCGAGGCGCTCGGCGACTGCCGCTGCGAGCTGACAATTATTCGTACGGCGGGCGATCGGGTGCAGGATAAGCCGCTCGATCAGATCGGCGGAAAGGGCGTTTTTGTGCGGGAGATTGAGGAAGCGCTGCTTGCGGGCACGATCGACTTCGCCGTCCACAGCATGAAGGATATGCCGTCCGAGCCTGCGCCGGGGCTGTGCTTCTGCCGTACCTGGCCGCGCGAGGACCCGCGCGACGCGCTGATTTTACGCGGAGCCGCCTCCCTCGCGGAGCTGCCTAAGGGGGCCGTGCTCGCCACGGGCAGCAAGCGCCGCGCGTACCAGCTGCTGCGGCTGCGGCCCGACCTCAAAATTGTCGGAATCCGCGGCAACGTTGACACGCGCCTGCGCAAACTGGACGAGGGAGCGGCGGACGGTCTGGTGATGGCGGCGGCGGGACTTCGCCGCCTCGGCCTCGAGGGCCGCATCACGCAGCTTCTCGACCCGGAGACGGAGCTCGTCCCCGCCTGCGCGCAGGGAGCGCTGGCCATCGAATGCCGCGCGGATGACGCGGAGCTGCTGCGCCGCCTCAACGCCCTCGCGGACGCGGACGTCCATCTGCGCACCGCCTGCGAGCGGGAATTCCTCGCCCGCGTCGGCGGCGGCTGCCATACGCCCGCCGGGGCGTACGCCCGTCTCGACGGGGAGGAGCTCGTCCTCACAGCCGTTCTCGCGTCTGAGGACGGCGCAAGGACGGAAAAGCTGACGCTGCGCGGCGCAAAGAGCGACGCGGAGCGGATGGCGCGGGAAGCGGCGTTTGCGCTGCGGAGCCGTGTCGGGGAAGGAGAGTGAGCAGCGTGCCGGGAACGGTATTTCTTGTCGGCGCGGGCCCGGGAGACCCGGGCCTCATCACGCAGAAGGGGCTGGACGGCCTGCGCCGCGCCGACTGCGTCGTATACGATCACCTCGCGAACGACTCGTTTTTGATGGAAACGAAGCCGGATTGTGAGAAGATTTACGTCGGAAAGCAGGCGGGAAACCATACCATGCCGCAGGAAGCGATCAACCGCCTTCTCGCGGAGAAGGCGCAGACGTGCGAGACGGTCGTGCGTCTCAAGGGCGGCGACGTCTATGTCTTCGGACGGGGCGGCGAGGAGGGCGCCTGGCTGCGCCGCGAGGGCGTTCCGTTTGTTGTCGTGCCGGGCGTGACGTCCGCCATCGCGGGGCTTGCCTATGCCGGAATTCCGATCACCCACCGCGGCGTCGCGCGCGGCTTCCGTGTGATGACGGCGCACGATAAGGGCGGAGGACTGACGGATCTTGATTTCGGATCGATGGCCGATACGCGTGACACGCTCGTTTTTCTGATGGGCCTTTCGCTCGTCGGAGAGATTGCATCCCGCCTGCTCGCGGCGGGAAAGCCGCCGGAAACGCCTGCTGCCGTCATTTCCGAGGCGACGCTCCCGGCGCAGCGCGTTGTGACCGCTCCGCTTTCGGAGCTGGAGGCGCGTGTGCGCGAAGCGGCGCTGCCGTCCCCGGCGCTGATTGTCGTCGGCGAGGTTGTAAACGAGCGCGAGACGCTCCGCTTCTTCGGCGAGGGCCCGCTCGGCGGCGTGCGCGTACTCGTCCCCTGTGTGGGAGACGCGCCGTCGCGCCTCGGGGAGCTGCTGCACGGCAAGGGCGCGTTTGTCACGGAGATTCCGGTGCGGCGCATCCGGGAAGTTCCCGGCGTCCTCACGGAGGAGGACGTCCGGTGGGCGCAGGCGCTCGTCCTCACGAGCCGCCGGGCGTGCGCGTTCTTCTTCGGCCAGCTGTTTGCCCTCGGCCTTGACGTCCGCGCCCTCGCGAACGTGCGGATCGCTGCCGTCGGCCCCGGCACGGAGGAGGCGCTGCAAAGCTATGGTCTTCGCGCCGACCTCATCCCGGAGCCGCATACCGGGGCGGGGATGGAGGCGCTGCTGCGCCGTGCGCTCGCGCCGGGAACGCGCGTGCTCTACCCGAAGGTGAAGGGGCTTGCCCCTGAGCTTGCCGGGGCGCTCGCCTCGTTCTGCGAGCTGCGCGCGCCGGAGCTCTATGAGAACCTTCCGGCAAAGGGCGACGCCCTGCCGGCTGACGCGGCGTTTGACGCCGCCGTCTTTACCTCCGCCTCGGCGGTACGCGGCGCGCTCGAGCTGTTTGGCCGGGACGCGCTTGCCGCCTGCGGACGCCTTGTCTCCATCGGGCCGAAGACGACGGCGGGGCTCGAAGCAAACGGATTTACCGCCGCCGAGGCGGCGCGCGCCGATCTTGGCGGCGTGGCAGAGAAATTGGAGGAGCTGTTTTCATGAACAATCGGGAACGGATGCACACCGGAGAGCTGTACGACACGCAGGACGCCTCCATCGTGGAGGAGCAGGTGAAATGCCTCGAAGTCCTCTATGACTTCAACGCGACGCGCCCCTCCCAGATGAAGGAGCGCGAGGCGCTGATGAAGAAGCTGCTCGCCGAGGTCGGCGAGGGCTGCTACATCGAGCCGCCGCTGCACGCGAACTGGGGAAAGTATACCCATCTCGGCGACTATGTCTATGCGAATTTCAACCTCACCCTCGTCGACGACACGCACGTCTATATTGGAAACCACGTCATGATCGGGCCGAACGTCACGATCGACACGGGAACCCATCCGATCTGTCCGGAGCTGCGGTGGGACGCGGTGCAGTACAATCTGCCCGTGCATATCGGCGACAATGTCTGGCTCGGCGCGGGAACGATTGTCCTGCCAGGCGTGACAATCGGAGAGAACAGCGTGATCGGCGCGGGCAGCGTTGTCACGCGCGACATTCCCGCGAACGTCGTGGCCGTCGGCGCGCCGTGCCGCGTCCTGCGTGAGATCAGCGATCGGGATCGCGAATACTATCACAGAAACCGCAAAATCGACTTCAAACGATCATAAAAGGAGATAGAGGAATATGTTTTATCGTGGAAGAAGACTGCGGACCACGCCTGTGATCCGCTCCATGCTGCGCGAGACGGAGCTGTCCGCCCGCGACCTGATTCTGCCGATCTTCGTCGTCGAGGGCGAGGGAATCCGCCGCGAGATCCCGTCGCTCAAGGGCGTGTACCACTATTCCGTGGATATGCTCGAGTCCGTCGTTGAGGAGATGCGCTCCTGCGGCGTACTCTCCTGCCTGCTGTTCGGCATCCCGGATCACAAGGACGCCTGCGGCAGCGCGGCGAGCGATCCGAACGGCGTCGTCCAGCGGGCGATGCGCCGTCTGCGCGAGCTGGCCCCGGAGCTGTACATCATCGGCGATGTCTGCATGTGCGAGTACACCGACCACGGCCACTGCGGCATCCTTGACGAGCATGGCTGCGTCAAGAACGACGAGACGCTGCTCCACCTCAACGAGATCGCCCTGAGCTACGCCCGTGCCGGCGCGGACATGGTCGCCCCGAGCGACATGATGGACGGCCACGTCGCGTCCCTGCGCGCCGCCCTTGACGCCGAGGGCTTCGTCAACGTGGCGATCATGGGCTATAGCGCGAAGTTCGCGTCGAGCTTCTACGGCCCGTTCCGCGACGCGGCGGGCTCCGCGCCGTCGTTCGGCGACAGAAAGTCGTATCAGATGGACTATGGCAACGGGCAGGAGGCTCTGCGCGAGATTGCCGCCGACCTCGACGAGGGCGCGGACGTCATCATGGTCAAGCCCGCCCTCGCGTACCTCGACGTTATCCGCGACGCGAGCCGGGAGTTCAACGCCCCGCTCGCCGCGTACAACGTGAGCGGCGAGTACGCGATGCTGCGCTCCGCCGTCGACAACGGCATTCTCGCCGAGTCCGCGATCTACGAGTCGCTTCTCGCCATCCGCCGCGCCGGGGCGAAGCTCATCATCACCTATTTCGCGCTGGACATTGCGAAAAAGCTGAAGGAGGGGACGGTATGATCCGCGAAGCTTCCCGCGAAGCGTACGAGCGCGCCTGCGCCCTGATGCCGGGCGGCGTCAATTCCCCCGTGCGCGCGTTCCGCTCCGTCGGCGTGCCGCCGGTCTTCGCCGCGCGGGCGAAGGGCGACCGCGTCTGGGACGAGGACGGCAACGAGTTCATCGACCTCATCGGCTCGTGGGGGCCGATGATCCTCGGCCACTCGCCGGAGTTCCTGAAGGAGGGCGCGCTCGAGGCGATCGACCGCGGCCTGAGCTACGGCCTGCCGACGAAGCTCGAGATCGAGATGGCGGAGCAGGTCACGTCCGCCTACCCCGCCGCCGAGATGGTGCGCATGGTCAACTCCGGCACCGAGGCGACGATGAGCGCCATCCGCGTCGCGAGAGGCTACACGGGGCGCGATAAATTCATCAAGTTTGAGGGCTGCTACCACGGCCACAGCGACTGCCTGCTCGTCAAGTCCGGCTCCGGCACGCTGACGTACGGCGTCCCGACGAGCCCCGGCGTCCCCGCCGACGTCGTCAAGCACACCCTTGTCTGCCGCTATAACGACCTCGCCTCCGTGCGCGAGACATTCGCCGCCAACCGCGGCGAGGTTGCCGCCGTGATAGTCGAGCCCGTCGCGGGCAATATGGGCGTCGTCCCGCCTGTGCCCGGCTTCCTCGAGGGGCTGCGCGAGATCTGCACAAAGGAGGGGGCCGTCCTCATCTTCGACGAGGTCATCACCGGTTTCCGCCTCTCCTACGGCGGCGCGTCTGAGCGCTTCGGCGTTCGCCCCGATATGGTCTGCTTTGGCAAGATCATCGGCGCGGGAATGCCCGTCGGCGCGTACGGCGGCCGCCGCGAGCTGATGGAGTACGTCTCTCCCGTCGGTCCCGTCTATCAGGCGGGCACGCTCTCCGGCAACCCGCTCGCCATGTTCATGGGACTCAAGCAGCTGCGGTATCTGGAGGGCCACCGTGAGGTCTACCAGGAGGTGGAGGAGTCCGCCGCGTTCCTTGAGGCGGGCATCCGCGCCGCTCTCGGCCGCCTCGGCCTGCCGTACGAGGTCAACCGCGCCGGCTCACTGCTGTCCCTTTTCTTCACGAAGGGCCCGATTCACAGCTACGACGACGTCAAGAACAGCGATCTCGACGCCTTTTCCCGCTATTACCGCGCCCTGCTCGAGCGCGGTGTGCTCGCCGCGCCCGCCCAGTTCGAGGCGCTGTTCGTCTCCGCCGCCCACAGCCGCACGGATCTCGAGCGTGTCCTCGCAGCGATGGAGGAAGCGCTTCGGGAGTCCATGGAGGGCGGAAAATGAGCCTGTGCGTCGAGCTGACGCTTGAAGGGGCGCGCGTTCTCGTCGTGGGCGGCGGACGGCTCGCCCTGCGGCGCTGCCGCCAGCTCCTCGCCGAGGGGGCGCTGGTGCGCGCTGTGGCTCCGGACTTTCTGCCTGACTTCAATTCTCTCCCTGTCGAGCGCGTCAGCGCTTCGTATGAGCCTTCCGTTCTCGACGGCTGCCTCCTCGCCGCTCCGGCGGCCTCGGCGGAGGTCAACCGCCGCGTCGCCCTCGACGCCGCCGCGCGCGGGATTCTGACCCTCGCCGCCGCGCCGGGGCAGGAGGCGCGGGCCCGCGTCCTCAAGAGCGCGAAGGAAGGGGGGATCACCCTCGCCTGCTCGACGGGAGGGGCGTTTCCCGGCCTGAACGAGCCGCTTCTCGCGTCGCTGCGGAAGACTGCCGCGCCGTACGCCGCGCGCCTGCCGAGGCTGCGCCGTCTGCGCACTCTTCTCCTCGCGTGCGGGGACGAGGCTTCCCGCTCGCTGCTTGCCGCCCTCCCCGGAAAATCGGAGGAGGAGCTCGCCGCCCTCGAGGCTGTGCTGGCGGAACGCTCCGATTCCTGAAATTTCATCCGGAAACGGCTGTTATTCTCTGGAAAAATATGCTATAGTATGTTCTGTCGCCCCGAATTGCGGGGCAAGAACGCTTTTCAGGGCGGGCCGGGCTGCATTTTGGAGGGAAGAGTTTGCTGCTGCGCGATTTTTACAGGAATGTTTACCATCTGGAGGGAGCACAGCTCCTTTCTGAGCTTGAGGCTGCTTCCAGTCTACGGGTGATCAGGCGCGGGGAGGTTGTACTCCGCGAAGGGGAGACGCAGAAGGACGCGCTGCTTCTCATTGAGGGAGTTTTCCGCGGTTATTTTTATGACGAGGAAGGACGCGAGGTCACGGAGTGTTTCGCTTACGAGATTGGCTCGCCGGTGATGTCGCGCGTCCAGCTCGGGATGCCCTCCAATATTACCCTCGCCGCCCTTGGCGACAGCCTCTGCGCTGTGCTCCCGGTGGAGAGCCTTCAGCGTCTGATTGCGGCGTATCCGGAGCTTGCCGAGGTTTACCGCGGCCTGCTGCTTGAGTCGGCGCGCTACCATTGGAATGCCAAGGCTGCGGTATACAAGTATTCCGCCCGTGAGCGGGTGGAATGGTTCCGCAAAACGTACCCCGGCCTGCTGGAGCTTGCCGGAGGGAAATACGTCGCTTCCTTTCTCAACATGACGCCCGTCACGCTCAGCCGCATTCGCAGCGAGGCGAGGGAGGAGCAGCCTGCCCCTGAGAATCCCGGCGCGCCGCGCCGCGAAAAGGAGTGAAGCAATATGGTGTCCCTGCTGCGCCAGACACGATCAGCCTTGTCGGCGAGCTATGTGCTTGAGCGGGACGGCGCGCCGGTCTGCACCGCCGAGCTTCCCTTCCGCCTGCTGAACCCCAGCCTGCAGATCCTGCGGGGCGGCGGCGTGTGGGCGTCGCTCGAGGCGAGCGCCGGCGAGAGCATCCGGCGTACGGATCCCGACGGCAGCTGGAGACGATCCCCCTTCGCCGTACGCGATGGGGCGGGCCAGCCGATCGGCAGGCTGTGCCGCCGGCGCGTTGGCTCGTTTTTCTCCCAATATCAGTATATGGAGCTTTCTCTTTACCGCGCCGTCCTGCAGATGTATGAGGTCGGCCTCGGCCGGGAGGGTATGAAGTATCCCGTGTACGACGGAGCGCGGCAGCTTGCTCTCGTCGAGAAATCGCCCGTTGTCTGCAACAATCTCGACGAGTATTGGATTTACAGTTTTGATGAGTTCGGCGAGTTTGCTTCTCTTCTGCTTTCCCTCTATGTCGATGTGCTCAGCTACCGCAACGCGGGGGAGTATGCTGTGCGGAAGAAGGAAACCCGGTATGTCTGGACGCGAAAGAAGGAGGTTCTCGAGAAATACGATCCCGCTTTTCGCGCCCGCTGTGAGGGCGGAATGCGGTAAGAAAAAATCCCGTGCGCCGGGCGAGGAGTCCGGTGCACGGGATTTTTGATTCTGTCGGAAAGAGCGCTCAGCAGCTTGCG
The DNA here is from genome assembly GCA_949292505.1 of uncultured Oscillospiraceae bacterium. Classification (GTDB taxonomy): domain Bacteria; phylum Bacillota; class Clostridia; order Oscillospirales; family Acutalibacteraceae; genus Caccousia. The sequence continues at coordinate 35,616 of CASFAA010000036.1, forward strand.
CCGCCAATGGTCTCCTGCTCGAGGATCTCCTCCTTGCGCTTGAGGAGGTTGTCGGAAACGAGCATCTTTTCGACCTTTACGATGCCGAGGCGGTCGACGGTCATGCCGAAGCGCTCGCCGGTTTCGCCCTTGCTCTTGAAGAGGAGGATGGCCTTCTCAACAATGTCAAGCGCTTCCTCGCGGGTGAACAGACGGCTCAGCGGCGTGCCGATGCGCACCTTCTTGCCCCAGCGTCCGCCGACATAGATCTTGTACATCGTCTCGGTCTCCTCCATCGCGCCGAACGGGCAAGCCTTCAGGCAGCGGCCGCAGTTGTTGCAGACGGAGGTATCGAACACGGGCTGTCCGCCCTCGGCGCTGACGCACTTCATCGGGCAGCTCGTCTCGACGGAGCACTTCTTGCAGGAGCGGCACTTCTCAGGGTTGAACTTCGGCACGCGCTGGCCGACGATGCCGAGATCATTGAGGTCGGGCTTCATGCAGTTGTTCGGGCAGCCGCCGACGGCGATCTTGAACTTATGCGGCAGCGTCACGCCGGCATAGCCGACGTAGAAGCGATCGTGGATTTCCTTGGCAAGCGCCTGGGTGTCGTAGAGGCCGAAGACGCAGGTTGTGCCCTTACAGGCGACGACGGGGCGCACGCGGGAGCCCGTGCCGCCCGTGACCATGCCCTCCTTCGCAATGAAGGACTTGAAGTCTTCTATTTTTTCAAAGGGGATGCCGGGCAGTTCGACCGTCAGGCGGGAGGTGAAGGTCATTGTGCCGCTGCCAAAGGTTTCGGCAGCCTCGCTCAGGCAGCGCATCTGCGCGGCGGTGAGCACGCCGTTTTCGGTGATGACGCGGCCCGAAAAATTGTCGGTGCCGCGGTTGAGCAGGAAGCCCTGCCCCTTGACGCGTTTGATATCGGTGGGGGATACGGACATGGTTACATTACCTCCAGTTTATTTCTTGGCAAAACGCCTCCCCTCCGCAGGCGGCGTCTTGCTTTTCCAGCTCAGGTGGTGTATCGTAAATAGTGAAAAGCCTATGGATTCGGGAGGGGCAGCGCATGACAATCAGACATCTGCAAATCTTTATCGCCGTCGCGGAGACGGGCTCGATGAGCCTTGCCGCACGCCGGCTTTTTCTCTCGCAGCCGACGGTCAGCCAGGTGATTGGCGAGATGGAGGAGGAGTACGGCGTCCTTCTGTTTGAGCGTCTCGCGAAACGGCTGTGCATCACAGACGCCGGGCTCCGCCTGCTCGACTACGCGCGCCACGCCGTCTCGCTCTTTGACGAGATGGAGGACGCTGTCGGCCAGGCCGCACGCCGCCGCCAGCTCCGGGTTGGGGCGAGCATTACGGTGGGCGCGTGCGTGATGACGGATCTTGTCCGCCGCTTCGAGGAGAAAAATCCCGACGCCGAAGTCGTCGTCTTTGTGGACAACACAAGCGTCGTTGAGGGTAAGGTGGTCGACAGCTCTCTCGATTTTGCGCTCGTTGAAGGACGTGTCGGAAACGATCGGCTTGTCGTTCGTCCCGTCATGCGCGACGAGCTTGTCCTCGTCTGTCCGCCCGGCCATCCTTTCGCAGGGAGGAAGAAGGTCGCCGTCCGCGAGCTTGACGGCCAGCCCTTCCTGCTGCGCGAGTCGGGGAGCGGCACGCGCGAGCAGCTCGAGAACATTCTCCGGGAGAACAACGTGCATATCAAACCGAAATGGGTCTGCCACAGCTCCGACGCCATTCTCAGCGCCGCCGTCGGCGGGCAGGGGCTTGCGGTGCTCTCCGGCCTTCTTGTGCGGGAGGCCGAGGCACAGGGAAAGCTTTGCGTCCTCAGCCTGGAGGACGCAAAGCTTGACAGGAGCTTTCAGCTGATTTATCACAAAAACAAATATCTCTCGTCTCAGCTCAAGGCGTTCATCGGCGAGATCGAAGCCGCCGCTCAGACGGGCTCGTAGCAGGGATGCTCCATAGCCTTTTTCTCGTTGACCACGAGGCTGTAGAAACGGTAGCCTCCGGTGAGGTTATGACAATCAAAGCCGTACCCCGAGAGGATGCGGCACGCGATGTAGCTGCGCAGGCCGCTCTGGCAATGGACGTAGATCGGCTTTGTCGGGTCGAGCTCGCCGATGCGCTCGCGCAGCTCGTCGACCGGAATGAAGGAGAAGCCCTCGATGGAGCCGTTCGCGTGCTCGGCGGGCGTGCGCACGTCGAGCAGCGTGACGCTGCCGTCGCGCGGCAGGGAGGCGACCTCGTCCCAGTGGAAGGTCTTTACCTTTCCGGTCAGGACGTTCTCAATAGCATAGCCCGCGTAGTTGACCGGATCCTTTGCGGAGCCGAACGGCGGGGCGTAGCACAGCTCGAGCTCTGTGAGGTCAGACGCCGTCATCCCGGCGCGGATCGCCACGGCGAGCACGTCGCAGCGCTTGTCCACGCCGTCGAAGCCGACGAGCTGCGCGCCGAGCAGGCGGCCCGTTCCCTTCTCGTACAGCACCTTCATCGAGATCCCGTGCCCGCCCGGATAGTACGAGGCGTGAGACTGGTTGTAGGTGTACATCCTGTCGTAGTCGAGGCCGGCGGCCTTCGCCGTGCGTTCGTTGACGCCCGTCATCGCGATCGTCATGTCAAAGAGCTTCAAAACGGACGATCCCTGCGTCTGCTTGTACTCGCTCGGGATGCCGCAGATGTTGTCGGCGGCGATGCGGCCCTGCTTGTTGGCCGGGCCGGCAAGCGGGACATACCCCTTCTGCTTCGTGACAAAATCGGTGATTTCCACCGCGTCGCCCACCGCGTAGACGTCGGGGTCGGAGGTCAGCATATGGGAGTCGACGAGGATCGCGCCGCGCTGATTGAGCTCGAGCCCCGCGTTCTTCGCGAGTGCCGTGTCGGGGCGCACGCCGACGGAGAGGATGACCATATCCGTCTCGATCTCGCCGTCCGCGAGCTTGACGCAGAGCTTGCCGCCCTTTTCCTCGATGCCCGTCACGCCGTTGTTGAGCACAAGGTGCAGGCCCTGGCTTCTCGCGTACTGGTGCACCTCGCAGGCCATGTCGTAGTCGAGCGGGGCGATCAGGTGGTCGCTGAGCTCGACGATCGTTGTCTCGACGCCGGACTTCTTGAGGTTCTCCGCCATCTCGACGCCGATATAGCCGCCGCCGATGACGACGGCGCTGTCCGGAAACTCCTCGTCAACGTAGTCGCGGATTTTTTCCGTGTCGGGAATGTTGCGCAGCGTGAAGACGCGCTCGCTGTCCGCGCCGGGCAGCGGCGGGACAATCGGGGCCGCGCCGGGGGAGAGGATGAGCTTGTCATAGCTCTCCGTGTACTCGCCGTCCGCCGTGCGGACCGTCACGGTCTTCGCCGTAGCGTCGACCGCCGTGACCTCGCTGTTCACGCGCACGTCGACATTGAAGCGGCTCTTGAAGCTCTGCGGCGTCTGCAGGGTAAGCGCCGACTTCTTCGTGATTTCTCCGCCGATGTAGTACGGCAGGCCGCAGTTTGCGAAGGAGATGTACGGCCCGCGCTCAAGCATGACGATCTCCGCCTTTTCGTCGAGTCTGCGCAGTCTGGCCGCCGCGGACGCGCCGCCGGCCACGCCGCCGACAATGACCACTTTCATGGATATGCCTCCTTTTTCTGAGGGGATCTGACGCCCCTTTTCGGTCGTTTCAGCCATCTTTCTCAGCGTACCATGTTTCACTGCATTTGTAAAATAGAATGTTTGGATAAAGTTTATAGGAAAAAATCAATGGAAGGGGAGAAAAACAATGAACGCGGAGCTGATGCGCCGTCTGCGCGAGATCACGCCCGAGGAGCGCGCGCTGCTCGAGAACGGCGGAGAAATCCGCCGGGAGCGCTATTCCTCGGAGGGCGAATTCACTGTGGACAGCTCGAGGCTGATAGGGCCCGGCCGACTGATGGATGTTTCCACACACACGCGCTTTGCTTATTTTCCGCTGCACCGCCACAATTATGTGGAGATCATGTACGTCTGCGAGGGGAGTGTCACGCACATTCTGGACGGCGAGAAGAAAATCGTCCTGCAGGAGGGCGATCTCCTCTTCCTCAATCAGACGTGCCGCCATGAGATCCTGCCCGCCGGGCGCGGCGACGTCGGCGTCAACATCATTGTGCAGCCGCAGTTTTTTCACACCGCGTTCGGGATGCTCGGCGAGGGGAACGTCGTGAGCGATTTTCTGCTTCACAGCCTCACGCGGGAGTATCCCTCGCCGCTTTACCTGCAATTCCACACGGCGGAGCTCCTCCCCGTGCAGAACCTTCTCGAAAACCTCATCTGGTCCGCCGTGTACCACGACGAGCCGGACGGCAGGCTCAACCAGCTCACCATGGGACTGCTGCTTCTGCAGCTGCTCCGCCACACGGAAAAACTCTCGTCGAACAGCGGCGGCATGGACAAGACGGTGCTGCGCGCTCTGCAGTACATCGAGGACCGGTACGCTTCGGCAAGTCTTGAGGAATTTTCCCGCGCGGAGCACCGCCCGATGGCGGAGGTGAGCCGCGCCGTTCACCGGGAGACGGGCTCCACCTTCAAGGAGCTGCTGCAGAAAAAGCGCTTCCAGCAGGCCGCCTCCCTTCTTCAAAACACGTCGCTCTCCGTCGCCGACGTCGCCTACGCCGTCGGCTACAGCAACACGAGTTACTTCCACCGCCGTTTCCGCGAAATCTACGGAATGAGCCCGAGCGCCTGCCGTGCCGGGGGAACTTCCCAATCCCACAAATAAGGACGCAGTTTTTCTCAAACCGCGTCCTTTTCATCGCCGCCGTTTCCGCCTACAATGAAGGAGAAGAGGACGGGAGCTCGCCCCGTCCGTCATCGGAATGCCGCCCCCCGGGGCGGGGAAGGGAGAGGAAAATGGATCGGTATTATCTCGCCGTCGATATCGGCGCGTCCAGCGGAAAAATGGTGCTGGCCTGGATGGATGGGGACAAGCTGTCCACCGAGGAGGTCTGGCGCTTTCCGAACGGGGCGAAAAAGAAGAACGGCCGCCGCTGCTGGGATGTGGACGCCCTGTTCTCCGAGATCAAAGCAGGTCTCAAGCACTGCGCGGAGATTGGAAAGAAGCCCTCGAGCATGGGCGTCGACACCTGGGGCGTCGATTTTGTCCTTCTCGACGCGGACAATCGCCGCCTCGGCGACGCTGTGGCCTACCGCGACAGCCGCACCGCCGGCATGGACGCAAAGCTCCGCGAAATCCTCACCGAGGAGGAGCTCTACGCGAGGACGGGCATCCAGAAGCAGATTTTCAACACGATTTACCAGCTGCTCGCCGTGAAGGAGCAGGAACCCGAGCTGCTCGAAAAGGCCGAGCACCTGCTCATGATCCCGGATTATCTGCATTTCCTGCTGACGGGCCAAATCTCCGCGGAGTACACAAACGCGAGCACCACCCAGCTTCTCGACGCGAAGACGCGCTCTTGGGACTTCGATCTCATCGACCGTCTCGGCGTGCCGCGCCGTATTTTCGGCGAGCTCCGCCAGCCGGGGTACCGCCTCGGCTCCCTGTCGCCCGAGGTGCGGGAGGAGGTTGGCTTTGACTGCGACGTCGTCCTGCCGCCGACGCATGACACCGGCTCCGCCGTCCTCGCCGTCCCCGCCGAGGAGAAGGACTTCCTGTTTTTGAGCTCCGGCACCTGGTCGCTCATCGGCATGGAGCGCCCCGAGCCCGACTGCTCCGCGCAGAGCCGCGAGGCGAACTTTACAAACGAGGGCGGCTTCGGCGGTACGATCCGCTACCTCAAGAACATCATGGGCCTGTGGATGCTCCAGTCGATCCGCGCGGAGCTCGGCGACGAGTACAGCTTTGCCCGCCTCTGCGATGAGGCCGAGGCCGCCGGGAAATTCCCCGCTGAGGTCGACGTGGACGATCCGTCCTTCCTCGCCCCGCAGAGCATGATTGACGCTGTGCGCACGTACTGTGCGCGCACGAACCAGCCTGTTCCGCAGACGCCCGCCGAGCTTGCGTCCTGCGTTTACTTCGGCCTTGCGGAGCGCTACAAGGCTGCGGCGAAGGAGCTCGCGTCCCTGACAGGCGTCTCCTGTCCCCGCCTTTACATTGTCGGCGGCGGCAGCAAGGACGATTATCTGAACCGCCTGACGGCCGAGGCCACCGGCCTCGAGGTTTCGACCGGCCCCTCCGAGGGTACGGCGGTCGGCAACCTGCTCGCCCAGATGATTGCCGGCGGCGTCTTCGCAAACGCCGCCGAGGCGCGCGCCGCCGTGCGCCGCTCCTTCCCGATCGGCCTGATTCCGGCGGGCGGATCCCCGAAAGCGTAAATTCCAAGCGGAAAGCAGTTTGAAGCGATACACCACTTTTTGAAGGAGGCAGATTTGTTATGAGAAGCTATGAGGAAGCCAGAGAGCGCTACGCAGCGCTCGGCACCGACACCGAGGAGGCTATCCGCCGCCTGTCCGGCATCAAGATTTCCATGCACTGCTGGCAGGGCGACGACGTCAAGGGATTCCTGTTCCGCGACCGTGAGCTGTCCGGCGGCATTCAGGCCACCGGCAACTATCCCGGAGCCGCCCGCACGCCCGATGAGCTGCGCGCCGATATGGACGAGGCGTTCTCCCTGATCGGCGGTAAGCACAAGGTCAACCTCCATTCCACCTACGCCGACACCGACGAGAAGATCGATCTCGACGCCATCGAGCCCCGCCACTACGCGTCGTGGGTGCAGTGGGCGAAGGAGCGCGGCCTCGGCCTCGACTTCAACCCCACCTGCTTCTCCCATGAGAAGGCGGAGTCCGGCTACACCCTCTCGAGCGCCGACGAGTCCATCCGTTCCTTCTGGGTGGAGCACTGCCGCCGCAGCCGCCGCGTCGGCGAGTATTTCGGCAGGGAGCTCGGCCAGAAGTGCGTTACCAACGTCTGGATTCCCGACGGCAGCAAGGACGTCCCGGTCGACCGCTACGCGCCCCGTCTCCGCCTGAAGGAGTCCCTCGATGAGGTTTTCGCCGAGAAGCTCGATCCCAGCGCAAACCTTGACGCCGTCGAGAGCAAGCTGTTCGGCATCGGCTCCGAGAGCTATGTTGTCGGCTCGCATGAGTTCTACATGGGCTATGCCATGAAGAACAACGTTGCCGTCTGCCTCGACGCCGGACATTTCCATCCGACGGAGGTTATCAGCAACAAGCTGTCCTCCCTGCTCCTGTTCAGTGACGAAATGCTGCTGCACGTCTCTCGTCCCGTCCGCTGGGACAGCGACCACGTCGTCGCCCTTGACGACGAGCTGCAGGAGATCGCGAACGAGGTTATCCGCAACGGCCTGCTCGACCGCATCCACATCGGCCTCGATTTCTTCGACGCGAGCATCAACCGCGTGGCCGCGTGGGTCATCGGTATGCGCAATATGCAGAAGGCGCTGCTGCGCGCCCTGCTCGAGCCCACCGCCGCGATGAAAAAGATGGAGCTCGACGGCGACTACACCGCCCGCCTGGCCTACCTCGAGGAGATGAAGGCCATGCCGTGGCAGGTCGTGTTCGATGAGTTCTGCGCACGCCAGAATGTCCCGACCGGCCTTGACTGGCTGACGGAGGTCCGCGCCTACGAGAAGAAGATTCTGGCCGAGAGAGCCTGACGAGAGAGGATAGAGAAAGGGGTATTTTTCATGAATAATATTTTTGAAGCGCCCTTTGTGCGTGAGATGTGCCACATCACCGCCAATATGTACCGCATGGGCTGGGACGAGAGAAACGGCGGCAACATCAGCTGGATTCTCGAGAATGACGCCGTCGAGCAGTACCTCGACCCCTCTCACGTCCTGCGCACCCTGCCGCTGAGCTTTGACGCCTCCGCTCTTGCCGGACGTTATCTCATCGTCACCGGCACGGGCCGCTATTTCCGCAACGTCGAGCGCTGCCCGCAGGACAACATGGGCGTCATCCGCATTGCCGCGGACGGCAAGAGCTATGACATTCTGTGGGGCTTTGAGAACGGCGGCCGTCCGACCAGCGAGCTGCCGACCCATCTGATGAACCACATCGCGCGTCTCTCCGTCGATCCGGCACACCGCGTTGTCATGCACTGCCATCCGGCCAATACCCTGGCGATGACGTATGTTCATGAACTGGACGACCGCGCTTTCACCAAGACGCTGTGGCAGATGTGCACCGAGTGCATCGTCGTGTTCCCTGAGGGCGTGTCCGTCCTGCCGTGGATGGTGTGCGGCACGAACGAGATCGGCGAGGCCACCGCGGAGAAGATCAAGGACGTCCGCGTCGTTCTCTGGGCGGCGCACGGCATCTTCGGCGCGGGCCGCGACATGGACGAGACCTTCGGCCTCATCGAGACGGTTGAGAAGGCTGCTGAGATTTACATCAAGATCATGAACACCCCATGGAAGCAGTCCATCACCGACGCGGAGCTCGCCGCGCTCTGCAAGGAGTTCAAGCTCACCCCGCGCGCCGGCTACCTCGACGTTTAAGCCGCTCGCTTTCCACATCGACCGCCCTCCCTGCCGAGCGCAGGGAGGGCGGTTTTCCATTTCCTATTATTCATTTTTAGAAAATTAAACTTCCCGCGAAAGCATATAATAGAAAAATAATTCTGCCTGTTTTGGGGCGAAGGAAAGGGAGAGTATGGATGAATCTGAAGCGTTTGCCCGGCGTCGCGTCGCCGGTCGCGCCCGTTTGTCTCGGCACGGCGCAGTTTGGCGGCGCCGGCATGGGGGAGGCCGAGGCGTTCCGCGTGATGGACGCCTATGTGGATAAGGGAGGCAATTTCCTCGACACGGCGAACTGCTACGGCCGCTGGCTGCCCGGCGGAGAGAACCGCAGCGAATCAATCATCGGAAAATGGATAGAGGAGCGGGGAAACCGCTCGCGTCTTGTGATTTCAACCAAGGGCGGCCATCCGAAGTTTGACGCGATGACGGTCAGCCGCCTGAGCGAAGCGGAGCTCCGCTCCGACCTTGAGGAGAGCCTCGCTGCGCTGCGGACGGACTGCGTCGATCTGTACTGGCTCCACCGCGACGACGAAACCATCCCTGTGGGCGAGATTGTCGAGCGGCTGGAGCAGTTCCGCCGCGAAGGCAAGCTCCGCGCCTGGGGCGGCTCCAACTGGAAGGCAGCGCGCATCCGGGAGGCTGCCGATTACGCCGCCGCGCACGGGTATTCCGGCTTTGTCGGCGTGCAGAATCAGTGGAGTCTGGCACGCGTTGTCCCCGAGCGGATCGGCGACAAGACGCTCGCGTGGATGGACGGGGAGCTGTACCGCCTCCTGCTCGAGCGCCGCGAGTCGCTCTGCACGATGGCCTTCTCCGCGATGGGGAAGGGCTATTTCTCAAAGGCCGCGGCGGGGACGCTTGCGGAGGGAACGCTTCCCGAATACCGCTGCGCGCTCAACGACCGCCGCCTCGCCGCGCTGCGGGAGGTTTCCGCGTCGCGCGGCGTCTCGATCGCCGCGCTCGTCCTCGCGTGGATGAGCGCCAAGCCGTTCCCTGCCGTGCCGATCGCCGCCGTCTCGAGCGTCGGCCAGCTCGATGGCCTCGCGGAAGCGTTCGATCTCGCGCTGACTCCGGAGGAGGTCGCCCTGCTCGACGCCGGGGAAGCCTATTGACGCAAAACGAAGGGGGAGCCTGATGGAATTTTCAATCAAGGCGGTCGCGGAGCTTGCCAATCTGCGCCTGACGCCGGAGGAGGAGGAACAGCTGCGCGGCGATTTCGAGGAAATCCTGCGCTTTGCCTCCGCGCTGCAGGAGCCGGACGGCCCTGCCCATGAGGAGGACGAGCCGCCCTTCCTCCGGGAGGACTGCCCCGCGGCCTCCCTCACCCGGGAGGAGACGCTGCAGAACGCGCCCGAGGCAATCGGCGGCTGCTTCGTCCTGCCGCGCGCGATAGGAGGGGAGAGCGGTGCATAATGTCTGCGGCATGACGGCGCTCGGCCTGTCCGCAGCCCTGCGCCGCCGCGAGCTATCCGCGCGGGAGGCCGCGCTCGCCTGTCTTGCCCGGATGGAGGAGCGCGAGCCGCAGCTGCACGCGTACCTGACCGTTTCGCGGGACGAAGCCCTCGCCGAAGCCGACGCGGCGGACAGGCGTCTCGCCGCCGGGGAGCCGCTTTCCCTGCTCGACGGCGTCCCGATGGCTGTCAAGGACAATATCTGCACGAAGGGCGTGCGTACGACGTGCGCGTCCCGTATGCTGGAGGGCTTTGTCCCGCCGTACGACGCCGGGGCCGTGTCCCGGCTGGGGCGCGCCGGAGCCGTCCTGCTCGGGAAGACGAACCTCGACGAGTTCGCCATGGGCAGCGACACGGGCACGTCCGCCTTTGGGCCGACGGCCAACCCGATCGATCCCTCGCGCGTGCCGGGCGGCAGCTCCGGCGGATCGGCGGCTGCCGTCGCGGCGGGGGAGGCGCTGTTCGCCCTCGGCAGCGATACGGGCGGATCGGTGCGCCAGCCCGCCGCTCTGTGCGGCGTCGTCGGCCTGCGCCCGACGTACGGGCGCATCTCGCGGTACGGCCTCGTCGGCTTCGGGCCGTCGCTCGATCAGGTCGGCCTCGTGACGAAGGACGCGCGCGACTGCGCCGCCGTCCTCGCCGCGACGGCCGGGTTTGATCCGCATGACGCGACAAGTTCCCGCCAATCCCCCGGCGCGTACCTCGACGGAATCGGGGACGGCGTGCGCGGAATGCGCGCGGCTCTCGTGCGGGAAAGCCTCGCCGAGGCCGAGCCGTGCGTGCGCCGCGAGCTGCTGCGCGCCGTCGCGAAGCTGGAGTCTCTGGGCGCGCGCGTGGACGAGCTCTCCCTCCCGTTTTTGAAGGATATGCTGCCGGCGTACCACATTCTTGGTTCCGCCGAGGCGTCGTCGAATCTTGCGCGCTTCGACGGCGTGCGGTACGGCTTCCGCGCCTCCGGCGTCTCGGACTGGCGGTCGCTCATCCGCGAGAGCCGCAGCCAGGGCTTCGGCCTCGAGGTCAAGCGCCGCATCCTGCTCGGCACCTTCGTCCTCACGAAGGAACAGCGGGACGCGTATGAAAAGGCGCGCCGCCTGCGCCGGAAGACCGCCTCGTCGATGGCCGCCGCGCTGTCGTATTACGATTTTCTGCTGCTGCCGACGTCCCCGGAGGTCGCGTGGAAGCGCGGGGAGAAGCGCGACCCTGTCGCCATGTACCGCAGCGATCTGTTCGTCGTCCCGGCCAGCATTGCGGGGCTGCCCGCCGTCTCCGTCCCGTTCGGGGAGGAGAACGGGCTTCCCGTGGGCGTGCAGCTCGTCGGGCGCGCGTTCGGGGAGCGGGAGCTGCTGCGCGCCGCCTGCGCCGTCGAGGAGGGGAGAAAATGAGCACGCAATATGAGACTGTCATCGGCCTCGAAACGCACATCGAACTGAAAACGGAGACGAAAGCGTTCTGCTCGTGCGCCGTCGTCTTCGGCGCGGAGCCGAACACGCACTGCTGCCCCGTCTGCACCGGGATGCCGGGGGCGCTCCCCGTCCTGAACGCGAAGGCGGTGGAGTTTGCCGTCAAGGCCGGGCTGCTGCTGCACTGCCGCGTTTCCCTGCGCTCGAAGCTGGACCGGAAAAATTATTATTATCCCGATTTGCCGAAGGCATACCAGATTTCGCAGTACGATCAGCCGATCTGCACCGGCGGCTGGCTCGAGATCCCGTCCGGCGGGGGAACAAAGCGCATCCGCATTGAACGGCTTCACCTCGAGGAGGACGCCGGCAAGCTGATCCACAGCGAGGTAGGCACGCTTCTTGACTGCAACCGCTGCGGTGTCCCGCTGATCGAGATTGTGACCATGCCCGATTTCCGCAGCGCGGAGGAAGTCACGGCCTACCTGCAGATTTTGCGCGAGCGCATCCGCTTTGCGGGACTCTCCGACTGCCGGATGAACGAGGGCTCGCTGCGCTGCGACGTGAATCTCTCGATCCGCCCGTTGGGCTCGCATACGCTCGGCGAACGCGCCGAGCTGAAAAATCTCAACAGCTTCCAGTTCGCCGCGAAGGCCATCGCGTACGAGGAGCGCCGGCAGGCCGCCGTGCTCGACGCGGGCGGCACGCTCTTTCCCGAGACGCGCGGCTTTGACGAGGGAACGGGCGAGACCTTTCCCATGCGCCGCAAGGAGAGCCAGTCCGATTACCGCTTTTTCCCGGAGCCGGACCTGCCGCCGATCGTCCTCACGCAGGAGCAGGTCGCGCGCTGGGCGTCCGAGCTGCCGGAGCTGCCGGACGTCCTGCGGGAGCGCTGGCGCGCGTCGTACGGCGTCAACCGCGAGACGGCGGAGGCGCTTACCATCACCCGCGCCGCGGCGGAGGCCTTCGGGCGCGCCGCCGCCCTCACGCGCTTCCCGAAGCTCCTCGCGACGCTTCTCGCCGCCGATCCCGCCCGTCTCGCGGAGGGGGAGATCCCTGTCTCCGCAGAGCATCTTGCCGCGCTTTCCGACCTTCTCGGGGAGAAGACGATCGGCAGCGGCACGGCGAAGGAGCTACTTGCCCTGCTCTGGAAGGAGGATCAGGATCCGCGCGAGGCCGTCGAGCGCCTCGGCCTCGGCAAAATCACTGACCGCGCCGTTCTCGGGCCGCTCGTGCAGGAGATTCTCGCGGACTGCCCGCGCGCGGCGGCGGACTACCGCGCCGGGAAGAAGGCCGCGCTGCAGGCGCTTTTCGGCCAGGCCATGCGCCGTACGCAGGGTCGCGCCGATCCCGATGTGACGAGGGAGCTGTTCCTTGCCGCGCTGCAGGCGGAACCGCAGAAGGAGGAATGAGCATGGAAATCCTGTTCACCGGCTTTGAACCGTTCGGCGGCGAGACGTCCAACCCGTCGTGGGACGCGGTGTCCCTGCTGCCGGAGACGATCGGCGGCGCGCAGGTGCGCAGGCTGCTCCTGCCCGTCGCCGGGGAGCGCGCTCTCGCCCGGATTCGGGAGGCGCTGCAGGAGCGCTGCCCGGACGCCGTGATTGCCGTCGGGCAGGCGGGCGGCAGGACGGGCGTGACGCCGGAGCGCGTCGCCGTCAATGTCGATGACTACCGCATCCCCGACGCGGACGGTTTTCAGCCGGAAGACGTTCCCATCGTCCCGGACGGCCCGGCGGCATATTTCGCGACGCTGCCCGTCAAGGCGATGGTGCGGGCGATCCGGGACGCGGGATTGCCCTCGTCCCTCTCCGATTCCGCCGGGACGTACGTCTGCAACCATGTCCTGTACGGCCTTTTGCACCTTGCCGCCACGGAATTCCCCGGACTGCGCTGTGGTTTTGTCCATGTTCCGTATTCGGCCGCGCAGGCGGCGGAGAAGCCGGGCGCGCCGTCGATGTCCCTGCCCGATATGGCGCGCGCCCTGGAGGCTGCCGCCTCGGCTCTGCTTGCATGACTGTGCGTCAAAATACAAAAAAGCTCCCTTCACGCCGGAAGGGAGCTTTTCTTGTCTCAATGGGACTGCGCCCGCTGCCAGAGCGCTTCCGCTGCGAACTGGAGCTTCGTCGCGGAGAAGCCCGGCTCGAGCGGGTAGAGAAAATAGGTGTTGTCCGGCGTGGAGAGAGTAATGCACTCGCCCTGTCCCCGGTAATCATACTCCGTGTGGATGGAGAAGGTGGAACCTGCCGGAAAGCGCAGCGTCTTCTCCTGCTGCTCGCCGTAGTCGGTGAAGGTGAGGGAAAAGCCCGATGGGCCGTGCTGCAGCCGTCCTTCGCCGAGCGAAATGAAATTGACTGCGTTCGGCAGGGACTGTACCCGTACCCGCGCGTCAAACCGGTACGCTCCGCGCCCAATCTCTTCCTCCACCGTCCTGCGCTCCCATTCGTACCAGTCGGGAATGTGGGAAAAACCGGAGGAAGTGTTTACCCCCTCGAGCTTCCCGAGCTCCGTCATCCGCCATCGTGCGCCGCACGCGCCGCAGAACAGCTCTGCGCCCTCTGTGTGCATCTGGAATTCCTTCCCGCAGGCCGGGCAGCGGTAAAGCGGATGTTCAAGCCCTTCCGCACGCCAGGGAGCGCGGACAATCATTCCTGTCCTGTATTGCCAGTCGTATTCGTCATAGGCGAGCGCCTGCTGCACCATATCCTGAATCTGTCTTTCCGGCATCGTCTCCGCGTCCTGTGCCGTCAGCAGCAGCCGGGCCTCTGCTTCCAGGCGTACGCCGCGGCGCTTTTTCAGATTCCAGATGGGCGACTGGAGATAGTTGCCCTTCATGTTGATTGTGACCACCGGTACCTTCAGATACCGGATGAGCTTTGCCGTCGAAGGGGGGAGAAGGGAGCTGGTTCCCACGTTGGCGTAGCGGGCCTCCGGGTACAGCACGAGGATGCTGCGCCGTTCCATGCAGCGTCGGATGTTGCGCACGAGCGCCGTGTCGTTGACGAATTTCCGCGTGCCAAGACAGCCGATCTGCCTGTACGGCCATTCGCCGTAATTCTCAAAGCCCTCAAGTTCCGAGACGTAATTTGCCCGGTGCGGGAACAGACACAGCGGCGTGACGTAGAAGTCCATGAAAGCGTGATGCGTCCCGAGAACGAGAAAGGGCGGCCGAAGTCCCTTCATTCCGTTTTTGTGAATCCGCAGATGCCCGGAACGTGTGGCAATCCAGCACCACAGCCACAGCAGCGGCATGATAAACAGATTTTGCTTCGGCGGCTCGCGCCGCCGGTCAAACGGCGTCGGGTCAATCGATTTTCGTCTCATACGGTGATTTCATCCCTGTCTCTGAGGAGATAACGGCGGATGGGCGGGATCAGGCTGAGCAGCCGGTACAGCGCCGCTGTTCCGAGAAACGACAGCCCTGTCGGTGTGAGGAAAAACAGAGCGGGGCAATGCACCGTGCCTGACACGGGGTCATACACCGCCAGCGAAAGCGCCGCTCCCGCGGCTACGCAGCACAGACCCACCAAGTTAAATCCGCCGCTGTACCGGTAAGCGCCATATCCCGGCAGGCCAAAAGCGGAGCGCAGAGAGAGACGCTGCCGCCGCACGAAAAAGAAGTCGGAAAAGAGCAGAGCGGCCAGCGGAGCATAGATACACGCGCTCAGCGTGAGAAAAGATCCAAAATATTCCACAACACCTCCCCAGAGCGTCAGGCCGCACGCGTAAACGGTCAGCAGAAAAAGGATGCGCCGGTAACGTGCCGTCCGGAAAGCGGATTTGAGCATCACGCCGTAGAGGTAGGCTCCGACCGCCTGTGTGCCGATGTTGGCAAAGGCGACGAGGAGGAGCGAGCACAGCGCCATGGCAGGAGCAGCCAGGACGGCCAGCATCAGCGTGGGATCCTCCGTCATTCTGCCTGTGACGGTCTGCGTTGCAATCGCGATTACCGCGCCGATCACCACAAAAAACGAGCCGGAGAGCCCCTGCCCCAGAACGCCTGCCCAAAAGCCTGCTCGCTCGGAACGCATCAGACGGGGGATGCCCGCCATACCGCCGACGAGCGTGATGACAAACGCGAAGTTGGCTTCAATGGAGATGAGATAGGCGAGAGCGTTTTCCTCCTCGCGCGCTGGCCGGTAATCCCAAATGGCGGAGAACGGCACCGCACGGAAGCCGACGATCAGCACCAATACTCCAACGGCCAGCAGCAGCGGAACAAGCGCGCGGGTGACAGCTGTCATTGCGCGCGGACCGCGCAGGGCGAGCAGCGTGCCGAGCAGGATGCAGACGAGACCCAGCGGCCCATGTGCGCCGCCGGGGAGCGGGAGGCCGAGCAGGGACGCAAGCCGTTCCATGGAGGAGGCGAACAGATCGGCGCAGACGGCGTACCACGGGTAATTAACCACGATTATGACGGCTGTCATCACCTGAATCCCGCGCCCGCCGAATACGGCGCGCAGCCAGATCCAGATGTCGATGCCGTAGCGTACTGACAGGATGACGGGCAGCTGATAGAGGCACAGCATCAGGAGCGCGCCGAAAAAGGCTCCGATCAGAAGCTGGCGAAAGCCGACGAGAGATGCCAGATATGCGCCCTGTGTGTAGCTCCAGGTTGCGATGCAGTAGCCTGAGAGAAGGAGCAGGCCGTCAAGAAACCCGTACAGACGCTCGTTTGCAAGGATAGGGAGCGAACCAAACAGCGCCTCTTGCGCGATCCCTTCCTCCAGCGAGCCGCGTTTCCGCCTCACAGCCTTGCCCCCAGGATGAGACACAGCAGGCAGGCGGCGACTGCCGCGCCCCACAGCAGGTAATCCTTCCTCCCGAAGCGCCGCGGAAACGTGTAGTCCGGTTTTTCCATCTCCTCAATTCGGCGCGCTGTCTCGCGGTTCAGTTCCTCCTCGAAGCCTTCCCTCAACTGTTCCATTGCATGGACCCCTTTCCTGCTTTTTCTCCAGTATAGCACAGGAGAGAGACGGCTGTCCATCAGAGTCTGCACGCTTGAGCACGGAGGAAGCCATGAGGAAGGGAGGCCTCCCGCAGCGGGAGGCCTCCCTTCCTCATCAGAGATTCGTATACCCCATCAGCGACTCGTCGACGGCGCGGGCGGCGTCTTCGCCCTCCGCGATGGCCCATACGACGAGCGACTGGCCGCGCCGCATATCGCCCGCGGCGAAGACGCGCGGCACGTCCGTCCGGTAGCCGCCGGGCGCAGTCTGTGCGCAGCCGCGTCCTGTGCGGGAGACGCCGAAGGTGTCGGCGGCATACGCCTCGCAGCCGGTGAATCCCGCCGCGATGAGCACGAGGTCGGCGGGAACCTCCTCCTCGCTGCCCTCAACGGGAACCATGCTGAGCCGCCCTGTCTTTTCATCCTTCTCGGGGCGAAGGGAGACGAGGACAGCGGCCCGGACGGAGCCGTCCTCACCCGTGAGGAACTCCTTCACCGTCGTCTGATAGCGGCGCGGGTCGCTGCCGAACACGGCGGCGGCTTCCTCCTGCCCATAGTCGGTTTTCTTGACGCGCGGCCACTCCGGCCACGGATTCGACGGCAGGCGTTCCGCGGGCGGCTCGGGCATCATCTCGAGCTGCAGCACGCTCGCCGCGCCGAGACGCACCGACGTGCCGACGCAGTCGTTGCCTGTGTCGCCGCCGCCGATGACGAGGAC
>CASFAA010000037.1 GCA_949292505.1 uncultured Oscillospiraceae bacterium
CGCGGCGTCGCAGAACAGCAGGTCGAGCCCGGCGCTGCGGCAGGCGTGGCGCAGAAGCAGCCGCTTCCCGCAGCCGCGCGGCCCCGCGAGGTGGACGGCGGCGGGGTAGGGCTCGTGGTCGAAGCGCAGCAGCGCGGCGAGCTCGTCCGCCGTGTCCTCACGCGCGTAGAGCGGCGGGGGCTCGTCCTCACACGGCACGCGCTCGCAGAACGGGCGCAGCAGCGCGTCTGGCAGATCGCTGCCCGAGAGAAAGCCGAACACGCGCTCGTCCGCCGGCAGGAGACGGCGCAGAAAGCTCTCGCCGGACGGCGCGGGCAGCAGCAGCGGCTCAAGACGCGCGAACGCCTCCTCGCAGTCCGCGTGGGTGACGGGCAGCTGAGGCCGGTTCGCGGCGAGAATGTCGCGCGCCGCCTCGAGCGTCGCCCCCGCCTGCCCCCAAAAATGGAGGAAGACCCGGCCGAGCACCGGACGCCGCGCCGCCGCGAGGGCAAGCCAGAGGCAGAGCTCCGCGAGCTCGCCGAGCGCAAAGTCGCGCCGCACCGCCGCGAAGCGCACCTCCTCCCCGCCCTGCATCGCGAGCGACGCCTCGCCGAGGACGTCCCGCCGCAAAACGGCGTACGCGTCCGGCGCGGCCTCCTCCGGCGCGGCCTCGCGCAGAAGGGCGAGAATCGATTCGTCCGTGCAGCCGCGGCACGCCCAAACGAGCGCCGCCGAGGCGGCGTCCGCGAGCCTGTCGACCCAGTTCATGGCCTGCCTCCCTTCCGTTTCGCCCTCAGCCCCGCGGGAAGACGGCGTGATTGTCGCACAGGCACGAGCGGCGTCCGCCCGGCCCGACGATGTAGATGCGGCACGCGGCCTCGTTCGACTCGCCGCGCACAAACGGGCATTTGAGCGTGAGCCCCGGCCCGCCGTCGAGATCGTAGCACACGGCCATGCGCCCGCAGGAGCAGCCGCTGCCCTGATACCAGCCGCACGGCGTGTTGTTCGTGCAGTGCTTCACGGCGGGGAAGTCGACGTACTCCTGCGCGATCTTGCCGCCCTTGTCGTATCCGCCGCTGCTGATGAGCAGATGCTCGGCGGAGATCTCCGAAAACAGGTGGCTCCAGTGGCTCGCCGTGCCGTGATGCGGCGCTTTCAGAATATAATAGCTGCCGTACAGCTCCCCGGCAATGGCGTCGAACGTCTCGGGCGAGGCGTCGCCCGTCATGAGGATGTCCTCGACGCTCGCCTCCTGCGTGCGCCGGTTGTGGAAGACGACGCTCGCCGCGTTGAGGGCGTCGGCGTACGCCGCGCGCGTCACGGGGCGGCTCAGCAGCTCGCGCACGTCCGGCGCGGGCGGCAGGAGGCCGAGCTCCGGCGCGAGATCGTCGATTTTCGCGAGCAGCACCGCAGCCTTCGCGACGGCCTCCGCGTCCGGCACACGGCCCGACGACACGGCGCAGCACGCGCGGCAGAATTCGTTCTTGAGCGCGAGAAAGCGCTGGGCGCATTCGGGCAGGAACGGCGAGGAGAGCAGCACGTTGAGCTCCTCGACGATGCCGGAAAACAGCTCCGAGAACGGGTAGTCCTCGCGGCGCGGCCACAGCACGTCGTACGTCACCCCGTCGAAGGAAAACGAGTCCCCCGCGCCGAGGCCGCGCACCGCCTCCGGCCCCGCGGCGTTCGCCGCCCGCTCGAACAGGCGCAGCGACGCGACGTTCGCCCGCGCGTAATCCGTCCGGTCGCGCTGGAAGACAAACACAAACAGCGCGAACTCGAGCAGCAGCGCGCGCCCGAGCCGGTCGCACGGGTTCGCGGGCAGATAGATTTGGCTGAAATATTTCGGTTCTTTGCCGAGGAGGCCCCACAGGCCGGAGAGGTGGTCGCGGTGGCAGTGCGAGAGCAGGAAGGCGCGCGACGGCGCGTTCCGGTACCGGCTGAGGATGCCCTCGCCGATGCACTCGGTCAGCTCGCGGCCGTCCTCATCGCGCACGCGGTTCATGCTCCCGCAGTCGACCATGAGGATCTCGTCCTTCGCGCCGCCGAAGACGGCGCACTCCCCGTATTCCACATTGTGCAGCTCCAGATACCGCATGGCGCACTCCTCCGAATGTATGCTTTTTCCCAATGAAACGAGCAGGCTTGTCTCAGCCTGAAAAGCGGGTTAATCAACGCGCTTGAAGCCCTTGACGGGACGGCCGTTCTCCCATTCGCCGGTGAACAGAATCTCCCCGTTGCGGTACTCCGTCCCGTGGCCGTGGCGCTTGCCGTCCTTCCACTCGCCCGTGTAGATAAGGTTGCCCTCCGGGTCGAAGGCCGCGCCGAGGCCGGTGGGCACGTCGTCCTTCCATTTGCCGGCAAAGAGCGAGCCGTCGCGCGAGCTGAAGGCCACGCCCGCGCCGTCGCGGCGGTTCTGCTTCCACTGGCCCGCGTAGCAGAGCTTGCCGCTCTTGTAATAGTAGACGCCGAAGCCGTCGCGCCGGTCGTCCTTGTAGTCGCCCTCGTACGCCGTGCAGCCGTTCTCCATCTGCGTGCGGCCGCGCCCGGCGCGCTTGCCGTCCTCGAGCTTCCCGAAGTAGAGGTAGCTCTCTCCGGCGCTCACGACGATCTGCTTGACGGCGCGCAGCGACGGCAGGACGATAGCCTCGCCGGGATTTTCCTCCTTGTCCTCCTGCGGCGCGGGACGCGGACGGTTCCCGTGCTGGCTTCTCGCCGCGACGGAGTAGCGCGCCGGCCTGCCGCTGCCGCGCCCGGCGGCGGAAACCTCCTCGAGCAGCGCGCCGACGGCCTTCGCGTTCGCCGCCTGGTCGATGAGAATGCGCTCCACGGGCCGCGGGGCGAGGTCGATGACGAGCTCCTCCGGGAAGTCGGAAAGCTCGTGGTCGGCGGCGTAGTCGCCCGTCCCGTCGGGAGCCGGGGCGGGCGTTTGGGGACGCGCCGCCTCCTTTCGGGACGATTGCTCCGCGTTCGGGGAGGCGTTGTCGATGACGGAAAAGCCGTCGAGCGCGTCGTCGCCCGCCGGGGCGTCCGTCAGTCCGGCGGCG
>CASFAA010000038.1 GCA_949292505.1 uncultured Oscillospiraceae bacterium
GCCAGAACCGCCAGAACGACAGGGGCCGTCAGAACGATCGCCGCCAGAACGGCCAGAACGAGAGAAACGGCCAGAACGACAGAGGCCGCCAGAATGACCGCCGCCAGAACGGGCAGAATAACGCTCAGCGCCCCGCCGCGCAGCAGCAGCGCCCGGCGGCTCCCCAGCAGCAGCCCGCCGCGAAGCAGGACAACGTCGTGCGCCGCGCCGAGGGCCGCATTGTCGACACGCGCGCCTCGCACGTCGAGCTCGAGAAGTACAACGAGAAGTACGACCGCCTCGCCTCCGAGAAGATGAAGGTCGAGAACACGGTGCAGAAGCAGAAGCTCACGCAGCGCAGCAGCCAGTACCGCGGCAAGCCGAAGGGCTCGCGCAAGGAGACCGAGGCCGAGCGGATGCGCCGCATCGCCCTCGAGCGCAAGCAGAAGCACATGACGATCCAGGTGCCGGACGAGATCACCGTCGGCGAGCTCGCGCTGCGCCTGAAGGCGACGGCGGCGGAGGTCATCAAGAAGCTGATGGCGCTCGGCGTGTTCGCCGCGATCAACGACGTCATTGACTTCGACACCGCCTCCCTCGTCGCGATGGAGTTCCACGCGAAGGTGGAGAAGGAGGTCGTCGTCACCATTGAGGAGCAGATCATCGACGACAGTGAGGACGACGACGAGAATCTCGTCCCGCGCGCCCCGGTCGTGGTCGTCATGGGCCACGTCGACCACGGCAAGACGTCGCTGCTCGACAAGATCCGCAACGCCCACGTCACCGACACGGAGGCCGGCGGCATCACGCAGCACATCGGCGCGTACCGCGTCCAGCTCGGCGACCGCACCATTACCTTCCTCGACACCCCCGGCCACGCGGCTTTCACCACGATGCGCGCGAGAGGCGCGCAGGTCACGGACATCGCGATTCTGGTCGTCGCGGCGGACGACGGCATCATGCCGCAGACCGTCGAGGCCATCAACCACGCGAAGGCCGCGAACGTGAGCATCATCGTCGCGATCAACAAGATGGATAAGCCCGCCGCGAACCCCGATCATGTTCTCCAGCAGCTCACCGAGTACGAGCTCGTCCCCGAGGAGTGGGGCGGCGACACGCCGTGCATCCCCGTCTCGGCGCTCACCGGACAGGGCATCGACGATCTGCTCGAGATGGTCACGCTCGTCGCCGACATGAAGGAGCTCAAAGCCAACCCCGACCGCGCCGCGAAGGGCACCGTCATCGAGGCGCGGCTTGACAAGGGCCGCGGCCCCGTGGCGACCGTTCTCGTGCAGAACGGCACGCTCCATACGGGCGACGTGGTCGTCGCCGGCACGTCCGTCGGCCGCGTGCGCGCCATGACGGACGAGAGAGGCCGCCGCATTCAGGAGGCCGGGCCGAGCGTCCCGGTGGAGGTCACGGGCCTCGACGACGTCCCGACGGGCGGCGACATTTTCAACGCCGTCTCCGACGAGCGCCTCGCGCGCGAGCTGGTCGAGCAGCGCCGCAGCGAGCAGAAGGAGGAGATGTTCAACTCCCGCACGAAGGTCACGCTCGACAACCTGTTCGATCAGATGCAGCAGGGCGAGATGAAGGAGCTCAAGATCATCGTCAAGGCCGACGTGCAGGGCTCCGTCGAGGCCGTGCGCCAGTCGCTCGAAAAGCTCTCGAACGACGAGGTGCGCGTCGCGGTCATCCACGGCGGCGTCGGCGCGATCAACGAGTCCGACGTCATGCTCGCCAACGCGTCGAACGCCATCATCGTCGGCTTCAACGTGCGTCCCGACCCGGTCGCCGAGGAGAACGCAAAGCGCGACAGCGTCGATATGCGCCTGTACCGCATCATTTACGACTGCATCGACGAGATCGAGTCCGCCATGAAGGGTATGCTCGCGCCGAAGTTCCGTGAGGTTGCCCTCGGCCGCGCCGAGGTCCGCGAGGTCTACAAGATCAGCAGCGTCGGCACCATCGCGGGCGCGCACGTCATCGGCGGCAAGATCACCCGCGCCGCGCAGATCCGCGTCGTGCGCGACGGCATCGTCATCACCGAGGACAAAATCGCGTCGCTGCGCCGCTTCAAGGACGACGTCAAGGAGGTCGCCGACGGCTTCGACTGCGGCATCGGCCTCGAGCGCTTCAACGACATCAAGGAGGGCGACATCCTCGAGGCGTTCATCATCGAGGAGTACCGCGAATCCTGATCCCGAAGGAGGGAACCCACTATGCCGAGCCACAAGCTTGGACGGACGACGGAGGACATCCGCCGCGAGATCTCCGCGCTGCTGCGCGAGCTCAAGGACCCGCGCGTGCAGAACGTGCTTTTGAGCGTCGTGCGCGTGGAGGTGACGAACGATCTGTCGTACTGCACGGTGTACGTCAGCGCGATGGAGGGCCTCGACCGCGCGAAGACCGCCGTGCAGGGGCTTCGCTCCGCCTCCGGCTTCCTGCGCCGGGAGCTGGGGAGGCGGGTGCAGCTCCGCCATGTGCCGGAGCTGATCTTCAAGCCCACCGATTCCATCGAATACGGCGCGCACATCAGCCGTATTCTGCATGATCTGGACGTCCCGCAGGACGTCCCGGAGGATAGGCCGGAGGATGTTTCCGGCGAAGACGAGCAATGACGAAAGAAAAATGAGAGCCTCCGGCTCTCATTTTTCGTCAGGGGGTTTCTGCCCTCCCGCTGCGCGGGAAATCTAGAAGAATTCTGCTCGCGATTTGCCGTTCCTAGCCCCCTTTGGTGGAAGGGGGGTGGCGCGCAGCGCCGGGGGGATGCTTCCGACAGCTCAATTAAGAGCGCGGCGCATAGCGCCGTCTCGGTAGCGGCCATTCCTATTCTTTCCCTCAGTGCGCACGCCAGCACTGGTTTTCAATCGGCCTCTCAAAAAAATAACCTACCCC
>CASFAA010000039.1 GCA_949292505.1 uncultured Oscillospiraceae bacterium
CAAGTTCAAATCCCTCTTTCTCCGCCAAAAATCGGTAAGCACCGCATGGTGCTTACCGATTTTTACTTCTTACCTGTTCACTCTTCACTCTTACTGCATCAGATTACCACTCTTCTGACCCTCGCAGCGCTGGCGTTCGGGGCAGCGAGGCGCGGTTTTCTCCCACACCTCCCCGTCTCCGGAAAGAGAGTACGGGAGTACGAATGAATGATTAATAATGAATAATGAATAATGAATAATTGTGGCGGCGCGCCCGATGGGCGCGCAAATAAATACAAAGACGAGCCAGCCGCACAGGACGGCAGCGGCTCGGTGTTGCTCGAGCTTCGCAGCACTGGCGTTAATCGCAGCAAAGCGCGACTTCGACTTTTTCCTCAAACCCTTTTCCCCTGTCCCCTGCAGGTCTGCCGTCCGGCGCAGCCCACCTGCTTCTCTGTTTTCTCCTCCCAAAAAACAGCAGGCACCGCGATTCGATACAAGCCGTATCTAACCGCGGTGCTTTTCTTTTGGAATGAGAAAACATCTTATGTATTGCTTTTGTCCGCACAATGGAGTATAGTAGAAACAGGAACGAAACGCACAAACGCGAAAGGAGTCTTTCCTATGGCAAAGTCGGCAAATCTGTACGCGAGGATTGAGCCGGAGGTCAAGGAGCAGGCGGAGGCGATTCTCAGCGCTCTTGGCATCCCGGCGTCCAACGCCATCACCATGTTCTACAAGCAGATCATTCTCCGGCGGGGACTGCCCTTTGAGGTGAAGCTCCCGGAGCAGCTGCCGGACGTCAGCCGCATGACCGCCGAACAGCTGGATGCGGAATTGGAGAAGGGCTACGCTCAGCTGCAGGAAGGCCACACCATTCCGGCGAGACAGGCGTTTGACGAGCTGCGCGGAGAACTGCACGCATGAGCTATGACGTAACGCTGACCCCAAAAGCAAAACACGACCTGCGGGAAATCTATCGGTATATTGTGGAGGAACTGCAGGCAGCGCAGAACGCCGCCGGACAGCTGGAGCGCTTAGAGGAAAAAATCCTCAAGCTGGATGAGATGCCGGAGCGGTTTCGGGTCTACGACCGGGAGCCGTGGCGAAGCCGCAATCTCCGGGTCATGCCGGTGGACAATTATCTGGTGTTTTATATCCCAGACCACGAGGCAAAAACCGTTACGGTGCTCCGCGTGATGTACGGCGGACGGGATATTGACGCTCAGCTCCGCGCTCTTTTGACGTGAATTCTCAGCTTTGCTTTTTCCAGTCTCCCCCAACAGGCAAGGAGGTCTTTCTATGATGTACCCATTCCTGACGCTGGAGGACGGCACGGAAATCGTACATTCCGAAACGCGGGAGGACGGCTCCGTGAAGGTTTATCTCGAGCGTCCGGACAAGAAGGACTGCTTCTATCACGCAACCTGCTATCTCCCCGGCTACCGCTGGGAAGACGTCTTCGGCTTCACGCCGCAGGAGGTCGAGCGGTTTCAGGAGGTTATCGAGCGACACTTGCCCGCGTGAAAGGAATCAGCCGTCCCACCCAGAAACAACGCTCGTCCCCACAAATACCGGAAACCACGCCGGACACAGGGAGCGAAAGAGAGCAAAGGAGTACGAATGAATCATTCATAATGAATAATGAATAATTGTGGCGGCGCGCCCTTTGGGCGCGCAAATAAATAAAAAGACGAGCCAGCCGCACAGGACGGCAGCGGCTCGCAGTCGCAGAAGCCGGGAGTCATCGCCCCGGCTTCTTTTCTATTTCTCCTCACACTTCGGCAGACGCTTCACGTCCTCGGGGTACAGCTCCGAGAAGCGGGGGAAGGCGAAACAGGATGGTGAAACGCTCAATGGATATATTTCAGCATTTGAACTAAATAATCGCCGTCAATCGTTGTTTCATCTCGATCCAGACGGCGTCGGTCAAACTCACAAAACCCATTTGCCGCGTAAAAATCGATCAGTTTAGGCTTATCCTCGCATTCCACATAAACAAATCTTCCGCCCAAATCAAGTTGAATACGAGAAACCTTCTCGCAAGCGAGGCACAAAAGCTCGTCGCCCGTAATCAATTGATTCCTGCCTTCATGATAATTCTTTCCTAACTGAGCGATGAGCGGAGCGGACAAACAATAGCACCCTATTCCCCGGTCATAAACAGAAAACTTTCCTATGCGCTTTCGAAGCGTATTGGATAAAGAATCTCTCTTTACTGTAATGTATTTGTTTGCCAGGCAAAAATACCCTGCCATCTGCGCCGTTCCCTTGTAGGAAGCGAACACCAGATGTGTCTGGGAAAGACCCTGCTTGGCAAACTCGATAGCCTTCTGTTTCAGGAAAAATTCAACATCTAAATTTAACGGACACGAAAAATTGGAAAGAAGCGCTTTTGCTCGCTCCTCTCCAATTTCATCCACCAAAAGCATCAGATTTACAATCTTATACCCTGTCATTGTTCTCTCCGAACATTTGCCGAATTTCTTCTCTGGATGCGTCAGAGTGTGGTCTCGACATTGCAACCTTTTTTTCTTGCTTCCCGCAGGCGTTTTCAAGAGCGTTAACAAGAGCCAAGGCT
Source organism: uncultured Oscillospiraceae bacterium (assembly GCA_949292505.1). Classification (GTDB taxonomy): domain Bacteria; phylum Bacillota; class Clostridia; order Oscillospirales; family Acutalibacteraceae; genus Caccousia. Next base: position 2,561 of record CASFAA010000039.1, read on the forward strand.
GACTTTTTGTTCTTAATATGAATGGTTTTCAAAATGCTTTTTGTCGCCATTGTCAATCGCTCCTTTCTGGTTTAAGTATATGAAAAACCCTCGAAAAAATCAAGCCCCAAACACGGGAGAAAGAGAATACGGGAGTACGAATGAATCATTCATAATGAATCATTCATAATTGTGGCGGCGCGCCCTTTGGGCGCGCAATTTATATGCCCAGCTGCCGACCCAATACAATCGCGCGGCATGGCCGCGCCGCCACACTTCTTCCCTATTCACTTTTCCCTCTTCCTTCAATTACTCCTTTCTCCCAGCTGTCCTCTATCTCCCTGCTAACCGGTAATTCTTCCCTCTGTCCGCCTCGAAGGAGAAGCAGTAGCCTTTGCTGCGCTGGTAGACGCGGCTGCCGATGGCTTCGTCGGCGTCGATGAGCTCCTCGATGGTGAGCTCGGTGGAGAAGATGGTCGGGAGGCGGTTGATGTAGCGAGCGTTGATGAGGTCGAAGGCGAGGTTCACGTCGCCGGGGGTGGGCGGACGGCGGCGGCCCGTGTCGGCCTTGCCGGACTTGAACAGGTCGTCGATGTAGAGCACGTCCGCCTCCCGGTACGGACGGAGGAGGCGCTCGTAATCCGGCTCGTTGACGCTCGCCTTGAGCTTCGCCGACGCCTCCTTCCACAGCATATACCGCACCGCCTTCCCCTGCTCGAGGAACGCCCCCGCTATCGCAGTGCAGAGGTGCGTCTTCCCAACGCCGGGCTGTCCGCCCGCGAAGAACCACGCGTCCCCGCCCTCGCGGACGAACCGCTCCGCCGCGCGCTTGAAGCGCTCCTGCCACGGCGTGGTTGTGCGGAAATTGTCGAAGCGGTACTCCTCCATGCTGCTCTGCAGGCCGGATTCCCGAATGCGGCGCTGCGCGCGGCGCAGCTCCATGCAAGTGCATTCCCGGCTGACGAGCCCCTTCTCCTTCGTCTCCGAGTAGACGAGCCCCTTGTTGCGGCAGATGGGGCAATCGTAGCCCGTGAGGCTCCCGCGCGCCTCGTTGAGCCGCTCGGCCTCCGTCCGCTTAGAAATGCTCCCCGAGCGATACGCCTCCGCCACCTCCGGCGGGACGCGCCGCAGCAGCTCCGGCAGAATAAGATTCATCTCGCTTCCTCCTCTCCGCTTCCAGTTCCTCCGCCGACCGCACGCCCCGCTTCCCGCAGTCCCGCAGGATGGCGGCGGCATAGCTCCATTTGCGGACGTTGTTCTCCGCCGCGAGCTCGATGGCCCGCGCTATCAGGCCGGGCTCGAGTCCCTCCGCGAGGAACGAGGCCGCCTGCTCCGCGACGTGCCGCGGCATCATGCCGATGCTTTTCTCGTAAGCCTCCGCTATCAGGGCAAGGCTGTCGTCCGCGGGGGATAAGCTCGTCCCCTCCTCAAAAGACGGCTCTCCGGCTGCGTCGGCCTCGGCGGGAAAAAGATTGTCGTTGTCCTTTTCCCTGTCTTTTTCCCTGTCCTTCTCCTTGTCCTTTTCCATGTCCTTGTCCTTGGCGTCGAACGCTGCAAACCGCCAGCGAGCGCCTGCGGCCGCATCCGTCCGCTTCTGTGCGTTTCGCCTGTTCTTCTCGCATTTCTCCGCGTACTTCTGCTTATCCCTGTCCATCTGGGCCGCAAAGGCCGGAAAGACGAACCGTTCGTTGCCGCGGAGCTCCGGCTGCTTGCCCGTGATGCTGTAGCTGAGCATCGCCGTGAAAAGCCGCCCGCGCTCCGAGTCGTTGAGTGGTTCCAGACTTTGGAGATAGCTGTGATACACATTGAAGCTGTTCAGGGCCACGCGATTCTCCTCCTCCCGTGTTGTGAGTTGTCCTGCGCTGCCCGTTGCGGCGGTCCGTGCGCTCTCTGCATCCTTTCCCTCCCTTTTGCTCCTCCTCAAGATATTTGAGCTCAGTTTCATTAAATCACAAGTTTCTTGATTTGTCAAGCGGTTTTCCTCAAGAATCTTGATTTTTCTCTTTACATTTGGGCAAGACTATGGTTCAATAAGGGTAACAGGAATTCGCAGCGGGCGAAAGGAGCGGCGCAGATGGGCATTGGAAGACGGATTCGGGAGGCGCGGGAGCGGCGCGGGCTCACGCAGGAGGAGCTCGGCAGGCGCGTCGGGGTGACGGGCTCGGCGATTACGAACTACGAGAAGGAGGTCAGCCACCCGAAGGAGGGCGTGCTCTACGCGCTTTTGGAGGAGCTCTCGGTCGAGCCGAACTACCTGTTTCAGGACTGCGTCACGATGGCCGGAGGCGAGAGCGGTCTCTCCGGGGAGGAGCTTGCGCATCTCACGCAGTACAGGCAGCTTGACGCGTACGGCCGCGAGGCGGTGGACGCCGTGCTCCGGTGCGAGGGGCGGCGCTGCGCGGCCCAGCGGGACGCCGCGGAAACGGAGGACGAGCCGAAGACCATCCTCCTGCCGGAGCTGCTCCAGCCTGCGGCGGCGGGCTACGGCAGCGCGGCGGACGACGAGACGACGACGCAGGTGCGCGTCGCGCTGAACCGCCTGACGCGCCGGGCGGACTACATCGTCCGCGTGCACGGGGACAGCATGGAGCCGCAGTTTTCCGACGGCGACCGCGTGCTCGTCCGCCGCCAGCCGGTGGTCGAGAACGGCGAGGTCGGCGTCTTCCTGCGGGACGGCGAGCGCGTCATCAAAATCTACCGCGACGGCGCGCTGGAGAGCGTGAACCCGAAGTACGGGCGGATGGAGTTCCGCGGCTTCTCGGAGTGCAAGGGGCTCGTCCTCGGCGTTTTGAAGGACGAGTGGGTCTCCGATTCGGACAGCGAGTGAAGGAGGGGCAGCCATGACGCCGACCAGAAAGCTGCCGCTTTTTCTCGTGAGCGGCGCGTCGTGCGTGGGGAAATCGTCGCTGTGCGAGGTGCTGTTCCGCCGGGAGCATGACTTCCTCGTCCTCGAGAGCGACCTTCTCTGGCGCAAAGAATTCGACACCCCCGAGACGCAGTACCGCGCCTTTCGGGAAACGTGGCTGCGCGTCTGCGCGAACGTCTCGCAGATTGGCCTGCCCGTCGTCCTCTGCGGCTGCGTGACCCCCGAGCAAATCGAACCCCTCCCCGAGCGCGCCCTCTTCTCCTCCACCCACTACCTCGCCGCCGTCTGCTCCGACCCCGCCATGCGCCGCCGCCTCACCCTCCGCGGCGTCACCGACCCCGACTGGATCGAGAGCTCCATGCGGTTTAACCGGTGGCTCAGAGAGAACGGAGAAACGACGGAGCCGGGGATGACGCTGATGGATACGACGGAGCTGACGATCGAGGAGGCGGCGAAGAAGGCGGAGGGGTGGGTTCGAACGAGGCTGCAACAACGCCCCAGGCGTTGTTGCGTCTGAAACATCAATTTGCGGTTCACGGAACCGGAAATTGACGTTTCAGCGGCTCGGTGCGGAGCTGTGGAACGCCGTCTCGGCAGCGTACTCCTTCCGGCAGCGCGCAGCATTTGCAAACTTCGGCGTGTAACGCGTCAGCCCCCGGGCTGACCGTATAGGGCTCCGCAGAGCCCGTATCGCCCTCCGTGAGGGAGATGTCGGAGGGGCGTCGTCTCCCGACGCCCCTTCGACAGAGGGAGTCGCCACCGAGCTAACGCCGCGAGATGACTACTTTATAACGCTGTTGCTTGAGGATAATTCCTATCGGTCTGCACCCCGCCAATAACACGCATAGCACCAAAGCGATGCCTTGGCTTCCCCAAAATGGGGGAGAAGCGTCATATCATGACGCAGAGGGGGGTCAAAGCCCTGCTTTGACAATAGTGGCGGCGACCCACAGGGTAGCAAATAAGGTATCGAAAACATATAGTTACGTAAATTGATGTTAACTATGGTTAACACGTCGTGCCTGAGGGGGTTCCAAAGCGCCGCTGCAAGCCAAGAGGTTCCAGCGCGTTACCGACCAAAACACACGAAGTGTGTCAGCCCTTCGGGCTGACCGAAAAAGCCACAGCTCCGCACCGAGCTGCTGAAACGTCAATTTCCGGTGCCGCGCACCGCAAACCAAAACAGAAAGAGAAGGCCGCCGCAAACCTGCGGCGGCTCCTGACAATTTT
>CASFAA010000040.1 GCA_949292505.1 uncultured Oscillospiraceae bacterium
TTTTTCTCCCTGATACAGCTTTCCGGAAGGGGCGCCGTGCAAGCGGCGCTCCTTTTCCTGTTTCGGAGGACTGGGAGCCGTCCCGCCTGGTCCGCGGCGGACGGGGAGATTCCCGCGGCAGGCGAGCCGTTCCGCAAAAATAACGCCCCCGGCGCTTCCCGAATATGGGAAACGCCGGGGGCGTTTGTTCTTTCAGACGCGCAAACCGTGCGGCCGCGTCACTGCGCGACGGAGATGACCTGCGAAAATTCGCCGGAGACGTACGCCTCGACCTCGTTGTACTGGATCTTGTTCCAGCCGTTCTCCGCGCCGAGGTAGAGGAAGCGCTGGCCGGGCTGGGCGCTGCCGATGGACGCATAGTCTGTGCCGGGGCCCTCGCGTACGTTGAGCGTGCTGCCCTCGTTGACGTTGATGACCTCCACCATGTCGACGTACTGCACCGTCAGCTCGGGCACGACGACGAAGGGAATGTCGACGCCGTCCTCCGCAGCGGCGGAAGACGTGCCGTCCGTCACGGCGGACGAGGTGGAATCATCCGGCTGGGGGGCGGACGAGGCTTCCTCCCCCTTTTTCCCGCAGGCCGTCAGCCCGCAGAGCAGACAAAGCGCCAGCGCCAAGCTCAGAATCCTTCTTCTCACGCCCGTTCCCGCCTTTCCAAACAATTTTCCGATTTTACATTATTATACCCCGGAACGGCCTCAAAGTACAATAAAAAAATTGTAACTATTCTGCAAATTTCGGACAAAATCCCTCAGATTCCTCGAAACAGGAGGGGACGCAGCCCCTCGACGCTCTCCGCGAAGACGGACGCGCCGTTTCCTTCGAGCTCTTCTCTCGTCCCGTACCCGTACAGCGCGCCGATGAACGCCACGCCCGCGTCGCGCGCCCCGGCGGCGTCGAAGCGCGTGTCGCCCACCATCACGGCGCGGGATTTGTCGTCCTCGCCGAGGGCGGCGAGCGACTTCGCGATCAGCACGGGCTTTTCCCCGCCGGTGCCGTCGGCGTTGCCGCAGGAGAACGCGTCGAACGCGTCCCAGAGGGAGAACTCGTCCATCATCGCCTCCATCGCGGGGCGGGGCTTCGTCGAGGCCACCGCGAGCCGCGCTCCGGCGGCGCGCAGGTCGGAAAGCAGCTCGCGCATCCCCGGATACATCCGGGCGAGCCGCCAGTTCCCGCGCAGGTAGCGCGCCCGGTGCGCGACGGCGGCGCGCTGCGCGAGCTCGTGCGGCATACCGGCCAGGTGCTCATAACTCTCGTGCGACGGCGGGCCGACGAAGCGCCGCAGCGTCTCCGGCGGCGGCACGGGCCAGGAGAACTCCGCCATCGTCTCCACCGCCGTGCGCATGATACCCTCGCCGGACTCGAACACCGTCCCGTCGAGGTCAAAGAGAACCGTCCTGTATGTCAGCCCCATCGCTTTCGCCCTTTCCGCGTCTTTTTTCTGCGTCGATTATAGCATATTCGCGCCTGCAGGCGCAACAGGAGGGAAATTCTCCGTCACAATTACCAAAACAGCTCTCCTCTGTGGACGAATCCTGCGGCGAAACGACGCAGAAAATGATACAGGATCTCCTTGCATTCCCGTTTGGAATCCTGTACAATGAAAGTTGTATGATTCCATAAAAATCATGTTTTATCCAGTAAAATAATTGTCGTTTCCGCAGAGAGCGGGACGGCGGAAATGGTGGTGGGAGTTTGGCACAGGAAACGCTGGACAGGGTCCGGCAAGCCGAAAAGCAGGCCGAAGCGCTCGAGCAGGAGGGCCGCCGGGAGGCGGCGGAGCTGCTCAGCCGCGAAAAGGCGGAGAGCGCCGCCCGCGAGGAAGCGCTGACGCGCGAGGCCGAGAAGGAGAACCGGGGCCGCGTACAGGCGGCGCAGCGGGAGGCCGAGGCCGTGCTCGCCGAAGCGGATCGGGAGGCCGAAAGGGCGATCGAGGCGCTGCGGGCGCAGGCGGCGGCAAACAGGCAGGCGGCTGTGGAGGCCGTCCTGCGGCGGCTGGCGTAACAGCCGCGGGAAGGAGGTTCATCCATGGCAATCGTACGGATGCAGCGCATCCGCGTATGCGGGCTGAGGCGGCAGAGGAAGCGCATCCTCGAGCTGCTGCAGCGGCGCGGCGTCGTGGAAATCGACGAGCCGGATCGGGAGGAGGAGGGCTTCGAACGGGCCGACGTGTCCGCCCAGCGCTCGTCGCTCGAGCGGGAGCTGAAGCTCGCCCAGGAGGCCATCCAGCTGCTGCAGGAGGCCGTCCCCGAGAAAAAGGGGCTGCTCGCCTCCCTCGAGGGCCGCAGGGCGCTCTCGGAGCAGGAGCTTGAGGACTTCCGCGCGCAGAGCACCAAGACGGCGGCGCTCGCCAAGCGCGTCCTCGCCGCCGCGCGCGAGCGCGAGGAGGTGCGCACGGCGCTCACGCGGCTCGACACGGAGGCGGAGTCCCTCGCCCCGTGGGCGGCGCTCGACGTGCCGCTTCGCCCGAAGGGGACGAAATCGTCCTGGGTCTTCATCGGGACGCTCCCCGGCGCGTGGACGCAGACCGCTCTTGAGGCGCGCGCCGATCCCATCCCACTTTCGGCGGAGATTGTGAGCGCGTCGGACGAGCAGTCCTGCGTGTTTGTCCTCTGCCTGAAAAAGGACCGGGAGGCGGCGGAGCAGTTCCTCCGCTCGCTCGGCTTCGCGGTCCCCGCCGCGGCGGGCAAAACGCCGCCCTCCGAGCGGCGCGCGGCGATTGAAAAGGAGCGCGAGGCGCTTCACAGCCGGGCGGACAAGGCGCTGCGCGAGCTTGAGGCGCTTGCGGAGCACCGCGGGGAGCTGCAGCTTCTCGCAGACAGCCTCACGATGCGCATTGAAAAGTACCACATGATCGACCGCCTGCAGCAGTCGAAGCACACCTTCGTGTTCTCCGGGTTCGTCCCGGCCGCGGCGGCGCAGCCGCTCTGCGGGGAGCTCGAAGCGTGCGGCGCGGCGGCGGAGCTTTCGGAGCCGGAGGAAACCGACACGGTGCCCGTCCTGCTCAAAAACAACAAGTTTGCCGAGCCGGTCGAGACGGTTCTCGAGTCGTACTCGATGCCCGGCAAGGGTGAAATCGATCCCACGCCCGTGATGGCAATCTTCTACTACGTTCTGTTCGGCATGATGCTCTCGGACGCGGCGTACGGCCTCATCATGGTCATTGCGTGCGGCCTGTGTCTGCTGAAATTCAAGGGCATGGAGCCGGGAATGCGCAAGAGCCTGCGGATGTTTTTCTTCTGCGGCATCTCGACGACGTTCTGGGGCTTCCTTTACGGCAGCTTCTTCGGCGACGTGGTGTCGGCGTTCAGCAAAACCTTCCTCGGGAACGAGGTCGTGCTCGGGCCGCTCTGGTTCGCCCCGGTCGACGACCCGATGCGGATGCTGCTCTTCTCGATGCTCGTCGGCATCATCCAGATTTTCACCGGCCTCGCGCTGTGCGCGTACCAGCTGATCCGCCAGAAGCGCATCAAGGACATGATCTATGACGTCGTGTTCTGGTATCTGCTCGTCGGCGGGCTGATCTTCGCGCTTTTGTCGTCCGACATTTTCGCCCAGATCTCGAAGTCGGACAAGCTCCCCGGGATCGTCGGCACCATCGGCGGCGTGTGCGCCGCCATCGGCGCGGTCGGCATCCTTCTGACGGGAGGGCGCGAGTCGAAAAATCCCGTCAAGCGGCTCCTGAAAGGCGCGTACGCGCTCTACAACGTGACGGGCTACCTCGGCGACATCCTTTCCTATTCGCGTCTGCTCGCCCTCGGCCTCGCAACGGGCGTCATCGCGGAGGTCATCAACTCGATGGCCGTCATGATCGGCGGCGGGGTCGTCGGCTTCATCGCCTTCGTCATCATCTTCGTCTTCGGCCACACGGTCAACATCGGCATCAACCTGCTCGGCGCGTACGTCCACACGAACCGCCTGCAGTTTGTCGAATTCTTCGGGAAGTTCTATTCCGGCGACGGGCGGAAATTCACCCCGTTCGCCGACCACACCAAATCTTTTAAAATTCGAGAGGAGAAATAAAAAATGGATCAACTCGGTATGGCTCTCGCGCTGCTCGGCGCGGCTCTGGCGGCACTCATGGCAGGCATCGGCTCGGCGATCGGCGTCGGCATGGCGGGTCAGGCGGCGGCAGGCGTCGTCACGGAGGACCCCGGCAAGTTCAGTAAGGTTCTGATTCTCCAGCTGCTCCCCGGCACGCAGGGCATTTACGGCTTCCTGATTGCGTTTTTGACGCTGCTGCAGATCGGCGTCATCGGCGGCGGCGACGTGCAGGTGTCCACCACGAAGGGCCTGCTCTATCTGCTGGCCTGCCTGCCGATCGCGCTTGTCGGCCTGTGGTCGGCCATCCGCCAGGCGAAGGCGGCGGTGTCGTGCATCGGCCTGATTGCGAAGCGCCCCGACCAGCTCGGCAAGGCCATCATCCTGCCCGCGATGGTCGAGACGTACGCGATTCTTGCCCTGCTCGTCTCCATTCTGGCTGTCTTCGGCATCACGCCCCTCGCCCTGTGATTTGCGGGAAAGGAGCACGCCATGACTGGAATTGAGAAAATCGCGGCCGAGATCGAGGAGAGCGGCCGCGCCATGGCGGCGGAAGCTCTCGCCTCCGCGCGGCGGGAGGCCGAGGAATACGCCGCCGCACAGGCCGCGCGCGGGGAGGCCGAGCGCCTCGCCGCCGGGCAGGAAACCGACGCGCGGTGCGCCTCCATCGCGGAGCGCGCCGCCTCCGGAGCGGCGCTGCGCCTGCGCCGGGCCGTCCTCGCGGAAAAGCAGCGCCTCCTTTCGGAGACGCTCGAAGCCGCGCGGCAGGCGGCGCTCGCGCTGCCGGACGGGGAGTATTTCGCCCTCCTGCTGCGCATGGCGAAGCGGTACGCCCTCCCGAAGAAGGGGGAGATCGCGTTCTCCGCGCGCGACCTTGCGCGTCTGCCGCAGGACTTCGCGGCAAAGCTCGGCGCGGCGGCGAAGGAGGCGGGCGGCTCGCTCGCCATTCGCATGGAGCCGTGCGCCATCGACGGCGGCTTTGTGCTGATTTACGGCGGGATGGAGGAAAACTGCTCCTTCTCGGCGCTGTTCGACGCGAACCGCGAGGACTTCCTCGACGCGGCGAAGGCCGTCCTGTTTGAGGAGGGCTGACGATGGCGGAGAAGGAATTTGCCTACGCCGTCGCCCGCATTCGCTGCAAGGAGCTCGCGCTCCTCGACGGCGCGTTCCTTGAGCAGCTCGTGACGGCGCGCAGCGAGGACGACTGTCTCAGGCTGCTCGCCGAGAAGGGCTGGGAGTCCGCCCCGGCGGAGGAGATGCTCGCCGCCGAGGAGGAGAAGACGTGGGCGCTCATCCGGGAGCTTGTCCCCGACCAGACGGAGCTCTTCGACGCGCTGCTCATGGAGACGGATTTTCACAACCTCAAGGCGGCCGTCAAGGCCGTGTTCATGAACGCCGACCCCGCCCGGTACTTCCTGCCGCGCGGCACGGCGGACCCGATGGAGCTCTACCGCGCCGTGAAAGAGCGCGACTTCGACGCGCTGCCGGAGCGGCTGCGCGTCCCCGGGAAAGAAGCCATGGAGACGCTGCTGCACACGCGCGACGGGCAGCTGTGCGACGTGATTCTCGACCGCGCCGCGCTCGACGCCATCCGCGAGGCGGCAAAGGCGTCCGGGAGCGAACTGCTCGTCTCCTGGGCAGAGCGCCGCGTCGCCGCCGCCGACATGAAGACGGCCGTGCGCTGCGCGAGGACGAAAAAGCCGCTCGACTTTGTCCGGCGCTCCCTCGCCCCGTGCGCGTCGCTCGATGCGGAGGCGCTCGCCCAGGCCGCCGCGGAGGGCGAGGAAGCCCTCGCCGCGTATCTCGCGGCCACGCCCTACGCCGAGACGGCGAAGGCGCTTGAGGAATCGTTCGCCGCGTTCGAGCGGCGCTGCGACAATCTCCTCATCGAGGAGATCCGGCCGCAGAAATACAACTCGTTTACGATCTCGCCGCTCGCCGCCTATGTTCTCGCGCGCGAGAACGAAATCAAATGCGTGCGGGTGATTCTCTCCGGCAAGCGCAGCGGCCTGCCCGAGGAAGCCATCCGGGAGAAGGTGAGGGAGACGTATGTATAGAATCGCCGTACTGGGCGACCGCGACAGCGTCTACGGCTTCGCGGCGCTCGGCCTCGCCGTCTTTCCCGTGGAGGAGGAGGCCGAGGGCGCGCGGCTGCTGCGCCGCCTCGCCGAGCAGATCGAGGAGCCCTACGCCGTGATCTACGTCACGGAGGCGCTCGCCGCGAAGCTCGAGGAGGAGATCGACCGGCTGCGGGAGCGCCGCTTCCCGGCTGTCATCCCGATCCCGGGCGTCTCCGGCAACACGGGAGCCGGCCTGCGCGCCGTGAAAAAGAGCGTGGAGCAGGCGGTCGGCTCGGACATCATATTCAACAACTGACGGAAAGGGCAGGAAAAGAGGATGAGCAAAGGAACCATCAAGAAGGTGGCCGGCCCCCTCGTCATCGCCGAGGGGATGCGCGACGCGAGTATGTTCGACGTCGTGCGCGTCAGCCGCGAGCGCCTGATTGGGGAAATCATAGAGATTCACGGAGACCAGGCATCCATCCAGGTCTATGAGGAGACGAGCGGCCTCGGCCCCGGCGAGCCGGTGGAAAGCACGGGCGCGCCGCTTTCGGTCGAGCTCGGGCCCGGCCTCATCGGCAGCATTTTCGACGGCATCCAGCGCCCGCTGGTCAAGATCATGGAGGAGTCGGGCAACAACCTCCGCCGCGGCGTGGAGCTGCCCTCCCTCGACCGCGAGAAGAAGTGGACATTCGCCCCGCGCGTGAAGCCGGGCGATACGGTGCGGGAGGGCGACGTCCTCGGCGTGGTGCAGGAGACGCCGATCGTTGAGCAGCGGATTCTCGTCCCGCCCGGCGTCGGCGGCGTGGTGCAGTCGATTACAGCGGGCGACTTCACCGTCGAGGAGACGGTGGCCGTCCTCCAGAACGAAAACGGCGGCGAGACAAAGCTCACGCTGATGCAGAAGTGGCCGGTGCGCGCCGGAAGGCCGCACGCGGGCAAGCTCCCGCCGGATATGCCGCTCGTCACGGGCCAGCGCGTCATCGACGCGATGTTCCCGATCGCGAAGGGCGGCGTGGCCGCCGTGCCGGGGCCGTTCGGCAGCGGCAAGACGGTCGTGCAGCACCAGCTCGCCAAGTGGGCCGAGGCGGACATCGTCGTCTACATCGGCTGCGGCGAGCGCGGCAACGAGATGACGGACGTGCTCAACGAGTTCCCGGAGCTGAAGGATCCCAAAACGGGCTACTCGCTCATGGAGCGCACCGTCCTGATTGCCAATACCTCCGATATGCCCGTCGCGGCGCGCGAGGCGTCGATCTACACGGGCATCACGATTGCGGAATACTTCCGCGACATGGGCTATTCCGTCGCCCTGATGGCCGACTCGACGTCCCGCTGGGCGGAGGCGCTGCGCGAGATGTCCGGCCGTCTCGAGGAGATGCCCGGCGAGGAGGGCTACCCGGCGTACCTCGGCAGCCGCCTCGCGCAGTTCTACGAGCGCGCGGGCCGCGTGCGCACCCTCGGCAGCGAGTCGCGGGAGGGCGCGCTCTCCGTCATCGGGGCCGTCTCGCCTCCCGGCGGCGACATTTCGGAGCCCGTCTCGCAGGCGACGCTGCGCATCGTGAAGGTCTTCTGGAGCCTCGACTCCTCCCTCGCGTACAAGCGCCACTTCCCCGCCGTCAACTGGCTGACGAGCTATTCGCTCTACACCGACAACATGGGCGGCTGGTTCGACGAGCACGTCGATTCCCAGTGGATGCACCTGCGCCAGCGCCTGATGGGCCTGCTGCAGGACGAGGCCGAGCTCGAGGAGATCGTCAAGCTCGTCGGCATGGACGCCCTCTCCGCGCCCGACCGCCTCAAGCTCGAGGCGGCGCGGTCGATCCGCGAGGACTTCCTGCATCAGGACGCCTTCCACGAGGTGGATACCTACACGCCCCTGCACAAGCAGGATGTGATGATGCGCCTCGTGCTCGACTACTATGACGAAGCGTCCGCCGCCTTCGCGGACGGCGTTTCCATCAACGATCTCGTGGCGCTGCCCGCCCGCGAGCGGATTGGCCGCTTCAAGTACACGCCGATCGGCGAGGTCGACGCCGCGTATGAGGAGACGCGCCGCGCGCTCGCGAAGGAGATCGCGGATCTGCACCAAAAGGAGGACTTCTGATGCCAAAGGAATACAGAACCATCCAGGAGGTCGCCGGCCCGCTGATGCTCGTGCGCGGCGTGGAGGGCGTCACCTACAACGAGCTCGGCGAGATTGAGCTTATGAGCGGCGAGAAGCGCCGCTGCAAGGTGCTCGAGATCGACGGCGGCAACGCGCTGGTGCAGCTCTTTGAGAGCTCGACCGGCATCAACCTGAGCAACAGCCGCGTCCGCTTCCTCGGCCGCAGCATGGAGCTCGGCGTCTCGGAGGATATGCTCAGCCGCGTGTTCGACGGCCTCGGCCGCCCGATCGACAGCGGCCCCGAAATCCTCCCCGACAAGCGCATGGACATCAACGGCCTGCCGATCAACCCGGCGGCGCGCAGCTACCCGCAGGAGTTCATCCAGACGGGCGTCTCCGCCATCGACGGCCTGAATACGCTCGTCCGCGGTCAGAAGCTGCCGATTTTCTCGGCCAGCGGCCTGCCGCACGCCCAGCTCGCGGCACAGATCGCCCGCCAGGCGAAGGTGCGCGGCACGAGCGAGCCGTTCGCCGTCGTGTTCGCGGCGATGGGCATCACGTTCGAGGAGAGCAGCTTCTTCATCGAGAGCTTCCGCAAAACGGGCGCGATCGACCGCACGGTGCTCTTTATCAATCTCGCGAACGACCCCGCCGTCGAGCGCATCGCGACGCCGCGCATGGCGCTGACCGCCGCGGAATACCTCGCGTTCGAGCGCGGGATGCACGTTCTCGTCATCCTCACCGACATCACAAACTACGCCGACGCGCTGCGCGAGGTCTCCGCCGCGCGCAAGGAGGTGCCGGGCCGCCGCGGCTATCCCGGCTATATGTACACCGACCTCGCGTCCCTCTACGAACGCGCCGGCCGGCAGAAGGGCAAGGCGGGCTCCATCACGATGATCCCGATTCTGACGATGCCCGAGGACGACAAGACGCACCCGATCCCCGATCTGACCGGCTACATCACCGAGGGCCAGATCATTCTGAGCCGCGAGCTGTACCGCCGCGGCGTTACGCCGCCGATCGACGTGCTGCCGTCGCTGTCCCGTCTGAAGGATAAGGGCATCGGCGAGGGCAAGACGCGCGCCGACCACGCGAATACGATGAACCAGCTGTTCAGCGCCTACGCCCGCGGCAAGGACGCGAAGGAGCTGATGACGATTCTCGGCGAGGCCGCCCTCACCGACGTTGACAAGCTCTACGCGAAGTTCGCCGACGAGTTCGAGCGCGAATACGTCTCCCAGGGCTACGAGACGAACCGCGACATCGAGGAGACGCTCGACCTCGGCTGGAAGCTGCTCTCGATCCTGCCGCGCTCCGAGCTCAAGCGTATCAAGGACGAGTTCCTGGACAAGTATTATGGCAAGCAGTAACGCGCGGCACACCCGGAAAGGAGGCGAGACGGCTTGGCCGGCACGCATGTAAATCCGACGCGCATGGAGCTCACGCGCCTCAAGCGCAAGCTCGTCACCGCCGTGCGCGGGCATAAGCTTTTGAAGGACAAGCGCGACGAGCTGATGCGCCAGTTCCTCGAGCTGGTGCGCGAAAACAAATCGCTGCGCGAGCGCGTGGAGGCGGGGCTTAAGGCGGCAAACGCCAACTTCGCGATGGCGCGCGCCGCGGACAGGGGCGCGGTCCTCGACACGGCGCTCCTGACGCCGAAGCAGGAGGTGCAGCTCGAGGCGGGCGTGAAAAACGTCATGAGCGTCGAGATCCCCGTCTTTACCGTCAAGACGCGCACCCCCGACCCGAACGACATTTATTCCTACGGCTTTGCGTTCACGTCCGGCGACCTGGACGACGCGGTCCGCTCGCTCTCGGAGCTTCTCCCCGACCTGCTGCGCCTCGCGGAGGTCGAGAAGTCCTGCCAGCTGCTGGCAGCCGAGATCGAAAAGACGCGCCGCCGCGTCAACGCCCTCGAGCACGTCATGATCCCCGATATGCAGGAGAACATCCGCTATATCACGATGAAGCTCGACGAAAACGAGCGCAGCACGCAGATCCGCCTGATGAAGGTCAAGGATATGATGCTGAGGGAAGCCATCGAGGAGAGAAGGGCGCGCAGCGCCGAGGCCGCGACGCTCTGAAAAGCTCCCGGCCCAAAAGGGAAGGTTTCGCAAAAACCCACAGCCGCCCGATTCCGGGCGGCTGTGGGTTTTCTTGCAGCGTTTTTCTTTTTTCAGAACTCTTCCACTTTGAGCCATTCGCCGCCGCGCAGAGCGGAAGCGTGCGCCTGAATCCCGGCGGCGGTGATGTTCGCCGCGAGGGCGTAGCCGACGGCGGGCTCCCGGTTTTCGAGGATGCTGCGCACAAACTCGTGCACGAGGTGCGGGTGCGAGCCGTGGTGGCCGCCGCCCGCGCCCTTTTTGAGGCTCAGCTGCGGGTTCGTCGGGTCGTAGTCGCCGCCGACGGTGTATTTCCAAAGCGGCTCAGGCAGCGACTCGTACGCGTTCGGCAGCTCGCCGACCACCTCCACCGGCGTCGGGAGGCCGCGCGGCCGGTCCGCGGCGTTGTCCGCGGGCAGCAGGCTCGTCAGGTACGGCTTGTCCCCGTCGGCAAAGCCCCACTCAAAGGACTTTTTGCTTCCGTACACGAACAGCCCCTCCTGATAGACGCGCGCCGTCTCGAACAGGGAGCGCGTCGACTCGGCCGCGAGGCCGTTTTCAAACTTGAAATGGGCGCTCTCCACCGGGAACGGGTTGCCGTACGGCTTCACGAGTTCCTCGCGCATGGAGCCGGAGCCAAGGCAGGAAACCGATGTGATGCGGCTCCCCGAAAGGCCGACAAGCGGCGCGATCGCGTGCGTGCCGTACCAGAACGGCGGCAGCCCCAGCCAGTACGGCGGCCAGTTCTCCATGTCCTGATAGTGCGAGCCGCGCAGGAACTGGATGCGCCCCAGCTCCCCGGACTCAAGGAGACGCTTCACAAACAGATACTGGTAGGTGTAGAGCGTCGTCTCCATCATCATGTATTTCTTGCCGGACGCGCGCTCCGCCTCCCGGATGGCGCGGATGCCGTCGAGCGAGGTCGCCATCGGGACGGTGCACGCGCAGTGCTTCCCGGCGTTCAGGACGCGCACCGTCTGCTCCGCGTGGTCAGGGATGGCCGTCACGAGGTGCACCGCGTCGATCTCCCCGTCGGCGAGAACGTCGTCGAGGCTCGTGTAGACGCGGGAAATCCCGTGCTCGCGGGAAACGCGGTCGAGCAGGGAGCGGTCAAGCTCGCAGATACCGACCTCCTCCACGTCCGGATGATCGCGCCAGATCGGCACAAACGCGCCGCCGAAGCCGAGCCCGACGACGACGGCTCTGAGTTTTCCGTTTTTCATGCTGTGTTTCCTCCTTCTGCACGCCGGACCTGTCTTGACGCGCGGCCGGCTTTCGCGCTATCATCATACTAACGCGAACGCGCGCCGGAATCCATTGATAAAACGGAACGGCGCTTTGTATCATTGGGAAAGCCCGGTGGAGAGGAGGGACAAGGCGTGGCGGAAACGCTGTTTTCCCTCCCGGCCTCGTACGAGGTGCGGGAGGCGTACCACAACCGGTTTGCGGAGGGCATCCCCCACCCGGACCGCGTGATGGAGGAGCACGATTTCATTTATCTGCTCGAGGGCGAATGGGAGGTCTTTGAGGAAGGAACCGCCTATCTCCTGCGCCCCGGCGACGTGCTGCTCCTCACGGCGGGGCGGCGTCACTGGGGCGTCCGGCCCTGCCGCGACGGCACCAGGACGATCTATCTGCACGTCCGCGCGCCGCGCCCTTCCGGGGACGAGCTCACCCCGTCCGACGGCCTTTCCCTCTCTCCGTTCACTCCCTGCGCCGCGCGGCCGGAGGTGCTCCGCCTGTTTGAGGAGCTTGCGCAGCAGTTCGCGGTGCAGTCCCCGGTGCGGCAGACGCGGCTCTCCGCGCTGTTCTGCCTGCTGCTCGCGGCGCTCTGGGAGGCGCAGCGCGCGCCGTCCCCCGGCGCGGACGAGGAGCTCGCCCACCGCGCCGCGCGGTACCTGCGGGAGAACTCCTTCCGCTTCGTCCGCGAGAAGGAGCTCGCCGCGCAGTTCTTCCTCTGCCCGAAGACGCTCTCGAGGCGCTTCTCCGCCGTCATGGGCATGACCCCTTATCAGTACCAGCGCCGGTACCGGCTGGAAGCCGCCCGCGCCTTCCTCGCCTCCAATCCGGGCGCAAGCCTCCGCCAGGCCGCCGAAAACTTCGGCTTCTGCGATGAGTTTCATCTCAGCCGGGAGCTGAGCCGCAGCAGGAAGGGAGAGGGATGACGCCCTTTCTGCAGGCAGCGCAGCTGTCTCCGGCTCATTTCTTCTCCCCGGACTGGGGCGAGAGGTTTTTCTGGCGGTACGCGCTCGGGAGTAGGCCGGTGACGCGCTTGAAGACCTTCGTGAAATAGCTCTGGTCCTCGTACCCGACGAGCTGGGCGACGTCGGTCAGCCGCAGCTCGGGGCTGCGCAGAAGCTCCTTCGCTTTGCTGACGCGCAGGCGGTTGAGGTATTCGTTGAAGGTCACGCCCGTCTCCCGCTTGAAGACGCGGCACAGGTACGGCGGCGTGAGGTAGACGTGCTCGGCGGCCTCGCGCAGCGTGATGGGCTCCGCGTAGTGCTCGCCGAGATACTGGATGCAGCGGTGGATGACGTCGGCGTGCTTCGCGTCCGCGTAGGTGAACAGCTCGTCCATATACCCCGCGAGCGCGCCGGAAAGCCACAGGCAGAGGCTGTCGATGGAGTGGAAGTCCGTCAGGACGCGCGAGGATTCCTCGTTCAGGCGCAGCGTGCGGTGCGGGTCCGCGCCGCTCTGGATGGCGGTGCGCGAGATGAGGACGAGCAGGTCGTAGACGCGCAGCTTTATCCGCTCGAAGTCGCTGCCGCCCGTAAACAGAATTGCGCCGAGCAGCTCGTTGAGCAGCCGCTGCGCCTCCTCGCGCTCGCGGCGCTCGATGCTCAAAAGGAAGCGCCGCTCGAGATCGAAGGGGTAGTCGCGCGAGTCGCCCTCGCGCTTGAGCGACTGGATATAGGCCGTGATCTGCCCCTGGATGGCGTCGGAGCGCCGGTTCTGGAGGAGCCGGTTCTCCGCCGACACGTTGTTGAGAAAGCCCACCGCCATGAACAGAAGCGTCGAAAGCTGGTTGACGCGCTCAGGCGGCGCGAGGGGGACGTTTTCCACCGCCCGCACGGCGGCCTCGAGCGTCTCCCCGGTCAGACGCGCGTTTTCGACGAGCTCGCAGTCGATAAAATCCTGCCGTTCGACCATGATGAACGGCCCGACGGTGATCTTCGCCTCCGCGCCGTACTCGCTCAGAATCGGCGAGACGAAGCACGTGAGGCCCATCGGGCAGAAATAGATGTACTTCCCGCCGAAGCGCTCCGCCTCCGTCATGCCGTAGATGTGCGCGCGCACGCAGTCGATGCGCGCCCCGCCCGTGGCCTCGCACAGGCGGCATTTTTCGCAGCTGTACCCGAAGTCCGCGAAGACGCCGCCGCTCTTGTCTGAGAGCGTGCAGCCGAGCCCCGTGGAGAGCGAGAACGCCCGCGCGCACTCCTCGGCGAGCCTTCTGTCGAACGCTTCCTCGCGCATTTTCCGCGCCTCCCTTCGTTGGCTCCATTGTATGGCACATTTTTTGGAGTGTCAAGAAAGAGGATAAGATTTTACCAAAAAGATTTCAAAACTACAATTCAAATTGGGCTGGAAGGGCTATATTTGAGGAAAACGGGCACACGCCCAAAATAGATGAAAAAGGGAGAGAGTAACATGAGTATTTTGAATGAAATTTCCGAGAATCTGCAGAAGGGCAAAGCGAAGGTTGTCAAGCAGCTCGTCCAGCAGGCGATCGACGAGAAGATCCCGGTCGAGCAGATCCTTGACGAGGGCCTCCTGAGCGGCATGAGCATCATCGGCGAGAAGTTCAAGAACAACGAGGTCTTCGTGCCTGAGGTGCTCGTCGCGGCGCGCGCGATGAACATGGGCGCTTCCCTGCTCAAGCCCCTGATGGCCGAAGCCGGCGTCACGGCGGCTGGCAAGGTCTGCATCGGCACCGTCCGCGGCGACCTGCACGACATCGGCAAGAACCTCGTGAAGATGATGATGGAGGGCAAGGGCCTCGAGGTCATCGACCTCGGCACCGACGTCGCCCCCGAGACGTACGTCCAGACGGCGATCGATCAGGGCTGCCAGATCATCTGCTGCTCCGCCCTGCTGACCACCACCATGTGCGAGATGGAGAACGTCGTCAAGAAGGCCAACGAGGCCGGCATCCACGACAAGGTCAAGATCATGATCGGCGGCGCGCCTGTCACCCAGTCCTTCTGCGAGCAGATCGGCGCGGACTGCTACACCCCCGACGCCGCGAGCGCCGCCGACGCCGCCGTTGCGTTCTGCAAGGCGACCGCCTGACAGGGAGGCAGTATGAAGCGTAATATGAAGGAGTGGCTCGACGCGCTGCGCGAGTCCCCTGTAAAGAAGGCCATGCCGGTGCTCTCGTTCCCGGCGGTGCAGCTCATGGGCATCAGCGTGCGCGAGCTGATTTCCGACAGCGAGGCGCAGGCGAAGGGCATGGCGCTCGTTGCGGAGCGCACGGACGCCGCCGCGGCGGTGAGCCTGATGGATCTCTCCCTTGAGGCGGAGTGCTTCGGCTCGACGATCCGCGTCTCCGACGACGAGGTTCCCACCGTGACCGGCGCGCTTGTCACCGACGAGGACGAGGCGAACGAGCTTGCCGTCCCGGCTGTCGGCGCGGGCAGAACGGGCATCTACCTCGACGCGATGAAGAAGGCGCTCGACCGCATCACCGACCGCCCCGTCTTCGCGGGCGTCATCGGCCCGTTCTCGCTGGCCGCGCGCCTGCTCGACGTGACCGAGATCATGGTCGACTGCTACGACGAGCCCGACATGGTGCACATCGTCATGGAGAAGGCCACGGCCTTCCTCACGGCGTACTGCATGGAGTATAAGAAGCTCGGCGCGAACGGCGTCGTCATCGCGGAGCCGGTCACCGGCCTGCTCTCTCCCGCCCTCGCGGAGGAGTTCTCCGAGCCGTATGTGCGCCGCATTGTCGACGCCGTCCAGGACGACAATTTCCTCGTCGTCTACCATAACTGCGGCAACGCCGTGCTGCGCATGATGGATTCCATCCTCAGAACGGGCGCGGGCGCGTTCCACTTCGGCAACGCCATCGACATGGCGGACGCCATCGCCCTCGTGCCGGAGGATACGGTTGTCATGGGCAACATCGACCCCGCCGGCGAGTTCCGGGGCGGCACCCCCGAATCGATCCGCAAGGCCACGATCGACCTGCTGGAGCGCTGCGGCGGACACAAGAATTTTGTGATCTCCTCGGGCTGCGACATCCCGCCGCTCTCGAAGTGGGAGAACATCGACGCCTTCTTCGCCGCCGTCGCGGAGTTCTACCGCGATAAGAAAGAGGCGTGACCGATGCTGACGCAGAAGGACAGGGAAATTCTCAGAGAGACCGCGCGGCTTCAGCTCGAGGCCGCGCACAGCATCAAAAATCTCGAGCGCGCCGCGCTGTGGAAGCGCCACAACGCGTTCTGCGGCGAGCGCCCGATCGTGCATGTCGAGCTCGACACCTTCGAGCAGGAGGTGATCCCCCAGCGGCTGCGCTGCGAGAGCGAGGAGGGCCGCGGGATCGAAGCGTCGCTCTACCGCAATTTCCTCAACCTGACGCTGTTCGACGACGACTGGGTCGTCCCGGACTATTATCCCGTCTCGTGGCACACCTGGTTCATCCCCTTCGGCCACGAGATCAAGCGAACCTTCGCCTCGGGCGACAACGCCCTCGGGCATCACTTTGAATATCTCGTCTCCGACCTCGAGGAGGACTGGGACAAGGTGGGCAAATCGACCTTCGGCGTCGACCGCGAGGGGACGCAGAAGCAATTTGAGCTGGCCGGGGAGCTGTTCGGCGACATTCTGCCGCCGAAGATGGTGATGAACGGCCTCTATGCCGTCCCGACGCAGGACGTCGTGCATCTGATGGGCATGGAGACGATGTGCTTCTCCATGTACGACTACCCGGAGCTGTTCCACAAGATGATGGACGGCCTCACGGACGACTATCTCGCCTACTTTGATTTCCTCGCGAAGGAAAAGCTGCTTCTGCCGACGGCGGGGTACGAGATGGTCGGCCAGGGAAGCCGTTGCTTCACGTCCGAGCTGCCCGCCGGCAAGGCGGAAAGCGCCCGCGACGTGTGGGGCTTCATGGATTCGCAGGAGACCGTCAGTATTTCGCCCGAGATGTACGGCGAGTTTATCTTCCCGTATTACAGGAAGGTCGCGGAGCGGTACGGCCTGCTCTCCTACGGCTGCTGCGAGCCGGTCGACCCGGTGTGGCAGTTTGTCGGAACGCTCGAAAACCTGCGAAAGGTGAGCTGCTCCCCGTGGTGCAACGAGGAAGTCATGGGCGAGCATCTGCGCGGCAGGAAGACGATCTTCCACCGCAAGCCGAGCCCGAATTTCCTCGGCGTCGGCGAGACGCTTGACGAGGACGGCCTGCGCGAGCACATCCGCAAGACGCTCCGCGCGGCGCAGGGCTGCACGCTCGAGTTTACCCAGCGGGACGTCTACACCATCAACCATGACGAGGAGAAGGCCAAACGCTTCATCGCGATTATCCGCGAGGAGATCGCCGCGAACTGGAAGCCTTAACGGAAAAGGGAGGAAGCACTGATGCAGGAGTTTGCGGAGCTGCTTGCCCGCGTCGAGGCGGCCGGCTGTCACGCCGGCGTCGCGAAGGTGGCGGACATCCAGTTTGAACCCGCCTTCCGGCAGGCGTGCGAGTCGAACGCCTGCGGCAACTACGGAAAATGCTGGATGTGCCCGCCGGACGCGGGCCCGATCGACGAGCTGATCGCCCGGGCGAAGGGATTCGAGTACGCCCTCGTGTACCAGACGATCGGCCAGCTCGAGGACAGCTACGACTTTGAAGGGATGATGGAGGCCGCCGCCGTGCACAGCAGGGTCTCCGAGGCGCTGCGGCCTGTGTTCGCGTCGGCGGGCTTTTCCGCGGCGCTGCACCTCGGCGCGGGCGGCTGCCATGTCTGCTCCGTCTGCGCGAAGAAGACGAACGAGCCGTGCCGCCATCCCGATCTCGCGATGGCTTCGCTCGAGACGTACGGCGTGAACGTCTCCCAGCTCGCGAAGCTGTGCGGCATGAAGTACATCAACGGGGCGAACACCGTCACCTATTTCGGGGCGCTGTTCTTCAACCCGTGAGGAGGAACCTGGTATGCCGGTGCTGACCGTCAACGGAACCGAATACAGCGTCCCGGCGGGCATCCGCCTCTCGGACGCCCTCGCGCGCGCGAACGTCTCGACGTCGTGGCCGTGCGGCGGGCTGGGGCGCTGCGGCAAGTGCCGCGTGAAGGCCCGAGGCGCGCTCAGCGAGCCGGATGTGCAGGAGCGGCAGCTGCTCTCGCCGGAGGAGCTGGCCGCCGGCGTGCGGCTGGCGTGCCGCACCTATGTCCTCGGGGACTGCGAGGCACAAGCCGCCGTGTCCTCCGGGGAGGAGATCGCGACGCGGGGCGCGGGGCGGGTGGCCGCCGTGCGCCCCGCCTTTTCCCGGTACGGCGCGGCCGTCGATCTCGGCACGACGACGCTCGCCGCGCGGATCTATGACGCCTCCGGGCGGCTTCTGGCCTCCGGCGGGCGGATGAACCCGCAGAGCCGTTTCGGCGCGGACGTCATCTCGCGCATTCAGGCGTCAATGGACGGCGCGCGCGAGGAATTGGCGGCCTGCGTCCGGGAGGGGATCACCGCCCTTCTCGCCGAGCTGTGCGAAAAGGCGGGGCTTTCCCCCGCGGAGCTGGACGGCGCGGTGATTGCCGGAAACACGGCGATGCTGTACCTGCTCACCGCGAGCGCGCCGGACGCGCTGTCCCGCGCGCCGTTTGAGGCGGACAGGCTGTTCGGCGAAGAGACGGACGCCGCCGCCCTCGCCCTGCCGCTCTGCGAAGGGGCGAAGGTCTATCTGCCGCGCTGCATTTCCGCTTTTGTCGGCGCGGACATCACCGCGGCGCTTACGTCCAGCGGGCTGTGCCGCTCGGACAAAACGCATCTGCTCGCGGACGTCGGCACGAACGGCGAGATGGCGCTGTGGCACGGCGGGAAGCTGCGCTGCTGCTCCACGGCGGCCGGTCCGGCCTTTGAGGGCGCGGGCCTCTCGATGGGAATGCAGGGAGCCGACGGCGCGATCGATCACATGACAGTCGAGGACGGGGAGCTCTGCGCCCATGTCATCGGCGGGAAGGACGCGAAAGGCGTGTGCGGAAGCGGCGTCGTGGACGCGCTCGCCTGCCTGCTCGACCTCGAAGCGCTCGACGAGACAGGTCTGCTCGACGGCGACCCGACGCCCCTTTCGGGGGACGTCTCCCTCACCCAGAAGGACGTGCGCATGATCCAGCTCGCGAAGAGCGCCGTCTGCGCCGGGATGTACACGCTCGTGGAGCGGGCGTCGCTCACGATGGACGACGTTTCGGAACTGCTTGTCGCGGGCGGCTTCGGCAGCTATCTTGACCTCGGCAGCGCCGGGAAAATCGGGCTGATTCCGCTGTCAATTGTCCCGCGCACGCGCGTCATCGGCAACGCGTCGCTCGACGGCGCGTCGATGCTCCTGCTCGACAAGGCCCTGCGCGCGGAGAGCGAGGCCATGGCAAACGCGGCGGAGACCGTCGACCTCTCGACTGACCCCGTCTTCATGGAGCAGTACACCGAGGGGATGTTCTTTTAAGAGGAGAGACAGGCGATGAACAGGAAAAAGGCCCTTCTCGGAATCGGCGCGCTCGTCTGCGCCGCCGCGGTGCTGCTTGCGGTCTATCTGGCGTTTCGCCCGCAGGCGCAGCAGGGCGAGAAGACGATCACCGTGGAGGTCATTGTCGGAGACGAAACGACGGCAACCCACACCATTGTGACGGAGGAGGAGTACCTGCGCGGGGCGCTCGATCAGGAAAACATGGTTTCGGGAGAGGAAGGCCCCTACGGGCTGTTCCTGACAATGGTTGACGGCGTAACCGCCGATGACACGAAGCAGGAGTGGTGGTGCGTGACGAAGGGCGGCGCGCAGGTGGACACAGCCGTTGATGCAACCCCCATCGCCGACGGCGACCGCTACGAGCTGACGCTCAAGACGGGATGGTAACATGAAGCGCACCGTTCTGGAGCTGGCGTTTGCGGCGCTGCTGACGGCCATCCTGTTTGTACAGCAGGTGGCGCTGTCGTTCCTGCCGAACGTCCATCTGTGTGCCGTGCTGATTCTGTGGTACGCGGCCTCCTTCCCGCGGCTGGTGCCTCTGATCCTGCCGGGCTTTCTGCTGCTCGAGGGGATTTTCTACGGCTTCGGCCTGTGGTGGTTCAGCTACCTGTATATCTGGCCGCTCGTCGCAATCATCGGCCTCCTGCTGCGCAGGAGGGAAAGACCCGTCCCGGTGTGGGCGGCCGTCGCGGGGGCGTTCGGATTGTCGTTCGGCTTTCTGTGCGCTCTCCCGTATTTCCTTGCAGGCGGACCTGCGGCAGGGTTTTCCTATTGGGTGGCCGGGATCCCGTTTGACCTTGTGCACTGCGTTTCCAACACGGTGCTCACGCTTGCGCTCTGGAGGCCGCTGCGCAGGCTCTCGGACAGACTGAATGCGCGCCTTGGCCGCGGATAGCGGGGCGCCGCAGCTTCAGCAGGATAAAGCCGATCCGGACAAGCCGGGTCGGTTTTTTTCTGCCTGAAATTTAATTATATGATTATCAAATTATAATTTACTTTTTAATTAGATCAATATATAATTAAATCAGAAAATCACGAGGACGCCGCACGGCGCGCAGACAGAAGGGAGAACGGTATGGAAGAGAAGCTTGGCGCCATGAACAGCTGGCTGGAGGCGCAGATTGCAGACTGCATGAGGCGGCGGGAGGCGCTTCATGCGGATGATCGGGCGGACGAGTCCGATTTTGAGAAAATCAAGGCAAACATTTACGGCGTGTTCCGCACCGTGCTGGCCTCCGCTGTGCAGCAGGGCGGCGGGGACGCGGAGGCGATCAGGCAGTTTTTCCTGCGGCGCGCGGAGCAGCTTCCGGCGGCGTGGAACGCGTCGTACGAAAAGGCAAAGCAGCACGGCGACGCCGGAAAAATGCGGATTGAGAGTCTCAAGCTCAGCGCCGCGCGGAAGGTTCGGCTCAAATTCATTGAGATCTGGGAGGGAAGACTGTGAAGGAGACGGAGGCGATTCGCCTGTTCAAATGCCTGTCCGACAAATCGAGGCTGCAGATACTCAAATCGCTCGCAGTGGAGGATATGTATGTCGAGCGCCTGGCGGAACGGCTGAATGTGTCGCCGCCCACGGTTTCGTTTCATCTGAAAAAACTGGTGGAGGCCGGAGCGGTCGTCACCCGCAAGAGCCAGTATTACACGATGGCCTCGCTCAACCGGGAGCTGTTCGACGTGACGCTGCTCTCCATTCTGCAGGAGCAGTCGGATGAAGCGGAGCTGCAGCGGCAGCGCGACGCGCAGTACCGGCAGAAGGTGATCGACACGTTCTTCGAGTACGGGAAGCTTACATCCATCCCGGCGCAGCAGAAGAAGCGGCGCATTGTGCTCGAGGTGATCGCGGAGCGATTTGAGTATGGGAAAAAGTACGCCGAGAGGGAGGTCAACGTGATTCTTTCGGAGTTTCACGAGGACTTCTGCACCATCCGGCGCGACCTGATCGGAGAGCATCTCTTTGCGCGCGACGCATCCGGGTATTGGAGGATAAAGCCGGAGGACAAATAAGCATACGCTTTTTCCTTCAAGGAAGTATATGCTTTCCCCAGTATCAAAGCAAGCTTTTCTCCTGAGGGAAAGCGATGCTTTCCCCAGTATCAAAGCAAGCTTTTCTCCTGAGGGAAAGCGATGCTTTCCCCAGTATCAAAGCAAGCTTTTCTCCTGAGGGAAAGCGATG